>NZ_SLYS01000004.1:0-442580 GCF_004341115.1 Pseudomonas sp. JUb52
GGCAACCCTGGCTGACGTGCACCTGGTTTACGGGCGCATGATCTAGTGCTGATTTCCAGCGAAACGACCCTAGGGGTGACTTCAACCCCTAGGGGGAGAAGTCCGTCCCGAAGGTTACTGACCTGAGGAGGACTGTATGAATACGCAACCAGCAACATCGGTTTCGTCTGCGTCTCCTGACGGCGTGAAGGGCTGGCACGATCTCGATTGGGCCAAGATCCAAATCTCCGTTCGGAAAACGCAGTTGAAGATTGCGCAGGCAACAATGGCCGGTGACTGGCGTAGGGTTAAACGCCTACAACGGTTACTGACCCATTCGTTTTATGGTCGCTGTTTGGCTGTAAGACGGGTGACTGAAAACCGGGGTCGCAAGACTCCGGGCGTTGATGGAGAAACCTGGGGGACGCCTCCAGCCAAGCTCTACGCCGCGAAGCGTCTATCGGAGAAACGAGGCTATCGGCCCAAACCGCTAAAGAGGGTTTGGATACCGAAGCCAGGGAAGAAGGAAAAGCGCCCGCTAGGTATACCGACGATGTTTGATCGGGCCATGCAAGCGCTCTACCTGTCAGCCCTGGAACCCGTCATCGAAAGCACCAGCGACCCGAAAAGTTTCGGCTTCCGGCCGGATCGCTCGACCGCTGATGCGATGGTTGAAATCTTTCAGTTAATGTCGAGAGACGACTCACCTATGTGGGTTCTGGAAGGTGACATCAAGGGGTTCTTCGACAACATCAATCACGAGTGGCTGTGCCAGAACGCCCCTATGGACAAGAAGGTACTGCGGCTGTGGTTGAAGGCCGGGGTAATTGACCGGCGACACTTCATGGCTACGGAGGCCGGGACGCCACAAGGCGGGATTATTTCGCCCTGTTTGGCTAACGCCACCCTTAACGGCTTGGAGATGCAGCTCAAAGGCCATCTGGCCAGAAAGCTAGCGGGTACCGACGCCGATACGCCCAGAGTGCATGTGGTGCGATACGCGGACGACTTCATCATCACAGCGGCTACCAAAGAGCTGTTGACTGACGAGGTCATACCTTGGGTCGAGCAATTCCTGTCAGTACGAGGGGTGAGCTTGTCCGAAGAGAAAACGCAGATAACCCACATCCTTCAGGGCTTCGATTTCCTAGGGTGGAATTTCAGGAAGTACGTCCCGAAGTCGCCTTACCGCCGGACCAAGCTATTCATCAAGCCCTCGAAAAAGAACATCTCAACGTTCTATCGCAAGGTTAGAGAAATAGTAAAAACCAGCGGGGCATTGACTCAGGAAGAGCTAATCGGACGCCTGAATCCGGTGCTGAAAGGGTGGGCTCAATACCACTCTCCAGCCGTAGCAAAGAAAGCCTTCAGCCGGTTAGACAGCTTGATCGTCTGGTTGCTGCGAAGGTGGGCGAAGCGCCGTCATCCGAAGAAGCAAGCTAATTGGTGCCGGAATAGATACTTCCACTCCATAGGCAAGCGAAATTGGGTTTTTGCGCATCCCTACAGAGGTAAGAAGGGTGAACGCAAGTTCTGCCAGCTATACCAGCTAGCGGACACTGAGATAAGGCGACAACCGCGGCTATCGGGTGGGTACCATCCATACGATGCGAAACACGAAGAGAAATGGGAAAAACTAAGAGTTCGACGAATGCAGCACAAACTGCATTTCAGAAAACAAATCCTGTATCTCTTCACGCGGCAGAAAGGACTCTGCGCCTTATGTGGTCACGCGGTAAATAAGGAAACTGGCTGGGACGACCATCACGTCATTCGACGGGTGGACGGCGGCAAGGACACCCTGAAAAATCGCGTGCTCATACACCCTAACTGCCACTCGCTGGTGCATAGCCAGCGGCAACAGGTAACCCTGAGATATAGCGGTCTATGATGTTAGGATCGCACGTCACAGTTGCCGGCCAGCCTATGGCTGGTTTTTCGTAAGCTTGAGCCGTGTGCTGCGAAAGTCGCAAGCACGGTTCTTAGGGGGCCCCGGGTCAGATAATGACTCCGGGGCCACCCGACCCCGACCCCTTGAAAACGCCCGGTCGGCTGACGTTCGATGAGGTGTGTTCATGATCCCCTGGCTGACCGTGGTGGGTATCGGCGAAGACGGCTACCCCGGCCTCGGCAAACAGGCCCGCCGCGCCCTGCTGGAGGCAGGGGTCGTCATCGGCGGTCCGCGCCAGCTGGCGCTGCTGCCCCCCTGCATCCGCGCCACGCGCGAGCCCTGGCCACAGCCCTTCGCCCTGGCCCCGGTACTGGACCGGCGCGGCACCCCGGTCTGCGTGCTGGCCAGCGGCGATCCCATGCTGTTCGGCGTCGGCGCGAGCCTGGCGCGCCAGCTATCGGCCGACGAACTGCAGGTGCTGCCGGCGCCCTCCTCCTATTCCCTGGCCGCGGCTCGCCTGGGCTGGCCGCTGCAGGACGTCACCCTGCTATCGGTGGTGGCCCGCCCCCTGGCCGCCGTGGTGCGCCATCTGCACCCGGGCGCCCGCCTGCTGGTATTGAGCAACGACGGCCACAGCCCTGCGGCCCTGGCCGCGCTGCTGGTGGAGCAGGGCTTTGGCGCCAGCCAGCTGCAGGTGCTGGAGCACCTGGGCGGTCCCCTGGAGCGCCGAATCACCGGTCGCGCCCAGGACTGGTCGCTGGTGGAAGCGGCGGCGCTCAACCTGGTGGCCATCGAGGTCCTGAGCGAGACCGGTGAAGCGGGCCTGCCGCTCACCCCCGGCCTGCCGGACAGCGTCTATCGCCACGATGGCCAACTGACCAAGCGAGACGTCCGCGCCGTGACCCTGGCGCGCCTGGCGCCGCGCCCCGGTGAGCTGCTGTGGGACGTGGGCGCCGGTTGCGGCTCCATCGGCATCGAATGGGCGCGCAGCCATCCCGGCTGCCGAGTACTGGCCATCGAAGCCGACGCCGGCCGCCAGGCGCATATCCTCCACAACCGCGATCAGCTTGGCGCCCCAGCCCTGCACCTGGTGGCCGGCCAGGCGCCCGAGGCCCTGGCCGGTCTGGCCACCCCGGACGCCATCTTCATCGGCGGCGGCCTCACCGCGCCAGGGGTGCTGGACGCCTGCTGGGCCGCGCTGCGCCCCGGCGGTCGCCTGGCCGCCAATGCCGTGACCCTGCAGACCGAAGCCGCGCTGGTGGCCTTTCGCGAACGCCACGGCGGCGACCTGACCCGTCTGCAGGTAGCCCAGGCCCAGCCGCTGGGCACCTTCGACACCTGGCGTGCGGCGCTGCCTATTACGTTGTTGGAAGCGGTGAAGCCGTGAGTGGGCTTCGCTCGTCAAAAGTAGAGCGGGTGGTTGGGTGTGCCTCCTTCATCCCTGAGGACTATGAGCGGCTCCTTGCCCCCTCACCCCAGCCCTCTCCCCGCGGAGGAGAGGGGGTGGTTGGGTGGTGGCTTGGAAGTCTGGCGTCCGGGCTGACGCCCACGACTATTACCGAGCAAGCTGCAATGACCAGCGGGAAAGCCGCCTGCGAGACCAATACCCCTACTCCGCAGCCAGCCCCCAGGCACCACCTTTCCTCCCCTCTCCCTCGGGGAGAGGGGCCGGGGGTGAGGGCGCTCCATGCATGACAAAGCCTCCCGCTCCTACGGAAGACCGCCCATGAAGATCCTCCTGCTCGGCGGTACCACCGAAGCCCTGGCCATCGCCCGCCAGTTACCGGCGAATGCCCTCTACAGCCTGGCCGGTCTCGGCCGGGTGCCCCAGGACCTGCCTTGCCAGGTGCGGGTCGGCGGCTACGGCGGTGCCGCGGGACTGGCTGCCTTTCTTCGCGACGAAGGCATCGAACTGCTGCTGGACGCCACCCATCCCTACGCCGCCCAGATCAGCCACAACGCTGCCCAGGCCGCGGCCCAGGCCGGCATCCCCTGCTGGGCGCTGCGCCGCCCGGGTTGGCAGGCAGGAGCCGACGATGACTGGCGCGAGGTGGCCGACTGGTCCGAGTTGCAGACCGCACTGGCACCCTTCGTCCGCCCCTTCTTCACCCTGGGGCGCGAACCTCTGGAGCATCTGGAAGAAATTCCCACCCACCAGTTCTGGACCCTGCGCCTGCTCGACGCCCATCCCGGCCACGCACGGGCGCGGATCATCGCCGACCGCGGCCCCTTCGCCCTGGAGGCCGAACGCGCACTCTTCGCCGCGGGCGACTTCGATGTGCTGATCAGCAAGAACAGCGGCAGCGCCGCCACCCAGCCCAAGTTGCAGGTGGCCCGCGAGCGGGGCCTGCCGGTGCTGATCCTGCGCCGCCCCCCCCTGCCCTGCGTCGATCGCGAATTCGCCAGCGCCGCCGAACTGCTTGTCGCCCTGGCCGAGGAAACCCCATGACCGTTCATTTCATCGGCGCCGGTCCCGGCGATCCCGACCTCATCACCGTCAAGGGCCAGCGGCTGATCCGCCAGTGCCCGGTGATCCTCTATGCCGGCTCCCTGGTGCCGCCCGCGGTGCTGGAGGGGCATCAGGCCGAGACGGTGATCGACACCGCCCACTTGGATCTCGACGCCATCGTCGGCCATCTGGCCGCCGCCCATGCCCGCGGCCAGGACGTGGCCCGGGTGCATTCCGGCGATCCCTCGCTGTACGGCGCCATCGGCGAGCAGATCCGTCGCCTGATGGCGCTGGGCATTCCCTATGAGATCGTTCCCGGCGTCACCGCTACCGCTGCCTGCGCTGCGCTGCTGGGTTGCGAGCTGACCCTGCCCGGGGTCAGCCAGACGGTGATCCTCACCCGCTACGCCAGCCGCACGGCCATGCCGGCAGGCGAGGCGCTGGCCGACCTGGCCCGCCATCGCGCGACCCTGGCGATCCACCTCGGCGTAGGCCAGCTGGAGCGCATCGTCGCCGACCTCTTGCCGCACTACGGCCCCGCCTGCCCGGTGGCGATCGTCCACCGCGCCAGCTGGCCGGACCAGGCCAGCGTCCGGGGCACCCTGGCCGACATCGTCGAACGAGCGCGGGACAAGGACTTTCGCCGCACCGCCCTGATCCTGGTCGGCGAGGTGCTGGCGCCGGGGGATTTCCAGGATTCCAAGCTGTATCGGCAAGGACCGGGCTAACCCGTAGATTGGGCTGAGGCGGCTCCACCGCCGAAAGCCCAACCCAACCTACGTCACCCCTGCATCAATACTCCGCCCCACCCTCGCTACCGCTGACGATGGCCACGCCCGAGCTGGTTCCCAGGCGGGTCGCACCGGCGTCCAGCATGGCCTGGGCGGTGGCGCGGTCACGCACGCCGCCGGAGGCTTTCACGCCCATTTCCGGACCCACCTCTTCGCGCATCAGGCGGACATCGTCCAGGGTCGCGCCGCCGTGGCCGAAACCGGTAGAGGTCTTGACGAAGGCGACGCCGAGGTCGCGACAGATCCGGCAGGCCTGGCGCTTCTGCTCATCGTCGAGCAGACCGGTCTCCAGGATCACCTTGAGCGGTACCGCGCCACAGGCGGCCTGCACCGCGGCGATGTCGGCGGATACCTCTTCCAGCAGGCCATCCTTGAGCCAGCCGAGGTTGAGCACCATGTCGATCTCCCCGGCCCCGGCGGCGATGGCCTGCTCGGCCTCGAAGGCCTTGGCCGCGCTCAGCCCGGCGCCGAGCGGAAAGCCCACCACCGCGCAGACCTTGACCGCGCTACCGGCCAGTTGCGCCGCGACGTGGGGGACCTGGGCGGAATTCACGCACACCGAATAGAAGCCATGGGTGCGCGCCTCCTGGCACAGGCGGTCGATCTGGGCGCGGCGGGCATCGGCGGCGAGCAGGGTGTGGTCGATGGTCTTGGCGAGTTCGCCGGGTTCAAGCTGCATGGGGCCTCCTCAGGCACGGGTAGCGTATGATCGGATCAGAATTCTTGGTTGGTGCGGCCTGCACCTCTAGTCGGACTCCCGTAGCGCACCCCTCATGGATAGCAAGAAAGCCGCTCGGCTCAAGCTGATGCACCAGGCGCTGCAGGATCAGCACGCCATTCACCTGCGCGAGATGGCCCAGCTCCTGGGTGTCTCGGAAATGACCCTGAGACGCGACCTGCGGCTCCCGCCGGACGGCCTGCGCCTGCTCGGCGGTCATGTCACCCGCGATGTCGGCGGCAGCGAGGCGCCTGGCTACCAGGTGGTGGAACAGGATCTGCGCCAGGTCGAGGAAAAACGCCGCATCGGTCGGCTGGCCGCGGCGCAGATCCGCGCCGGCGACACCGTCTTCCTCGATTGCGGGACCACCACGCCCTTCGTGGTGGACTTCATTCCCGATGACCTGGAATTCACCGCCGTCTGCCATTCGCTCAATGTGCTGCTCAAGCTGCAGCAGAAGGTCAACTGCACCCTGGTGGTCTGCGGCGGCACCTTCCAGCGCAAGAACCAGATCTTCGAGAGTCGCCTGGAGACCGGGGTGCTCGACGGCGTGCGCCTCACCCATGCCTTCGTCTCGGCGGCCGGGGTGAGCGAGGACTTTGGCGTCACCTGCTTCAACTTCAACGAGGTCGAGGTCAAGCAGAAGGTCCTGCGCCAGGCCCAGCAGCGGCTCCTGCTGGTCGACCATACCAAGTTCGACGTGGTGCGCGCCGCGCATTTCGCGGCACTCGGCGACTTCGACCTGGTGGTCAGTGACGGACACATTCCGCGCAGCTATCGCGAGCGGATCGAGGCGAACGGCGCGCAACTGCTTACCTGATCCGCGCCGGGTCGGCCAGGCGCGTCAGCAGCGCCTCACGCTCGGCGGCGGCGAGATAGCCGGTCCGGACGCTGAAGGCGCGGCGCTCTCCCGGTTGCAGCTGCTGCACCTGGTCCTTGGCCGTCTCGGCCAGATAGCCCTCCGGTTCGCAGGTCGCCGGCAGCACGAAGGCCGCCACCTGCTGATCGGGGTTGTGCAGCACCCAGCGCGTGGCATGGGGCAAGTCCTGCGGGCGATAGGCCGTGTAGAAGGCGGCGCCGCCCGGATGCTCCAGCAGGAAATGCGCCTCCCCCGCCGCGTCGGTCCCCGGCGCATCGATGAAACTGACGATCTCCGGCTGGTAGCGCGCCGGCGCATCCAGCACCCGCAGCCGCTCGGGGTCCTCGGCCAGTTCGGCGATGAAGGCCTGCCAGTCGGCGGTCGGCCGCACATGGGCCGGCACGCTGGTGCGCACCCGGGTGCGGGCCACCCCGAGCGGCTCGTGGAAGCGTCCGCCGGGCACATAGGCGTAATTCATGTGCGCCATGTACATCAGGTCCATGGGCTGGCCGGCCTGGTTTTCCACCTCCAGGCCTAGTTCGAACACCGCGCTGTCCGCTCTCAGGGTCACGCGGGGCTGGGCGCGATAGCGATCGCCGAAGCCCATGGCATAGTCGTGGCGGCCGCCCACGCGCAGGAAATCGCCCTCCGCGTCCTGGCCCAGTTCCAGCCAGGCCTCGTCCAGCGGCGCGCAGGGCAGCTCGCCGTGCAACTCGTGGCTGTCCTCCGGCGCCGGGCAGCCGTTGCGCAGTACCCCGGCGTGGAACATGAAGCAGCCATAGGTCTCGATGATCCGCCGGGTCGGCCGCGGTTGGTCGAACAGCCCCGGCATGGTCAGGCGGCAGCCGTCGAAGCTGGCGTCCCAGATCATCTGCCCCTGGTAGGGCAGCACCACCAGGCGGCCACGACGATTCTCCAGCGCCAGGGCGCGCACCCCGGAGGGATAGGTCCAGGCGCGCACCTGGAAGGCGTCGCTGGCGAGCAGGGTGCGCTCGTCGGCGGTGAATTGCTCAGGCTGCAGGGGCAGGCGTACGGACATGACGGCGCCCTCCTCAGGCAGTCTGGGCGGCGCCCACCGGCAGCCGTTCGCTGGCCGGATGACGCAGGCAATAGAGGGCGTAGGCGACGATCACCGTGAAGCACAGCAGCGGCACCGAATAGGCCAGCTGCATGTTGCCGCCGGTGTAGTCCGACAGCAGGCCCTGGAAGATCGGGATCACCCCGCCGCCGACGATGCTCATCACCAGCAGCGAGCCGCCGAATTCGGTGTCCCGGCCGATACCGTCGACGGTCAGGCCATAGATGGTCGGCCAGCAGGGTCCGAGGAAGATGCTCACGCCCACGGCGGCGTACACCGCGGTGATGTTGGGCACCAGGATGGTGTAGGCCAGCAGCGCGATGCACAGCACCCCGTAGACGCCCAGCACCTTGGCCGGATGCCAGCGGCGCATCAGCAGGTTGGCGATCAGCTTGCCGACGAAATAGGCGGCGAAGGTGGTGAGCAGGAACCAGGAGGCGCTGCGCTCGTTCATGCCGCCGAGTTGCATGGCCAGGCGGATGGTAAAGCTCCAGACGCCAACCTGGGCGCCGACGTAGAGGAATTGCGCCAGCACGCCAAAGACGAAGCGCGGATTGCGTCGCAGGCGGCCCAGACTGGCGGCGACGCCGTCACCCTCGCTGCGGGCCCGATCGTTGCCCTTGCAGGCCGGATAGCGGGTGCAGGCGATGAGCACGAAGATCAGCACCAGCACGCCGATCATCCACTGGTAGGGCGTAAGGGTAGCCTGGATCATCTGCAACTGCTGGGCGGCGGCCTCGGCGGGATTCATCTGCAGCAGCTGCGCCTGGCTGGCGTCACCCTCCTTGAACATCACGAAGCTGCCGACGTAGACCCCGGTCATGGCGCCGAAGGGGTGGAAGGTCTGGGAGATGTTCAGCCGGCGGGTGCCGGTCTCGCGCGGCCCGAGCAGGGTCGAATAGGTGTTGCAGGCGGTCTCCAGAAAGGACAGTCCCGCAGCGATCACGAACAGCGCCAGCAGGAACATGCCGTACTTGGCCATGGAGGCGGCGGGAAAGAACAGCAGGCAGCCGACCATGTAGAGGAACAGGCCGAAGAGGATGGTCGTCTTGTAGCTGAAGCGCCGCACCATCAGCGCGGCCGGCAGGGCCAGGAAGAAATAGCCGAGATAGAAGGCCGACTGGACGAAGGCGGTCTGGAAGTCACTGAGCAGGAAGGCCTTCTTGAAGTGGGCGATGAGCACGTCGTTCATGCTCGCCGCCGCGGCCCAGAGGGCGAAGATGCAGCACAGCAGGATGAAGGCGAACCACGGCGTGCGGTTCAGGTAATAGCCGTCGGCACTGGGCCGCAGGGGTGACTGGCTCATTGTTGTTCTCCGTAGGGGTGCCAGGGTGGGGTTTCGCCGACCTTGCGTCAGAGATCCAGGGAAGCGAGGTAGTCTTCGAAGACCGCGGCCTCGGGATAGGAGGTCTGGGTGCCGCGCCCGGTGACCGACAGCGCCGAATAGGCCACCGCCCGCTGCATGGCCTCACGCAGGCCCAGGCCCTGGACGCGGCCATGGGCGAAGCAGCCGATGAAGGCATCGCCGGCGCCGGTGGTGTCGATGGCCGCCACCCGCTGGCCGGGCAGGCTGAATTCGCCCTCCTCGCCCACGTAGAGCGCGCCCGCGGCGCCCAGGGTGACCACCACGTGCCGGATGCCGCGACCGGCCAATACCCGCGCGGCGGCGAAGGCGCTGTCGCGATCCGCCACCGGCAGGCCGCTGACCAGGGCCAGCTCGGTCTCGTTGGGGACGAAGTAGTCCAGCCGGGCGAGGTGCGCGGCGCTCAGCTCGGCCACCGCCGGCGCCGGATTGAGCAACACCGGGATGCCCAGGCGCTGGCCGCAGTCGATGGCGGCATAGACGGTCTCCAGGGCGATCTCCAGTTGCAGCACGATCAGCGCGCAGTCGCGCAGATCGGCTTCCGCGGCCTGGATGTCGGCCGGACCAAGGGCGGCGTTGGCGCCCTTCACGATGAGGATGCTGTTGTGCGAATCGGGCTGCACGAAGATCGGCGCCACGCCGCTGGAGCGCCCGGGCGCACGGGTCACGTGGCGGGTGTCGATGCCGAAGCGACGGAAGTTGGCCAGGGTGTTGTCGGCGAAGAGGTCATCACCGACCTTGGTCAACATCAGCACCTTGCTGCCCAGCTTGGCCGCGGCGACCGCCTGGTTGGCGCCCTTGCCGCCACAGCCGAGGGCGAAGTCCGGCGCTTCCAGCGTCTCGCCCTGGACAGGCAGTCGCTCGATATAGGTGATGAGATCGACCATGTTGCTGCCGATGACCGCGATTTTGCCCATGCCGAGCGCGCCTCCGTTTTTCTTGATGTTATTAAATTAACGATTTTTGTTAATTTTCCATCATAGATACTGCAACTCGGGGCGCAGCTCAAGCGCCGGTGATCGTCCACGGACGACAGCGGGCGTCCAACGCTCAAGGCTGGGAGCTGCGACACACGAAATGCGAGAAACGGAGAGATCAGACGGCGGTGCGGTACGGCAGCGGGAAGCGGCGCACCGGGGACCCGGTGCGCGCGGGGCGGATCAGTGGAAGAGTTCGGCGATGAACACGGCGCCGATGAAGGTGCCGAAGCCGGCGGTCAGGGAGACCACCACGATGCGCCAGCCGAGGCGGCGGAAGGCCGGGATGTCCTTGGCGATGGACAGGCCGGCGAAGGCCAGCATCGGGGTGATCAGCGCCATGATGCCGACCGCGTTGTGGGCGGCGGTAATCTGCGGCGCCAGCGGGCACCAGGGCGAGGTCAGGAACATGGCCACCAGCGACACCCAGCACACCGCTGGCACCTTGCGGCGGAACAGCTGGCAGAGCAGCTCGCCAACGAAGGCGGCCAGGATCATCACCGCGACCCCCAGGAAGGCGGCCGGCGGCAGCGTCTTGCTCATCACCAGGGTCGCCAGCAGCGCCAGGGCACCCGAGGCCAGCCAGGCACTGAAGCGGGCCGACCAGCCCAGCGCCACGGGTTCGTCCACCGCGGCGGCATCCACCGAACTCTGCTGGAAGGAGGCCTTGGTGGTGCGCCCGATGCGCGGCTCCATCACCCGATAGCCCCAGACCGCCAGTGGCAGGGAGATGAACAGGGTGAAATAGGTGCCCAGGGTGATGGTGATGAGGTTGGCCGCAGCGGCCAGGGCCATGACCTCCTTGGCCACCTCAGGGGTCTGCTGGGCGGCGATGGCACCGGCTGCGGCGGCCATGATGCTGCCCGAACCGATGCCGGCGCCCATGGCCAGGGAATAGGGGTGGAAGATGTTCAGACTGGCGATGAAGCCGGCGACGATGGCCATGAACACCGCGCCGAACAGGGTACCGGTGAGGTATTCGGCGAGCACGCCGCGGCCTTCCGGGGAGTCCATGCCGTAGCGTTCACCGATGATCGCCAGGCTGGGTTCGCGCCCTACCGAGAAGGTCGCGCCAATGGCCTCGCGCTTGATGCCCAGCAGCAGCGCCACCGGCAGGCCGAGCAGGATGGTGCCGACGAAATGGCCCAGCTCCTGGAAGGCCAGCGCCCAGCCGGCGGCGATCACCGTAGGCAGGGAACCACCCACCACCAGGCCGAGCTTGGCGATGAACACCAGCAAGGCGTATTGCAGGATGGCTGCCGAGCGTACCTGGGCGCCGCGATCGATGCCCAGCCCCAGCGGCATGCGCTTGCCCACCAGGCCAACGGCCGCGCCCAGCAGCAGGGCCCAGATCATCGGCAGCAGCACCACCTTGCCCGGCCCCAGCGGAATGGTGATGGAGCCGATCAGCTCGGCGATCAGCAGCACCAGTGCTGCCCAGATATAGAGTTTGACGGTATCGCTGACGGCTCGGTCCTGGCCCACGGCCAGCGTCGGATTGGCGCTCATTCTTCCCCCTGCGGCCCGCTCGCGGGCTCGGTTGTAGGTATGGTTGGCAGTCGCGAGCGGCGAAGCCCGCTGGGCAGAAAAGGGCTCCGCGAAGGAGCGCGACCCGGTCGTTCTGGAGGCCTAGTCGAGGTCGCACGGCTGGCGTGCCGGAAGGTGGAAGCCCAGCGCGGACAGGGTTTCGCACGAAGCTTTGCGCCGTTCCGGGGCTCTGCGTCGCGGGCCTCGGCCAGGCCGGGGCGGCCGTGGTCTTGGCCCGAGTATGGACAGCGCCCTGTTCTCTCTCCAATACTGGAAATGGCCTTTTCCGTTGCCTTTACGAGAACACACGGATGCGTGGAATTCACGAACAACGCTTGCACTATTTCGTCGAGGCGGTGCGGCTGGGCAGCGTGCGCGCCGCCGCCGACGCCCTGGACATCGCCCCGTCCGCGGTCAGCCGGCAGATCGCCCAGGTCGAGGCAGAATTGGGCGTCGACCTGATCGAGCGCCACCGCCGCGGCATCACCCCGACCGAGGCCGGGCGCCTGGTGCTGGATTACTTCCGCCAGCGTCAGACCCAGCTCGACGGGCTGAGAGACGCCATCGCCGATCTGCAGGGGCTGCGCACCGGTCGCGTGGTGCTGGCCATCGGCGAAGGCTTCATCGGCGACCTGTCGCGCAGCCTGGGCGACTTTTCCGCGCGGCATCCGGATATCGAGGTCAGGGTCAACGTGGTGGGCACCAACGAGGTGATTCGCCAGGTGATGGAAGACGAGGCGCAACTGGGGCTGGTGTTCAATCCGCCGCGCGATCCGCACCTGCGGGTGCATGGCAGCCGCGGGCAGCCGCTCTATGCCATGGTGGCGCCGGAGCATCCGCTGGCCGCGACCCAGGGCCCCGTGACCCTGACGGAGCTGGGCCAACATAGCCTGGCGCTGCCGGACATCTCCTACGGCATCCGCCAGATGCTCGACGCCGTGGAGCAGGCCGCCGGCCAGCGCCTGGCGCCGACCCTGACCTGCAACACCTTCGCCCTGCTCAAGCACTATGCCCAGCAGGGCGGCGTCACCCTCCTGCCGCTGTTCGCCGCGACCCAGGAACTGGACAGCGGCGCCTTGCGCGCCCTGCCCCTGGCCGATCCCGGCTTCGCCCGTGCCCACGTCGAACTGGTCACCCGCCTGGGCCGCAAGCTCAGCCGCGCCGCGGACGAGTTGCGGACCAGCCTGGTGCAGCAGATGACCGCCTTTCGCTGAGCGTCGGCGGCACTCGCTGCAAAGGGCTTAGGCGGGCAGTTCCTGGCGCACCAGCTCGGCCCACAACCGTACGGCCGGTTCGATGATGGCGTCGTTGAAGTCATAGGCCGGGTTGTGCAGTGGCGCCGAGGGCTGGGCGCCGTCGACCCCCAGCCAGAGATAGGCGCCGGGACGCGCCGCCAGCATGAAGGCGAAGTCCTCGGAGGCCATGGATGGCGGTACGCCATCGCTGACCCGCTCGGCACCAAAGGCCCTTACCGCCGCCTCACGCACCCGCGCGGCCTGGGCCGGATGGTTCTGGGTCACCGGATAGCCGCGGGTGAATTCCAGCTCGCCGCGCACGCCCTGGGCCAGCGGCGCCTGGGCGACGATCTCGCCGATCAGCCGCTCCACCTCGGCGCGCACCACGCCGTCCAGGCAACGCACCGTGCCCCGGAGTCGCGCCACCTCGGGGATGACGTTGATCGCCTCCCCCGCCTCCATCATGGTCACGCTGACCACCGCCGACGCCAGCGGCGAGATCCGTCGGGCGACGATGGTCTGCAGCTGCAGGATCAGGTCCGCCGCGGCGACGATGGGATCGCGGCCGCGCTCGGGCATGGCCGCGTGGCAGCCCTTGCCGGTCAGGGTGATGGCGAAGGTGTCCAGCGAAGCCATCATGGCACCCGGATTGACCACTACCTGCCCGGCCGGCAGCCCCGGCCAGTTGTGCAGACCGTAGATGGCGTCCATCGGGAAGCGTTCGAACAGGCCGTCTTCGATCATCTTCTGGGCGCCGCCGAGATTCTCTTCGGCGGGCTGGAAGACGAAATAGAGGGTGCCGCGGAAATCGCGGTTCTCACTCAGGTGGCGCGCAGTGGCCAGCAGGACGGCGGTGTGGCCGTCATGGCCGCAGGCATGCATGCGCCCGGCGGCGGTGGAACGATGGGGCACGTCCCCCACCTCCTGCATCGGCAGGGCGTCCATGTCGGCGCGCAGCCCCATACTGGGGCCCTCGCCATGGCGCAACACCCCGACCACGCCGGTGCCGCCGAGGCCACGATGGACCTCCAGGCCGAAGCCCTCCAGCAATTCGGCGACCCGCGCCGCGGTGCGGTGCTCGGCGAAACCCAGTTCGGGATGGGCGTGGAAATCGCGACGCCAGCTACGGGCGTCGTCCAGCAGCGCTTGGTGAATGGTCATGGGTTACTCCAGGCTGGCGCCGTAGCCGAAGCCGGCGGCGGGAACGGCGGCGGTTTCTACCCAGACGCTCTTCACCTCGCTGTATTCGCGCAGGGCGTCGAGGCCGGAGGAGCGACCGTAGCCGCTCTCGCCATAGCCACCGAAGGGCGAGCTGACGTGGATGGTCTTGTAGCCGTTGACCCAGAAGGTGCCGGCGCGCACACCACGGGCCACCCGGTGGGCACGACCGACATCACGGGTCCAGACCGCCCCGGCCAGGCCGAAGCGACTGTCGTTGGCGATGCGGATGGCGTCGGCCTCGTCCTTGAAGGGAATGGCCACCACCACCGGCCCGAAGATCTCTTCCTGGGCGCAGGTCAGGCCGTTATGGCCGGCCAGCACCGTGGGATTGACGTAGTAGCCGGTCCCGGCGGGCAGCGGCTCGACGCCATTGGCGACATGCCGTGCGCCCTCGCCCAGGGCGCCTTCCACCATGTTGCGCACATGGGCGAACTGCTTGGCGTTGTGGATCGGACCGATCTGGGTCTCGGGATCACTGGGATCGCCGACCTTGAACTGGCTGGCGGCGCGGGCCACCGCCTGGATGAAGCGCTCGTAGATGGATTCCTGCACCAGCAGCCGCGAGCCGGATACGCAACTCTGGCCGGCGCCGGAAAAGATCGCCGCCTGGGCGCCGCGCACGGCCAGGTCCAGGTCGGCGTCTTCGAAGACGATGTTGGCCGACTTGCCACCCAGCTCCAGCACCACCGGGATGCAGCGCTGGGCCGCGGCGGCGGCGATGTGCCGGCCGGTGACCGGCGAGCCGACAAAGACCACCTTGCGGATGTCGGCATGGGCGATCACCTGCTGGCCCACGGTATGACCCTGGCCGGCGAGCACGTTGACCAGGCCCTTGGGCGCGCCGGCGCGTTCCACCAGCACGCCGAGCAGCAGCGAGGTCACCGGGGTCAGCTCGGACGGCTTGAGGATCACCGCGTTGCCGGCGGTGATGGCCGGGGCGATCTGCCAGCCGCCGGTGAAGATGGGCGCGTTCCAGGGGGTGATCTGCAGCACCGTGCCTAGGGGTTCGTAGGTCACGTAGTTGAGATGACTGGTGGGCACCGGGATGACTTCGCCGTGCAGCTTGTCGGCCCAGCCGGCGTAGTACTCGAACATCTCGGCGACCTTGAGCACCTCGACGCGGGCATCACGGATCGGCTTGTTGGCGGTCTGGGATTCCAGTTGCGCCAAAACCTCGGCTTCCTCGCGGATCAGGGCGCCGACCCGGTAGATGATGCGCCCGCGCGCCTGGGCGGTCAGGGCGCGCCATTCCTCGCGCGCCCGGCGGGCGGCGGTATCGGCGCGCTCGACCACGGCCAGGTCGGCGTCGGGGTAGCTGTAGGCGGGGCTGTCGTCATGGGCGTTGCGCACGGTGATCCGCTCGCCGCTGCCGTCGACGAAGGTGCCGTCCACAAAGCTGGCGACCTGCTGGCGGTCGCCCCAGAAGGGCTTGAGCAATTCCAGTGTCTTGGCGTTCATCATGATCATTCCCCCTTGCCGAACAGGTCTTCGCTGGTGCGTCGTGCGATGGCGCAAAAATCCTCGCCATCGGCCAGGGTCTCGGCGCTGGCCTTCCAGGCCTGGGCCGTAGCCGCGGCCAGTGGCAGATCGAGGCCGAGTTCGGCGATGAGCTGCTGGGCCAGGCCCACGTCCTTGCGCATCAGGCCCATGGTGAAGCCGGAGTCGTAGGCCTTGTTCAGCACCCAGGTGGGGAACATGCCCTGGCTGGCGGCGCTGCGCCCGGAACCGGCATTGATGCCTTCGAGCAGCTTTTCCGGGGCGACGCCGGCACGGGCGGCCATGGTGACGGCTTCTGCGGTGGTGATCAGGTGCGCCGCGGCCAGGAGGTTGTTGGCGATCTTGGCGATGTTGCCGGCACCCACGGCGCCGATATGCACCCGGGTCGCGCTCATGGCTTCCAGCGCCGGCAGCGCCTTGGCCAGGGCCGCCTCGCTACCGCCGATCACCATGGTCATGGTGCCGGCCGCGGCACCGGCGGGGCCGCCGGAAACCGGGGCATCGAGGAAGTCGGCGCCGACCTCGGCGAAGGCCGCCGCCACCCGGCGACTGGTCTCTGGGGTGGAGGTAGTGGTGTCGACCACCACGGTGCCCGGTCGCACGCGGCTGACCAGACCCGCCTCGCCCAGGCACACGGCCTCGACATGCTCGGCCTTGGGCAGCGACAGCACGATGACGTCGTTGCTGGCGGCCAGGGCCGCCAGGTCGCCGGCGATGGCCACGCCCTGGGCGGCGACCCGCTCGCAGGCGGCGCTGGAGGGGTCCAGCCCGATGACCGGCACGCCCTTGCGCGCCAGAGTGATCGCCATGTTGCCGCCCATGTTGCCGAGTCCGATGACCCCGACCTGCCTGCCCATGCCTTGTTCCTCTTCTTCGAATTGGCGGTGACCGACCCGGTGGCCGGCCCCTTGGCGATCGAGTATGGGAGGCCCCAGGCATCACCACCAATACGGCATTCGGACTTTCATGTTGCGCAAAAGGCAACGTGAGCCAGAGGCACCAGCATCGTGCAAAGGCGCGATTCAAGGGCACTGCCAGCCCCAGACTGGTGCAGGGCGACCGACCGCGAAGTCACCGCCGAGGCCGAGGCGCCAGTCCCTATGCGTCTCGCCGACGCCTGGCACAGTTCCTGAAAAGGCGCCCTGGCTGGCCAGCAGTCCAGCCCAACAACAGCGCACGTTCGCTCAGGAGCCTTTCGCATGAAGCGCCGCCCTCTACTGAAGACCACCCTTGCCGCCTCCGCCCTGCTCATGAGCGGCCTGTTTCCCTGGAGTGCCGCCCACGCCGCGGACACCATCAAGGTCGGTATCCTGCATTCGCTGTCCGGCACCATGGCCATCTCCGAGACCTCGCTCAAGGACATGGCGCTGATGACCATCGACGAGATCAACGCCAAGGGCGGGGTACTGGGCAAGAAGCTGGAACCCGTGGTAGTGGATCCGGCCTCCAACTGGCCGCTGTTCGCCGAGAAGGCCCGTCAGCTGGTGACCCAGGACAAGGTCGCGGTCACCTTCGGCTGCTGGACCTCGGTCTCGCGCAAATCGGTCCTGCCGGTCTATGAAGAACTCAACGGCCTGCTGTTCTACCCGGTGCAGTACGAAGGCGAAGAGATGTCGCCCAACGTCTTCTACACCGGCGCGGCGCCGAACCAGCAGGCCATCCCGGCGGTGGAATACCTGATGAGCGAAGAAGGCGGCGGTGCCAAGCGCTTCTTCCTGCTGGGCACCGACTACGTCTATCCGCGCACCACCAACAAGATTCTGCGCTCCTTCCTGCACAGCAAGGGCGTGCAGGACAAGGACATCGAAGAGGTCTACACCCCTTTCGGCCACAGCGATTACCAGACCATCGTCGCCAACATCAAGAAATTCTCCGCCGGCGGCAAGACCGCGGTGGTCTCCACCATCAACGGCGACTCCAACGTGCCCTTCTACAAGGAACTGGGCAACCAGGGCCTGAAGGCCACCGACGTGCCGGTAGTGGCCTTCTCGGTGGGCGAGGAAGAACTGCGCGGCATCGACACCAAGCCGCTGGTGGGCCAGCTGGCCGCCTGGAACTACTTCGAGTCGCTGGATAACCCGGTGAACAAGAAGTTCGTCGAGGCCTGGAAGGCCTACGCCAAGGCCAAGAACCTGCCCAACTACCAGACCGCCGTGACCAACGACCCCATGGAAGCTACCCACATCGGCATCCACATGTGGGCCCAGGCGGTGGAAAAGGCCGGCAGCACCGACGTCGACAAGGTGCGCAAGGCCATGGCCGGCCAGACCTTCGCCGCGCCGGACGGCTACACCGTGAAGATGGACGAGAAGAACCATCACCTGCACAAGCCGGTGATGATCGGCGAGGTCCAGGACGACGGTCAGTTCAACGTCGTCTGGCAGACCGAGGGCCCGGTCCGCGCCCAGCCCTGGAGCCCCTACATCCCCGGCAACGACAAGAAGTCCGACGAACCGGTGAAGAGCGGCCAGTAACGGCCCGCCTTCACTCCCGGCCCCTCACTCCGAGGGAAGGGGAGCAAAACGCCGTTCAGCTTGTAGCTCTTGCCCCCTCTCCCTCGGGGAGAGGGTTGGGGTGAGGGGCAAGAGACGCTCCAAGGCCATCAGCTCTTCCCCCTCTCCCCTTGGGAGAGGGTTGGGGTGAGGGCAAGAGGCGCTGCCCGCCAGAACCGGAAGCGCCCGCAACAGCAACGCTCCGCTCCGCCCCCTCTCACCCTGGGAGAGGGCCGGGGTGAGGGCCCGCCAGCGCACCCGGCCAGACCGCCGGACGCCGGCACCAGAAACGAGGCCACGCCCGCCCTCCCCCGGGAGACGCCGGGCAGGAGCCTTTACCCACCCACGAGGCCGAGTATGTCCCTACGCCTTTTTCTGCTGCCCCTGCTGTTGCTGCTCATGGGCACCGCCCAGGCCGGCCCCGCCGCCGACCTGGCCGCCGCCAGCGCCAACGACCAGGCCAAACTCCTCCAGGACTGGGCCGCCGCGCCCGACCCCGCCCAGCTCCCGGTGCTCCAGGCACTGCAGGACGGCCGCTTCTATGTCGATGAAGACAAGCGGCCCTTCTACAAGACCGGCGACAGCTACAGCGCCGCCGAAGGCGACGCCACCGCGCCTACCGGCACGCTCAAGCCGGTACGCCTGAACAACCGCCTGCGCATCCTCATCGGCGCCGCCCAGGCCAGCGGCGGGCTGCTGTCGCCCGATGCCGGCGTGCGCCTGGCCGCCGCCCAGGCCCTGCGCCAGGAGGCCAAGCCCGAGCAGCGTGCCTTCCTGGAAAAGCGCCTGCAGAGCGAAGCCGACAAGGACGTCAAAGGCGCCCTTGCCGCCGCCCTGGCCAATCTGCAGCTGACCGACCCCGATCCCGCCGTGCGCCTGGCCGCGGTGCGGCTGCTCGGCGAATCCGGTGAGCCCCAGGCCAAGACCCGCCTGCAGGCCCTCCTCGACCCGGCCGTGGAAGCCAACGACGACGTCCGCAAGGCCGCTGCCACGGGCCTTGCCCAGGTGGACCGCAAGCTGCTGCTGGGCGACCTGCTCGGCCAGGCCTTCACCGGGTTGTCGCTCGGCTCCATCCTGCTGCTGGCCGCTCTGGGTCTGGCCATCACCTATGGCCTGCTCGGCGTCATCAACATGGCCCACGGCGAGATGCTGATGCTCGGCGCCTACAGCACCTATGTGGTGCAGCTGACCCTGCAACGCCTGGCGCCCGAATGGCTGGCATGGTACCCGCTGCTGGCACTGCCGGTGGCCTTCGCCGTCACCGCCGCCATCGGCATGGCGCTGGAGCGCACCGTGATCCGCCACCTCTATGGCCGCCCGCTGGAAACCCTCCTGGCCACCTGGGGCATCAGCCTGATGCTGATCCAGGCGGTACGGGTGCTGTTCGGCGCCCAGAACGTCGAGGTGGCCAACCCAGCCTGGCTGTCCGGCGGCGTCCAGGTGCTGCCCAACCTGCTCCTGCCGTGGAACCGGGTGATCATCCTCGGCTTCGTGGTCTTCGTGCTGATCCTCACCTGGACCCTGCTGAACAAGACCCGCCTGGGCCTCAACGTGCGCGCCGTGACCCAGAATCGCAACATGGCAGCCTGCTGCGGCGTCCCCACCGGGCGCATCGACATGCTCGCCTTCGGCCTCGGTTCCGGCATCGCCGGCCTCGGCGGCGTGGCCCTGTCGCAGATCGGCAACGTCGGTCCGGACCTTGGCCAGAGCTACATCATCGACTCCTTCCTGGTGGTGGTGCTCGGCGGCGTCGGCCAACTGGCCGGCAGCGTGCTGGCGGCCTTCGGCCTGGGCATCGTCAACAAGATCCTCGAACCCCAGATCGGCGCCGTGCTGGGCAAGATCCTCATCCTCGGCCTGATCATCCTGTTCATCCAGAAGCGGCCCCAGGGCCTGTTCGCCCTCAAGGGGAGGGTCATCGATTGAACCAGCCACTCGCGCTTACCGCTGTGCAGAAGGCCGGCCCGCGCCTGAGCCTGGCCGTGCTCGGCCTGGCCCTCGCCGTGCTGATCGCCCTGCCACTGCTGTCCCTGCTGCCAGCCGACAACCCCTTCCAGGTCTCGGCCTACACCCTCACCCTGGTGGGCAAGATCCTCTGCTACGCCATCGTCGCCCTGGCGCTGGACCTGGTCTGGGGGTATGCCGGGATGCTCTCCCTCGGCCACGGGCTGTTCTTTGCCCTGGGCGGCTACGCCATGGGCATGTACCTGATGCGCCAGGCCGCCGGTGACGGTCTGCCGCCGTTCATGAGCTTTCTCTCCTGGACCCGCTATCCCTGGTTCTGGGCCGGCACCGATCATTTCCTCTGGGCGCTGTGCCTGGCGGTGCTGGCCCCCGGTCTGCTGGCCCTGGCGTTCGGCTTCTTCGCCTTCCGTTCGAAGATCAAGGGCGTCTACTTCTCGATCATGACCCAGGCGCTGACCTTTGCCGGCATGCTGCTGTTCTTCCGCAACGAGACCGGCTTCGGCGGCAACAACGGCTTCACCGGCTTCACCACCCTGCTGGGCTTTCCGGTCGCCGCCCAGGGCACCCGGGCGGTGCTCTTCCTGCTCACCGTGGCCCTGCTGGTGGCCAGCCTTTGGCTGGGCTGGCGCCTGGCGCAGAGCAAGTTCGGCCGCATCCTCACGGCGATCCGCGACGCCGAGAACCGGGTGACCTTCTGCGGCTACGATCCGCGCGGCTTCAAGCTGTTCGTCTGGGTACTGTCGGCGGTGCTCTGCGGCCTAGCCGGGGCGCTCTACGTACCCCAGGTGGGCATCATCAACCCCAGCGAGATGGCCCCCACCAACTCCATCGAAGCGGCCATCTGGGTCGCCCTCGGCGGACGCGGCAGCCTGATCGGCCCGGTGCTCGGTGCCGGTATCGTCAACGGCGCCAAGAGCTGGTTCACCATGGCCTTCCCCGAATACTGGCTGTTCTTTCTCGGCGCCCTGTTCATCGTCGTCACCCTCTATCTGCCGCGTGGCGTGATCGGCCTCATCAAGAAGGAGCGCGACGCATGAAAGCCGCCCCCGTACCTCCTACCGCCGCGGAAGTGCTCGATGCCGGCATCGGCGCCGAAGCCAGCGGTCTCGGCCATCGCGCCGGCACGGGCCTGGATACCCGCCACGGCACCATCCTCAGCCTGGAAGGCATCGAGGTCAGCTTCGATGGCTTCAAGGCCCTGCGCGACCTCAATCTCTACATCGGCGTCGGCGAATTGCGCTGCATCATCGGCCCCAACGGCGCCGGCAAGACCACCATGATGGACGTCATCACCGGCAAGACCCGCCCCGACCGCGGCGGCGCCTGGTTCGGCGAGACCCTCGACCTCACCCGTCTGCAACCGGTGGAAATCGCCCAGGCCGGCATCGGGCGCAAATTCCAGAAGCCCACGGTGTTCGAGGCCCTGACGGTCTGGGAAAACCTCGAGCTGGCGCAACGGACCGACAAGTCGGTCTGGGCCAGCCTGCGCGCACGGCTCTCCGGCGAACAGCGCGACCGCCTGGAAGAGGTGCTCACCACCATCCGCCTGCAGGAATCGCGCGGCCGCACCGCTGGCCTGCTCTCCCACGGCCAGAAGCAATTCCTCGAGATCGGCATGCTGCTGGTGCAGGAGCCGCAATTGCTGCTGCTCGACGAACCCGTCGCCGGCATGACCGATGCCGAGACCGAATTCACCGCCGAGCTGTTCAAGTCGCTGGTGCCCAGGCACTCGCTGATGGTGGTGGAGCACGACATGGGCTTCGTCGGCAGCATCGCCGACCACGTCACCGTGCTGCACCAGGGCCACGTCCTCGCCGAAGGCTCGCTGGACCAGGTCCAGGCCAACGAACAGGTGATCGAGGTGTATCTGGGGCGCTAGCGCCCCTGACTTGAGAATGCGCATCGCGGCCATGGCGGTTCGCCGCCGCGACCGCTCCTACCTGGAGCAGTCACATCGGTGAACCGCCATGGCCACGAGCGGCACCCTATCCGTAGGAGCGGCCCATGGCCGCGATAGAACCTTCCCGAGGCCCCCATGCTCCAGGTCAACGAACTCCATCAGTACTACGGCGGCAGCCACATCCTGCGTGGCCTGTCCTTCGACGCGCCCATCGGCGAGGTCACCAGCCTGCTCGGCCGCAACGGCGTCGGCAAGACCACCCTGCTGCGCTGTCTCATGGGCCTGATCCCGGCCAAGCGCGGCAGCGTCACCTGGGAAGGCCAGGACATCGCCAGTCGCAAGCCGCACCAGCGCGTGCAAGCCGGCATCGCCTACGTGCCCCAGGGCCGCGAGATCTTTCCGCGCCTCACCGTCGAGGAAAATCTGCTCATGGGCCTGTCGCGCTTTCCCGCCCGCGAGGCCCGCGAGGTGCCCGAGTCCATCTACGAACTCTTCCCCGTGCTGCGGCAGATGCGCCAGCGCCGCGGCGGCGACCTCTCCGGCGGCCAGCAGCAGCAACTGGCCATCGGCCGCGCCCTGGCCAGCCGCCCGCGGCTGCTGATCCTCGACGAACCCACCGAAGGCATCCAGCCCTCGGTGATCAAGGAGATCGGCACCGTCATCGCCCACCTCGCCAAGCGTGGCGACATGGCCATCCTGCTGGTGGAGCAGTTCTACGACTTCGCCAGCGAGCTGGCCGACGGCTATCTGGTGATGTCCCGTGGCGAGATCGTCCAGCGCGGTCGCGGCGCCGACATGGAGGCCGAAGGGGTACGGGGACTGGTGGCGATCTGAGCCACCAAGGTCGATAATCGAACGCTTCCGCCGCCTGCCCGGCCGCCCGCCCGTTCGCCTCGATTGACGAAATTAACCGACTGGTACATTTTCTCTCCAGCGCCGGGCAGCGCCTGCCCGGCAAGACCCCAAGAGAGAAGGCTGTCATGTCCTCCCGTCGCATCCTGGTCCTCAACGGACCCAACCTCAACCTGCTCGGCACCCGCGAACCCGCCACCTACGGCCACGAGACCCTGGCCGACGTCGCCCGGCTGTGTGCCGAAACCGCCGCCGCCGAGGGGTACGAGGTGGATTTCCGCCAGACCAACCATGAAGGCGAATTGCTCGACTGGATCCACGCGGCCCGCGGCGCCTATGCCGGGGTGGTGATCAATCCCGCCGCCTGGACCCACACCTCGGTGGCCCTGCGCGACGCCCTGGTGGCCAGCGAGTTGCCGGTCTACGAGGTGCACCTGTCCAACGTGCATCGCCGCGAAGCCTTCCGTCACCATTCCTATGTCTCGGGCATCGCCGTCGGCGTCATCTGCGGCCTCGGCAGCCAGGGGTATCGAGCCGCCATCAGCGCCCTCCTCGCCCACCAGGAAACTAACGCCATGACCGCACCCAAATCCGTTCTCGCCGGCCTCATCGGCGCCGGCATCCAGGCTTCGCTGACGCCCGCCATGCACGAACGCGAAGGCGACGCCCAGGGCCTCAGATACCTCTACCGCCTGATCGACCTGGACGTGCTCGGCCTCTCCGCCGACGCCCTGCCCGAACTGCTGCAGGCCGCCCAGCGCACCGGCTTCACCGGTCTCAACATCACCTTTCCCTGCAAGCAGGCGATCATCCCGCTGCTCGACGACCTCTCCCCCGAGGCACGCGGCATCGGCGCGGTGAACACCGTGGTGCTGGCCGACGGCCGCACCGTGGGCCACAACACCGACTGCCTGGGCTTCGCCGAAGGCTTTCGTCGTGGCCTGCCGGACGTGTCCAAGCGCCTGGTGGTGCAACTGGGCGCTGGCGGCGCCGGCAGCGCCGTGGCCCACGCCCTGCTCGCCGAGGGCGTCGACCAGCTGTTCATCTTCGACGTCGAGGCCGAGCGCGCCCAGGCGCTGGTGGACAACCTGACCCGCCACTTCGGCCCCGGGCGCGCCGCGGTCGGCACCGACCGGGCCGCCGCGGTAGCTGCCGCCGATGGCCTGGTCAACACCTCGCCGGTGGGCATGGCCAAGCTGCCCGGCATGCCTCTGCCGGCCGAGTTGCTGCACCCCGGCCTGTGGGTCGCCGAGATCATCTACTTCCCGCTGGAAACCGAACTGCTGCGCCAGGCCCGCGCCCTCGGCTGCCGCACCCTGGACGGCGGCACCATGGCCGTGTTCCAGGCGGTCAAGGCCTTCGAACTCTTCAGCGGCCGTACCGCTGACGCCGAACGCATGCAGGCCCATTTCGCCGAATTGCGCGACTAGTCCTCTATCGCGACCATGGCGGTCCGCCGAGGCGGCCAGCTTGAGAGCCTATCCTCTTATCGCGGCCATGGGCCGCTCCTACAGGTAATGGTGTTTCTGTAGGAGCGGCCCATGGCCGCGATAAGCCCTTGTGGCACGAGCTACAACCACACTGCATCCCAAAACGGATAATCACGCGCCCGCTTCACCAACCCCGCCCTTACCGGATTGGCGACGATGTACCGCGCCACCGCCTGGACATCTTCTTCGGCTCTCAGACCATGGTCATGATAGGCCGATGCCCACACAGCCCCTTTGGTATTGCGGATCGCATTGACCCGACGTGCGCTTGCTGATTTGAGACGGAGCACCAGCTCGTCCAGGCTGAAACGCTCGCCAAGCGCGATGAGCCAGTGAACGTGATCCGGCATCAACACCCAGGCAAGCAGCCTGGCGTCATTGAGCAGACAAGGATCGCTAAAGGTACGGGCAGCCGTGCACGCCAGATGAAAATCGGAAAAAAGCGGCTGGCGTTCCACGGTCGTGGCGGTAAGGAGATACAGCTGGCCAGGCAGAGAAACACGACCCCTGCGCAGCGCCGCATGACGTGATGACATCGCTCGTCCTTGAGTGATGAAGACAATCAGGAGCTATCGCGGCCATGGGCTGCTCCTACAGGTTTAGGCATTACTGTAGGAGCGGCCGCATCGGCGGACCGCCATGGCCGCGATCAAAAGAGCTTACCGCGGCATGTTCGGCTGGCGCCGCGACTTCTTGCGCGGACCGCCCTTGGCGTAGCCGGCGGCCTGGCCTTCCTGGCCCTTGTCCCAGGCCTTGCTGCCGTCGCTGGCGCGGGGCGGCAGGCCGTTGTGCTGGGTCAGGATGCGCCCAGCGCCGGTGCCGACCTTCTTGCTGCCCACCGGGGTGGAATTCTTGCGTCGCGCGCTCTGGTAACCGGTGTCGCCCACCGGCTGGGTGGCCGGGATCAGCTGGTGCTTGCCCGGCCCGATCAGGTCGGCACGGCCCATCTCCTTGAGCGCCTCGCGCAGCATCGGCCAGCCCTTGGGATCGTGGTAACGCAGGAAGGCCTTGTGCAGGCGGCGCTGCTGGTCGCTCTTGACGATGGTCACGCCATCGCTCTTGTAGGTGACCTTGCGCAGCGGATTCTTGCCCGAGTGGTACATGGCCGTGGCGGTGGCCATCGGCGAGGGATAGAAGGCCTGCACCTGGTCCGCACGGAAGCCGTTGCGCTTGAGCCAGAGGGCGAGGTTCATCATGTCCTCGTCCGTGGTACCCGGATGCGCGGCGATGAAGTACGGGATCAGGTACTGCTCCTTGCCCGCCTCCTTGGTGTACTTCTCGAACATCTGCTTGAAGCGGTCGTAGCTGCCGATGCCGGGCTTCATCATCTTGTCCAGCGGACCGCGCTCGGTGTGCTCGGGCGCGATCTTCAGGTAACCGCCGACATGGTGGGTGACCAGTTCCTTGACGTACTCGGGCGATTCCACGGCCAGGTCGTATCTCAGCCCCGAGGCGATCAGGATCTTCTTCACCCCCGGCAGTGCCCGCGCCTTGCGGTAGAGCTCGATCAAGGACGAGTGATCGGTGTTGAGGTTCTCGCAGATGCCGGGGAACACGCACGACGGCTTGCGGCAGTGGCGCTCGATCTCCGGATCCTTGCAGGCGATGCGGTACATGTTGGCGGTCGGCCCGCCGAGGTCCGAGACCACGCCGGTGAAGCCCGGTACCTTGTCGCGCATCTCCTCGATCTCGCGGATGATCGAGTCATGGGAGCGATTCTGGATGATCCGGCCTTCGTGCTCGGTGATGGAGCAGAAGGTGCAGCCACCAAAGCAGCCACGCATGATGTTCACCGAGAAACGGATCATCTCGTAGGCCGGGATCTTTTCCTTGCCATAGGCCGGGTGCGGCACGCGCGCATAGGGCATGCCGAACACGTAGTCCATTTCCTCGGTGGTCATGGGAATGGGCGGCGGCGTGATCCAGACGTCCACGTCGCCATGCCGCTGCACCAGCGCCCGGGCGTTGCCCGGGTTGGTTTCCAGGTGCAGCACGCGGTTGGCGTGGGCATAGAGCACCGGGTCGTTGCGCACCTTCTCGAAGGACGGCAGGCGGATCACCGTCTTGTCGCGGGTCATGCGCGGGCTTTCCAGCAACTGCACCACCTTGGCTTCGTTGGGATCCTCAACCTCACCCTTGGCTTGCTCGATGGCGCAGGCCTCGGTGTCCTGGGTGTTCACATAGGGATTGATGATCTTGTCGACGCGACCGGGGCGGTCGATGCGGGTCGAATCGACCTCGAACCAGCCCTCGGGGGTATCACGACGGATGAAGGCGGTGCCGCGCACATCGGTGATGGACTCGACGCGCTCGCCACGCGACAGGCGCTGGGCGATCTCCACCACCGCCCGCTCGGCGTTGCCATAGAGCAGGATGTCGGCGGTGGCGTCCATCAGGATCGAGCGGCGGACCTTGTCCTGCCAGTAGTCGTAGTGGGCGATCCGGCGCAGCGAGGCCTCGATGCCGCCGAGCACGATCGGCACGTGGCTGTAGGCCTCCTTGCAGCGCTGGCTGTAGACCAGGCTGGCGCGATCCGGTCGCTTGCCGGCGACGTTGCCCGGGGTATAGGCATCGTCGGAACGGACCTTCTTGTCCGCGGTGTAGCGGTTGATCATGGAGTCCATGTTGCCCGCGGCCACCCCGAAGAACAGATTCGGCTCGCCGAGCTTCATGAAATCGTCCTTCGACTGCCAGTCCGGCTGGGCGATGATGCCCACGCGGAAGCCCTGGGCCTCCAGCAGCCGACCGATGATGGCCATGCCAAAGGACGGGTGATCGACGTAGGCGTCCCCGGTGACGATGATGATGTCGCAGCTGTCCCAGCCGAGTTGCTCCATCTCCGCCCGACTCATGGGCAGGAAGGGTGCAGGACCAAAGCACTCGGCCCAGTATTTCGGATAGTCGAACAGCGGCGTGGCGGCTTGCATGGCAGCTTCCGGGAAAGGGGGGTTTTCAGGAGGGCGCGAAGAATAGCACAAAAAATGACCAGTTCAGCCCCCGGACATCGATTGCCTTTGGCTATCGACGGTGGCTCTGGGCCCCGCCCTCACCCCAACCCTCTCCCCGAGGGAGAGGGGACAAAAGCACCCCGCGCATCTATTCGTCCCCCGCTCCCTTGGGGAGAGGATCGGGGCTAGGGAAGCCCATCGGCAATGCCCTTCAGCCGTAGGGTGGACAACGGCGCAGCTTTGTCCACGCGTAGCTGCCCCTCCTCCCCAGAGAGGACCGAGGAACGCTACCCAACGGCAGCATGCTCTTCCCCCTCTCTCCGGGAGAGGGACGGGGTGAGGGAAAGCCCACTCAGCGGCCCAACTCGACAGGAGTGCTACCATAGCCGCCCGCTCCCCTTCACCACCGAGACGCCCCCGTCCATGTCCCAGCCCCAACCCGCCGCCGGCCAGTTGCAGCGCGGCCTGAAGAATCGTCATATCCAGCTGATCGCCCTCGGCGGAGCCATCGGCACCGGTCTGTTCCTCGGCTCGGCCGGGGTGCTGAAATCCGCCGGTCCGGCCATGATCCTCGGCTATGCCATCGCCGGCTTCATCGCCTTCCTGATCATGCGCCAGCTCGGCGAGATGATCGTCGAGGAGCCCGTCGCTGGCTCCTTCAGTCACTTCGCCAGTCGCTACTGGGGCCGCTTCCCGGGCTTTCTCTCCGGCTGGAACTACTGGGTGCTCTATGTGCTGGTGGGCATGTCGGAGCTCACCGCGGTGGGCAAGTACGTGCAGTACTGGTGGCCCGAGGTGCCGACCTGGGCCAGCGCCCTGGTGTTCTTCGTGCTGGTCAACGCCATCAACCTGTTCAACGTGAAGGCCTTCGGCGAGACCGAATTCTGGTTCGCGCTGATCAAGGTGGTGGCCATCCTCGGCATGATGGCCTTCGGGCTCTGGCTGCTGGTCAGTGGCAGCGGCGGTCCCGAGGCCTCGGTGAGCAATCTCTGGAGTCATGGCGGCTTCCTGCCCAACGGCTGGAGCGGTCTGTTCGCCGTGCTGGCGATCATCATGTTCTCCTTTGGCGGCCTGGAACTGGTGGGCATCACCGCCGCCGAAGCCGACCAGCCGCGCAGCGTGATCCCCAAGGCCATCAACCAGGTGGTCTGGCGCATCCTGATCTTCTATGTCGGCGCCCTGACCATCCTCTTGTCGCTGCACCCCTGGGACGAACTGGTGCGCAGCATCGGCGCCGGCGGTGACGACTACGCCGGCAGTCCCTTCGTGCAGACCTTCGCCCTGCTCGGCAGCGACACCGCCGCCCACCTGCTCAACTTCGTGGTGCTGACCGCGGCGCTGTCGGTCTACAACAGCGGCGTCTACTGCACCAGCCGCATGCTCTACGGCCTGGCGGAACAGGGCGACGCCCCGCGCGCCCTGCTACGCACCAATCGCCGTGGCGTGCCGCTGCTGGGCATCGCGGTGTCCTCGGCGGTGACCCTGCTCTGCGTGGTGGTCAACTACCTGCTGCCGCAGAATGCCCTGGAGCTGCTGATGTCGCTGGTGGTGGCCTCGCTGGTGATCGCCTGGGCGCTGATCAGCCTGACCCACCTGAAATTCCGCGCCGCGCAGCGCCAGGCCGGGCGCACCTCGCACTTCCCGGCCTTCTGGTCGCCCTTTGCCAACTGGCTGTGCCTGGCCTTCGTCGGCATGATCCTGGTGCTGATGCTGCGCATCCCCGGCATCGCGGTCTCGGTCTATGCCATCCCGGTCTGGCTGGCCTTCCTGTTCCTCTGCTACCGGCTGCGCCGCGGCTGATCGCTACGGGTAGTTGGGCTGAGACGGCTCCATCGTCGAAGCCCAACACTGCCCAACTCGACCACCGCTGTTGGGCTTCGCGGTGCTCAGCCCAACCTACCCCTCTACTCGAACGGCACCCAGGGCCGCTGCGGCTTCATGATGATGCAGCCGTCCTCGCCCACCGCCCAGATGTCGTAGAAGCGATTGTCCACCAGTCGCATGGCGGCACCGGGCACGGCCACCCGCTGGCTGCAGCTGTCGCTGTCGGCATCGTCGATCACCCCCAGATCCAGCAGGCGTTCGGCGATCATGAAGTTGCCCGGCGACAGGCCGAGGATGAAGGGCAGCACCGGCACCTGCTCGAAGGTCTTCTGTGCCAGCGGCAGCCAGGCCACTTCCAGCGCCCCCCCGGTCCAGAGCAGGCGCTTGAGCGACCGCAGCTCCGGAAGGCTGCTGAGGTCATGGTGCAGTTCCTGGACGAAACCGCGCTCGAAGGTCTTTTGCGCCGAGAGCACCTGGCCATAGGCATAGGCCAGCGACAGCATCCACAGCACCGGCAGCACCAGCAGCCAGGTCAGCCGTGGCTGGAGGCGCTCCAGCAGGTCGTGGGCCAGCAGCAGGGCCAGGGTCAGGATGACCGCCAGGCCCATCAGGGTGCGCGCCTCGAGGATGAAATCGCTGAACAGCAGGGTGATGCCGGCCACGCAGGCGGCCAGCACCGGCAGGGTCGCGCCGTACAGCAGCAGGGGCAGCAGCGCCCGCCGACCATAGGCGCGGGCATAGGTCAGGCCGCCCAGGCCATAGCAGATCGCCGCCAGCCCACCAAACAGCCACCACAGCCAGAGATTGCCGGCGGTGACCAGCAGGCCGACGCTCTGCAGCACCTCGCCCAGCCGATGCCAGAGCTGGGGCAGCACCTGGCCACCCACACCGGCGTGTCGCGTGGTCGCCATCAGCTGATAGGCGGTGAGGAAGTAGAGGGCGCACCCCAGCAGCAGCTGCAGGCCCTGGCGCAGCACCAGGCGCAGGGCCTGCGCTGGGGCCTCGCGGCGTTGCACGGCGCGGATGAATTCCAGGCAGCAGAGGCCGACGAAGACATTGAGCGCCACCTGGTAGAAAGCAATGGCCGCCGCCAGCAGCGCCGCCGGCACCAGCAGCGCCAGCACGGTGTGACGACTACGAAAGATCGCCGCATAGATCACCGCCACCAGACTCAGGGCCATGGTCGGGCCGTCGTACTGGTAGGTCAGGTTGCCCAGCCAGAACGGCGAGAACCACAGCGGCAGCAGGGCCAGGCACTGGGTCGGTCGCGGCGCGCCGAAGCAGTGGCGGGCCAGATCGGTCAGGGCCCAGGTCGCGGCGGCGCAGGCGATCAGCAGCGGCAGGGGAAAGAGGTTGAGGGTGCTGCCACTGAAGGTCAGCAGCCGGTAGAAGAGCTCGGTGAGCACCCTTCCCTGCTGGCGCCACTCTGGGCCGTTCTCCAACTGGATGCGCCAGTTGTCGTCGACATAAGGAAAGTCGACCAGGATGAAGGGCAGGACGAACAGCAGCAGTGCGGAAAAGAACAGCGCCCGGGTCTGCACCGGGGTCAGCGTCTGAGGCATGGTGGTGGATCCGAGCCTGGCTTCGACACTGGACGCAGCCGCCACCGCCCGAAGCGATAGCGGCGCCGGCTGCGTGGGGTCAGTCCTGCAGCGCCAGCCGGCAGATGCGCTCGCAGAGTTCGTCGAAGTCGATGCCCATGGCCGCGGCCGATTGCGGCAGTAGACTGGTGGCGGTCATGCCCGGCAGCGTGTTGACCTCCAGACACCAGAGCCGTCCCTCGGCGTCCAGGCGGAAGTCGGCGCGACTGTAGCCGTCGAGCTTGAGCGCCCGATGCGCGGCCAGGGCCAGCCGGCGCGCTTCCTCGGCGATCTCCGCGGAGACCTCGGCCGGAAAGACTTCCACCGCTCCCTTGGGCTGGTATTTGCTGGTGTAGTCGAACACGCCACTCTGGCCGAGGACGATCTCGCCCACCGCCAGTGGCTGGTCGCCCAGCACGCCCACGGTCAGCTCGCGCCCGGCGACGAAACGCTCGATCATCACCTCGCGGTCATAGCGCAGCGCCAGTTCGATGGCCGGCTGCAGGTCCTCGGCGCGGTTGACCTTGCTGAGGCCCACGGTGGAGCCCTGCTGGCTGGGTTTGACGATCACCGGAAAGCCCAGGGTGTCGGCCACGGTCGCGGCCTCCACCGGAGCCATCAGCCAGTCGGCGGTGGGTACGCCAGCGGCCCGGAACAGCCGCTTGCTGAGGTCCTTGTCCATGGCCACGGCGCTGCCCACCCGGCCGCTGCCGGTGTAGCGCAATTCGGCCAGGTCGAGCAGGGTCTGCAGGGTGCCGTTCTCGCCGGTGCCGCCGTGCAGGGCGAGGAACAGCAGATCCTGGTCGCCCAGCTGGGCGCGGCTGAGCACCGCGCCGGCATCCTGGCCGCGCATCCGCACCAGGGCGGTCCGCTCCGGCGGCTCGAGGCCCACCCGGGCTTCCAGCAGGGCGCGCTCGGCGTCTTCATCGAGCAGCCCCAGGGCGGTGTCCACGGTCACCACCTGATGCCCACGCCGGCGCAGCGCCGCCACCACCTGGGCACCGCTGGCGATGGACACGTCGCGTTCTTCGCTGGTGCCGCCGAGCAGGACCGCGATCTTCAGCTTGTCCTTGACCATCATTCGTCCTCGAAAACGTAGCTGCCGGGCGCGAGATTCTCGAACCGGGTGTATTTACCGATGAAGGCCAGCCGCGTGGTGCCGATCGGACCGTTACGCTGCTTGCCGATGATGATTTCCGCCACACCCTTGTACTCGGTCTCTGGGTGGTACACCTCGTCCCGGTAGACGAACATGATGACGTCGGCGTCCTGCTCGATGGCGCCCGATTCACGCAGGTCGGAGTTCACCGGGCGCTTGTTCGGCCGCTGTTCCAGCGAGCGGTTGAGCTGGGAGAGCGCCACTACCGGGCAGTTGAATTCCTTGGCCAGGCCTTTGAGCGAGCGGGAGATCTCGGAAATCTCGTTGGTCCGGTTCTCGCCGCTGCTGCCACCGATCTGCATCAGCTGCAGGTAGTCGACCATGATCAGCGCCAGGTCGCCGTGCTCGCGCACCAGGCGCCGGGTGCGGGCGCGCATTTCCGAAGGACTGATGCCGGCGGTGTCGTCGATGAACAGCTTGCGGTCGTTGAGCAGGTTGACCGCCGAGGTCAGCCGCGGCCAGTCGTCGTCGTCCAGCTTGCCGGAGCGCACCTTGGTCTGGTCGATGCGGCCGAGGGACGAGAGCATCCGCAGCACGATGGAGTCGGCGGGCATCTCCAGGGAGAACACCAGCACCGCCTTGTCGGTGCGCAGCACCGCGTTCTCCACCAGGTTCATGGCGAAGGTGGTCTTGCCCATGGACGGACGGCCGGCGACGATGATCAGGTCGGCCGGCTGCAGGCCGCTGGTCTTTTCGTCTAGGTCGGCGAAGCCGGTGGACACGCCGGTGATGGCGTCGCTGGAGTTGAACAGGGTATCGATGCGGTCGATGGCCTTGGTCAGGATGTCGTTGACCCCGACCGGCCCGCCGGACTTCGGCCGCGCCTCGGCGATCTCGAAGATCTTGCGCTCGGCTTCGTCGAGCAGCTCGTTGGCGCCGCGGCCTTCCGGGTTGTAGGCGCTGTCGGCGATGTCGGCGCTGATGCCGATCAGCTGGCGCAGGGTGGCCCGCTCGCGGACGATCTGCGCATAGGCCTTGATGTTGGCCACCGAGGGGGTGTTCTTGGCCAGCTCGGCTAGATAGGCCAGGCCGCCCACCTGGGGCAGCTGACCTTCGTTGTCCAGCTGTTCGGACAGGGTCACCACGTCGAACGGCTGGTTGCGCTCGGCCAGACGGGCCACGGCGCGAAAGATGAGTCTGTGGTCGTGGCGATAGAAGTCGCCATCGGACACCTGATCGAGCACGCGCTCCCAGGCGTTGTTGTCCAGCATCAGACCACCCAGCACGGCCTGTTCGGCCTCGATGGAATGCGGCGGGACCTTGAGGGCAGCGGTCTGCAGATCGTACTGCTCGGGCAGGGAAATCTCGTTCATGCGCAGGTCTTGGGCCCCCATTGCGGGCGGCGAAATGATTTCGATAGGGCAGAAAAGACAAAGGGCACGTCACTGCCTTGGCAATGACGTGCCCGATTGTCGACAGACCGGCGCGGGGGCGCAAGTCCGCCAGTCAGGCGACGGCGCGCTTATTCAGCGACGACGACGACCTTGACGGTGGCTTCGACGTCGGTGTGCAGGTGCACTTCGACATCGTATTCGCCAACGCTGCGCAGGGCGCCGTTGGGCAGGCGAACTTCGCTCTTGTCCAGCTCAACGCCGGCGGCGCTGACGGCTTCGGCGATGTCGCGGGTGCCGATGGAACCGAACAGCTTGCCTTCGTCGCCGGAGTTGGCGGCGATGGTAACGGTCAGGTCGGCCAGCTTGGCGGCACGGGCATCAGCCTCGGCCTTCTTCTCGGCAGCCTGCTTCTCGAGCTCGGCGCGACGAGCTTCGAAAGCCTCGACGTTGGCAGCGGTGGCTGCGGTAGCCTTGCCCTGCGGCAGCAGGAAGTTACGGGCGTAACCGCCCTTGACGTTCACTTTGTCGCCCAGGTTGCCCAGGTTGGCGATCTTTTCCAGCAGGATGACATCCATTGAGTCTTTCCTCTTAACTTTTAACCTTCACCGTCCGCGGGCCCCTGCGGCTCTTGCGCGGACCGCCCACGGAAATCGAACAAGCTATCGATCACAGCCAGAATCACCAACAACGGATAGATCAGCTGCCCGAACAGCAACAGCGTCACGTACAGCCCCACCAGCCAGAATCCTGCCAGGCGCTTCGCCGCCACCAGCCCGTGCAGCAGGGCGATGCCGGCAAAGGCCAGCGGCACGCTGCACAGCGGGGTCAGCAGGCCAAGCCCACTGCCCAGGTTCGGCGCCAGCACCAGAAGGGCCAGGAGGCCGAGCGCGATGGCCGGACGCAGACGCAGGGCGCGAAATTCGCGACCGAACCCCTGGGGGTTGTACAGCGCCGCCTGCCAGTAGCGCCCGAGCATCAGGCACAGCAGGCAGGTGATCTGGAAGAACGCCGCCATCAGGCCGGTCAGCACGGGCAGCAGCAACTGCTGCAACTGCGCCTGCTTTTCCGGCGGCAACTGCGCCGCGCTCGGGCCCAACACCTGGGGCAGCAACCGACGGATTTCCTCCGCCAGTTGCGCGATGCCCTCGGCATAGACCTGGCCCAGCACCAGGGCGAAGACCAGGCCCAGGGGGACACTGGCCAACAGCACCCGGGTCCAGGACAGACTCTGGCGCAAGATGGCCGCCAGCAGCGTCGAACCCAGCAACACCAGCACGATGCTGGCATCACCCAGATACAGCCAGAACAGCGCTGGCAGCAGGGCCCAGACCAGCACCCCGGCCGCCGCGGCAGGTCCCCGGCGCAACAGCACCAGGCTGCCACCGGCAGCGGTCATCCAGTACAGCAGCGGCACGACTGCACCCAGCACCACCACGAGGGTGGCTTGAGTACGGCCGCGCATGATGAACTCAGCCAGAGGCCGCATGCCGTGTTTATCCGTTATTCGTGATCAGGCGTCGATCAACGACCGTGACTGTCGGTGTAGGGCAGCAGGGCCAGGTAACGGGCACGCTTGATGGCGGTACCCAGCTGACGCTGGTACTTGGCCTTGGTGCCAGTGATACGGCTCGGGACGATCTTGCCGGTTTCGGAGACGTAGGCCTTCAGGGTGTTGAGATCCTTGTAGTCGATCTCTTTCACGCCTTCGGCGGTGAAACGGCAGAACTTACGACGACGGAAGAAACGTGCCATGACAATGATTCCTCGCTAGATCCAGATTACTCGGCGCTGTCGGCGTCGTCGGAGTTGCCTTCGGCGGACTCGGACTCGGACTCGGCAGGACGCTCGCGACGCTCGCGACGCTCGTTGCGGTTTTCTTCGGCCTTGAGCATCTCGGATTGACCGGTGACGGCCTCGTCACGGCGCAGGATCATGTTGCGGATCACGGCGTCGTTGTAGCGGAAGTTGTCTTCCAGCTCGGCCAGGGCCTTGGCGCTGCACTCGATGTTCATGAGTACATAGTGAGCCTTGTGAACGTTGTCGATGGCGTAAGCCAGCTGACGACGGCCCCAGTCTTCCAGGCGATGGACTTTGCCACCGTCTTCTTCGATAGCCTTGGTGTAGCGCTCGACCATGCCGCCCACCTGTTCGCTCTGGTCCGGATGAACCAGGAACACGACTTCGTAATGACGCATTTAATGCTCCTTACGGGTTGCAGCCTGCCGCGGAAACGCGGTCAGACAAGGAGTGAATAGTTCGGATGACTTGCCCTGCGGAATGCGGACGCACTCCGGGCAAGGGGCGACATTCTAGAGAAGGGCGCCGGAGGGCGCAACCGCAGGCATGACCGACGCGACCGCCGGGCAGCCCCAGGCACTCAGCGTTGCACGTCGGCCAGGGCCTGGCGGATCTTGTTCAGGTCATAGGGCTTGATCAGCACCCCGACCCGCGCTTCCATGCCCGGCTCGCGCTCGAAGGCATAACCCGAGGCGACGACGATGCGCAGCGTCGGATCCATCGCCAGGGCGCGGCGGGTCAACTCGATGCCGGACATGCCGCCCAGCCCGATATCGGTGAACAGCACATCGTGTTCGCGTTGCGGCAGCAACTCGAGGGCGGCCTCCGCCGAGGCGACGGCCGTGACCTGATGGTCCAGCTCTTCGATGACTTCGGTGGTCAGCATGCGCAGCGTGGCATCGTCTTCGACGAGCAGCACTCGCAAGCCTACCGGCTCCTGGATCTCCTGACTCACGCGGGCGTCCTCTTGTTGACAGGCCTCGCCCCGGCATTCCCGGAGCGAGGCCGATATTCTGCGCACTGCAGCGCGATTCGTATAGTGCGATACGCGCTGCGTCGGTACCCAGACGTTTCTTAGCGCGGGCTAGCTGGGCGCAGAGGCGCGTCTTTGACGCACGACCTCGAACAGGCAGACCCCGGTCGCCACCGAAACGTTGAGACTGCTGACACTGCCGGCCATGGGCAGCCGGGCCAGATGATCGCAATGCTCGCGGGTCAGCCGGCGCATGCCCTTGCCCTCGGCCCCCATGACCACCACGGTCGGCCCACTCATGTCGACGTCATAGATCTCCTGGGTCGCCTCACCGGCGGTCCCGACGATCCACAGGCCACGCTTCTGCAGTTTTTCCAGGGTCCGCGCCAGGTTGGTGACGGCCACCAGCGGCAGCACCTCGGCGGCGCCACAGGCGACCTTGCGCACCACGGCGGTCAGGGTGGCCGACTTGTCCTTGGGCACGATCACCGCCAGGGCTCCGGCAGCATCGGCGCTGCGCAGGCAGGCGCCGAGGTTGTGCGGATCGGTCACGCCATCGAGCACCAGCAGCAGCGGCGGACCTTCGGCCCGGTCGAGCAACTCCTCGAGCATGGCCTCGCCCCAGACCTGGCTGGGGCTGACCTGGGCCACCACGCCCTGGTGCACGCCCTCGGCCAGCTCGTCGAGCAGCGCCCGCGGCTTGGTTTCCACCGCCAGGCGCTGACCGGCGGCCAGCTCCAGCAGGGCCTCGACCCGCGGCTCACGGCGCCCTTCGGCGATCCAGAGCTGCTTCACCCGCCGCGGGTGGAAGCGCAGCAGCGCTTCCACGGCGTGGATACCGTAGACGGTTTCCAGCTGGCTCATGCGTCATCCTTGGGGCGCGCCTGGCCCTTGCGATGAGGCTTCTTGGCCTTGGCCTTGGTCCTGCTCTTGGCCGCGGCCTGAGCCTGGCCTTCGGCCTTGGGCTTGGCTGTCGACTTCTTCTTGGCGGCAGCGGCCTTGGCCTTCTTGACCTTGGCTTCCACCGCGGCGGCGCCTTCAGCGGCGGCACCCGATGCCTGACGCTTCGCCGGAGCGGTACGCGCCTTGGCCGTGGCACTGGCCTTGCCCTTGGCAGCCTTGCCCTGGGCCGTGGTCTGCCCCTGGGCGCCGGCCTTGTCCTGACCGCCGGACTTGCCCTTGGCCTTGGGCTTGCCGCCCTCCACCTTGGCTTCCGCTAGCAGCGCCTGCTTCACCGCGCGACTGCGCTTGACGTCGGTGTTGCCCAGCAGCTTGTCGGCCTGCTCCAGCAACTCCGGCGACACCGAGGTGGCCGGGGCTTCCGGCGTCGGGGCGACGGCCTGATCTTCCGCTGCCGGCGCCTCGCGGCGGCGACCGCGACTGTCACGCTTGCGGCGCGGCTCGCGCTCTTCACGGACTCGCGGCGCGCCGGCCGAGGCTGGCAGCACGAAGTCGATCTTGCGCTCGTCCAGGTCGACCCGAGCCACCACCACCTCGATGGGATCGCCCAGGCGATAGCTGCGCCCACTGCGCTCGCCGGAGAGGCGATGATGGACGCTGTCGAAATGGTAGTAGTCGTCCGGCAGCGCGGTGACGTGCACCAGGCCCTCGACAAAGACTTCGGACAGCTCGACGAACAGGCCGAAGCCGGTCACCGCGGTGATGACGCCGGCATAGGTTTCGCCGACGCGATCCTTCATGAACTCGCACTTGAGCCAGTTGGACACGTCCCGCGTGGCTTCGTCAGCTCGGCGCTCGGTCATCGAGCACTGCTCACCGAGCTGATCCAGGCGCAACTCGTCATAGGGATAGATGCGCGCCTTGGCCATGCTCGTCGCACCCGCGCGCTTGACGTGCTTGGTCTCCAGCTTGGAGCGGATGACGCTGCGGATCGCCCGGTGCACCAGCAGATCCGGATAGCGCCGGATCGGCGAGGTGAAATGTGTGTAGGCCTCGTAGTTGAGACCGAAGTGACCGTTGTTGTCCGGGCTGTAGACCGCCTGACTCAGGGACCTGAGCATCACCGTCTGGATCAGCCGGAAATCCGGCCGCTCGCGGATCTGCTGCAGCAGTGCCTGGTAGTCCGACGGCACCGGATTGGCCTTGCCCTTGGTCAGCGACAGTCCCATCTCACCCAGGAACTGGCGCAGATTGGTCTGCTTTTCCAGCGGCGGCGCCTCGTGCACCCGGTAGAGGGCCGGCACCTTGTGCTTTTCGAGGAACTTGGCGGTGGCCACGTTGGCGCACAGCATGCACTCCTCGATCAGCTTGTGGGCATCGTTGCGCTGGGTCGGACGGATCTCCGAGATCTTGCGATCGGCGCCAAAGACGATGCGCGTTTCCTGGGTCTCGAAATCGATGGCGCCGCGCACATGACGAGCGGCCAGCAGCACCTTGTACAGGCTGTAGAGCTGCTCCAGGTGCGGCACCACGTCGCCAAGCTGCTTGCGCAACTGCTTGCCTTCGGCCGACTTGGGCTGTTCCAGCACCGCCGAGACCTTGTTGTAGGTCAGACGGGCATGGGAGTGGATGACCGCTTCGTAGAACTGGTAGCCGGTCATGCGCCCGGAAGCGGCGATGGTCATCTCGCAGACCATGGCCAGGCGATCGACCTGGGGATTGAGCGAGCAGAGGCCGTTGGAGAGCGCCTCCGGCAGCATGGGAATCACCCGCTCGGGAAAGTACACCGAGTTGCCGCGCTTTTCCGCCTCGGCATCCAGCGCCGAGCCGACCTTGACGTAGTGGGAGACGTCGGCGATGGCCACGTACAGCCGCCAGCCGCCGGATTTCTTGGCCTCGGCATAGACGGCATCGTCGAAGTCGCGGGCGTCTTCGCCATCGATGGTCACGAAAGGCAGCTGGCGCAGATCGATGCGCTTCTGCTTGTCCTTCTCCTCCACCTCGGGCTTGAGCTTGGCGGCCTCCTTCTCGACGGCCTTGGGCCATTCGTTGGGGATGTCGTAGCTGCGCAGGGCGACCTCGATCTCCATGCCCGGCGCCATGTAGTCGCCCAGGATCTCGACCACTTCGCCCTGGGCCTGGCGGAAGGTGGTGGGCCACTCGTCGATGCGCACCTGCACGAACTGGCCGTGGGCGGCGCCGCCGTGCTTGCCCTCGGGCACCAGCACCTGCTGACCGATCTTGGGATTGTCCGGCACCACGTAGGCCAGGCCGCTCTCCTGGAAGAAGCGCCCGACCAGGGACTCGTGCGCCCGGGTGACCACCTCGACCAGACCGCCTTCGCGACGACCGCGCCGATCATGGCCGGCAACCCGCGCCAGGGCGATGTCGCCATCGAACACCAGGCGCATCTGCGCCGGACTGAGGAAGAGGTCGTCGCTGCCGTCGTCGGGGATCAGGAAGCCGAAGCCATCGCGATGGCCGGCGATGCGGCCACGCACCAGGTCCAGCTTGTCGATGGGCGCATAGGCACCGCGGCGGGTGTAGATCACCTGACCGTCGCGCTCCATGGCGCGCATGCGGCGCCGCAGGGCTTCGAGCTGGTCCTCGGTGACAAGACCGAATTCTTCGGCGAGCTGTGGCCGTGTGGCCGGGGCGCCGCGATCGGCGAGATGAGCCAGAATGAGTTCGCGACTCGGAATGGGGTTATCGTACTTTTCCGCTTCCCGGGCGGCCTCGGGATCGAGGGATTGCCAATCGGCCATCAGTCTGGGGTTACCTTCTGTGTCTTGGTTCGGTAGGAACTGCCATGGCGCCTATTGAAACGTGAAAACCACGCAATAGTTAGCCTGGCATGCTCAATAAAATATTTTTCACAGCAGGGGTTTACAAGCAAACGCCCCCTGAGTAAAGTGCCGCCCCACGACGCCGTGAGCAATCACGACGCCGGAGATGAGCAATCATCGCCTTGAGTGCCCAGGTGGCGGAATTGGTAGACGCACTAGGTTCAGGTCCTAGCGGTGGCAACACCGTGGAAGTTCGAGTCTTCTCCTGGGCACCACTCATTATAGTCGATCGATTTGCAGATCGGTCGACGAAAAGCCGGCACTAGCCGGTTTTTTAATCCTGAAACCCGCAAGGGCGACGGGAAGCGGCCAGAAGTCGCACTGCAGGCCCAGGTGGCGGAATTGGTAGACGCACTAGGTTCAGGTCCTAGCGGTGGCAACACCGTGGAAGTTCGAGTCTTCTCCTGGGCACCAATACCAAGCGGACGATCCCAGATCGGACGCAACAGAAAAAACCGGCTTCGGCCGGTTTTTTCTTGCCTGCGAAAAGGCGTGGGGCCCTCTCCTACGCCTTGAACTGCCCCAGACTGCCGCGCAACTGGGCGGCCAGCTCCGCCAGAGTCCGACTGCTGTGCGCAGTGGCCGCCACCGATTCGGCTGCGCGCAGCGTCTCGCCATGGATGACCTCGACCCGCTGGCGCACCGCCGCGGCGCCCTCCGCCTGACGCTGGGCCGCCTGGGCAGCCGTGGTCATGCTGGCATGCACCTGATCCACAGCGCGGTGGACATCCTGCTGGATGCGCTTGCTGTCGCGCAGCACCGCCAACCCGCTGCCGGCCTGCTGGCGCGCCGCGCCTATGGCGGCGACAGCTTCGCGCGCGCCTTCCTGCAGACCGGCGATGTGCGTCCGGATGCTGCCGGTGGATTCCTGGGTCTTGCTGGCCAGCGCCCGCACCTCGTCGGCGACCACCGCGAAGCCACGTCCGCTCTCGCCGGCCCGGGCCGCCTCGATGGCCGCATTGAGCGCCAGCAGGTTGGTCTGCTCGGCGATGCCGCGGATCACGTCCAGCACCACCTCGATCTGCTCGCTTTGCGCGGCCAGCCGCTCGATCACCTGGGCGCCGGACTCGACCTGGGTCACCAGCCCCTCGATACCTTCGGCCACCTCGGTGGCGATGCGGGCATTGCTCTGGGTGGAACTGCGAATGGCCTCCACCTGCTGCAGGGCGCCCTGCATGGCCTGACTTTCGCCCTGGGCTTCCGCGGCGATGCCGGACAAGGCCTCCAGACTGCGCGCCACCTCTTCGCGTTGGCGCAACGCCGCCGCTTCGGCGGTGGCACTGCTGCCGGCCAGGCCGCGGATTTCCTCGCCGGTACGCGCCGCGACGCCATGGGCCTCACCCACCAGCGGCTGCAGCTTGGCCAGGAAGCGATCGACCGCACCACCCAGCGCCTGGATCTCATCGCCCTGCCCCAGTTGCAGGCGGCGGGTGAGATCCCCTTCCCCGGCTGCCAGATCGTCCAATGCCCGCTGCAGCACGCCGATCCGCCGCAGCACCCGCCGCCCCAGCACCAGCGCCACGGCCACGACCATCACCACGCCGACCCCGATCAGCCCCAGGGCGATCTGCCAGCGCAGCGCGCCCGCCAGGGTGGCGACCGTTTCACCGGCATTGCGACTCATGGCCAGGGCAGCCTGGCGCGTGTCTTCCAGGCGCGTCGCCAGGGTCGCCGCACTGCCCTTGGCCGCGGCCGTCACGCTGCTGGAGACCAGACCGCCGGCGTCGTCGATCAGGGTCTTGAAACTCTTGTCCAGAGCCGCGCCGGTGCGCTCGATGGTCTGGGTGGAAAAGCCCACCACCACCTTGCCGATCTCCACGCCATTGGGACTGATGGAGGCATCCACGCGATAGACCGAAGGATCCCGGGTCGCGGCATCCAGCACCTTGGCCAGGGCGCCCTCGCCCTGACCCACGGCGAGCAGGCGGGCCACGCGCTCGTCCTGGCGATTGAGATAGCGGGTCAGATTCTGGCCCTGGGCGTCCTGGAAGACCACGAAGAGCACCTCGGGATTGCCTTGCGCCCGCCGCGCCAGGTCGGACAGGGCCGGCACATCGGCGTCCCACATCGCCTTGGGCGCGACGCCCGCAAGCAGCTCGGCCAGATTCTGCGCGTTGCTCTTGAGGGTAGCGGTCAGGGTCTCACCCACCTGCTGCCGCTCGCGCGCCAGGCGCTGCGCAAGCCCCTCGGCCAGCCGCGCACGGGTCTGCCCCGCCAGCTCGGCAAGACTGCCATCCACCTCGCCCCCGGCCTGGCGCAGGGTGTCGGCGAGCTGCTCGGACTCGCCGGAAAGGCGGGTGGCCAGACCTGACTGCAGCCCCTTCACCGCATCCTGGGTCAGCCACAGCGCCAGGGCTACCTGGAGCATGACCGCGAGCAAAAGACTGATGAATACCGGCAGCAACAGGCGACTGCGCAGCAGCGACAAGAGAAACGACATGGAGGTCTCCAGCGGCAAGGGACATTTACAGGCTGTCGGCCAGCTCGAGGGGAGCTGGAGGCTCAGCCGTAAATAGTCATAGCAATATGCTGGCCATTTCGGACCAGCGGCCGTCCCCGGCCTACCAGCGTCTTTCGCCCGCCAGAAATGGAAAAGCCCCGCGGGGCGGGGCTTTTCCGGCTGCATCCTTTTAGCGCATCAGGCGAAAGGATGGCGCAGCACGATGGTTTCCTTGCGATCCGGACCGGTCGAGACGATGTCGATCGGCGCCTCGACCAGCTCGGCGATGCGGCGGATGTAAGCCTGGGCGTTGGCCGGGAGCGCCTCGAGACTCTGGGCACCCACGGTGGATTCGCTCCAGCCCGGCATCTCTTCGTAGACCGGCTGCAGACCGATGTAGCTGTCGGCGTCGGTGGGCGCCTCGGTCAGCAGGTTGCCGGCGGCATCCTTGTAACCGGTGCAGATGCGCACGGTGTCCAGACCGTCGAGCACGTCCAGCTTGGTCAGGCACAGACCGGAGATGCTGTTGATCTCGATGGAGCGGCGCAGGATGACGGCATCGAACCAGCCGCAACGGCGCGGACGGCCGGTCACGGAGCCGAATTCGTGGCCCTGCTTGGCCAGGTAGGCACCGGTTTCGTCGAACAGCTCGGTCGGGAAGGGACCGGAGCCGACACGGGTGGTGTAGGCCTTGGTGATGCCGAGGATGTAGTCCAGGTACAGCGGACCCACGCCGGAACCGGTCGCCACGCCACCGGCGGTGGTGTTGGAGCTGGTGACGAAGGGATAGGTACCGTGGTCGATGTCCAGCAGGGTGCCCTGGGCGCCTTCGAACATCAGGTTCTCACCGGCCTTGCGCAGCTCGTGCAGACGGCTGACGACGTCCATGACCAGCGGCTGCATGACCTTGGCGTGTTCCATGGCCTCGTCGTAGGTCTTCTGGAAGTCCACCGGCGGCTCGTTGAAGTAGTTCTGCAGGACGAAGTTGTGGTAGTCCAGCACTTCCTTGAGCTTGACGGCGAAACGCTCGGGGTGAAACAGATCGCCGACGCGCAGACCGCGACGGGCGATCTTGTCTTCGTAGGCCGGGCCGATGCCGCGACCGGTAGTGCCGATCTTGGCTTCGCCGCGCGCCTTCTCGCGCGCCTGATCCAGGGCCACGTGATAGGGCAGGATCAGCGAGCAGGCCGAGCTGATGCGCAGGCGCTCGCGCACCGGCACGCCGCGGGCTTCCAGCTCGCCGACTTCCTTGAACAGGGCTTCCGGCGAGAGCACCACGCCATTGCCGATCAGGCACTGGGTGTCGGCGCGCAGGATGCCCGAGGGAATCAGCCGCAGGATGGTCTTCTGACCATCGATGACCAGCGTATGGCCGGCGTTGTGGCCGCCCTGATAACGCACCACGGCAGCGGCCTGGTCGGTCAGCAGGTCCACGATCTTGCCCTTGCCCTCATCACCCCACTGGGTGCCCAGGACGACGACGTTCTTACCCATAACCTTATCCCCTGTCAGGAAGATTTCTGTCGGCCAGGCCGACGATGCTCACGTTCACCCGGATGCCAGATCCGGTGTTTAGGAATTCAAGGGCACCACGACCCAGGCGCCCTGCTGCTCGATCAGGCGGCGATCGCAGCCCGAGCTGTGCAGCTGGTCCGCGTCGTCATGAGCGGTGGCCTGGACCACCCGCTCGCCCGCGGCACGCAATTCGCGCACGGCCTGCCAGAGCACCGGCGCATCGCCCGCCGGCGCCCAGATGCCGCGGCGCGGCTCGTCAAGCACGGCGGTGCCCAGCTCGACGAGGGTCTTCAGATCGGTGGAAAAGCCGGTGGCCGGACGCGAACGCCCGAAGTCGGCGCCGATGTTGTCATAGCGACCGCCCTGGGCGATGGATTGCCCGGTGCCCGGCACGAAGGCGGCGAAGACCACCCCGGTGTGGTAGTGATAACCACGCAACTCGCCCAGATCGAAATACAGCGGCACGCCCGGGAAACGCCCCTTGAGCGAATCGGCCAGGGCGATCAGCTCGTCCAGTGCCTGCAGGACACCCGCGGGCGCACCCGCCAGGCGCTGCCGCGCCTGCTCGAGCACCGCGGCATCGCCACTGAGTTCGACCAGCGCCCGCAGCCAGCCGCGCTCGGCGGCGGGCAGGTCGGCGGTCAATTCGGCGATCTCGTCGACCGCCTTGCGCTGCAGGGCATCAAACAGCTGCTGCTCGCTGGCGCCGGAGACGCCGGCCGCCTGGCACAGCCCGCGATAGATGCCCACATGCCCCAGATCCATGTGGACGTCGGGCACCTGGGCCTGTTCGAGCACGTCGAGCATCAGGCTGATAACTTCCAGATCCCCTTCGCTGCCGGGCACGCCATAGAGCTCGGCGCCGACCTGGATCGGGCTGCGCGAGGTGGACAGGGCACGGGGACGGGTATGCAGCACGCTGCCGGCATAGCACAGTCGGCTCGGACCGCGCTGTTTGAGGCTATGGGCTTCCATGCGCGCCACCTGGGGCGTGATGTCGGAGCGGAAGCCCATGAGGCGGCCGGAATTGGGATCGGTCACCTTGAAGGTGCGCAGTTCCAGTTCCTTGGCCGCGCCGGTGAGCAGCGATTCCAGGAATTCCAGGTGCGGGGTGATGACGAACTCGTAGCCCCAGCAATGGAACAGTTCCAGCACCCGACGCCGAGCACCTTCGATGCGCGCCGCGTCGGGCGGCAGGATTTCCTCGATACCGTCAGGCAGCAGCCAGCGGTCTACCGTAGCCATTAGGCCTCTTCTCCATGTCATGGATCGGCACGCGGCTGCCGAGGTCGGCGCAGTGGATTCCTGGAGAATCCTGCCGCCGGATCGAGCCGCTCTGCCGTGGATTGCTACCCGAATCAGCCAGGGCGTCGCCCTTCCACGGGTTTCGTACGGACGCAAAAAAGCCGGGGATGGCCCCGGCTGATTCATGATAACACGAAAAAATCGGCGATCGGGGATGAACGACGAGCGAAGCCTAGGCGCCGTTCATCCCTGACCTCACTGCCCAGGACTCTGGAAATACTTGAAGAAATCGCTCTTCGGATCCAGCACCAGGACGTCGCTCTTGCTGGAGAAGCTGGAGCGATAGGCCTGCAGGCTGCGATAGAAGGAGAAGAACGCCGGATTCTTCGAGTAGGCCTGGGAATACACCTGGGCCGCCTGGGCATCACCTTCACCGCGGGCTTGTTCGGCCTGGCGATAGGCTTCGGCCAGCAGCACGCGACGCTGACGATCGGCGTCGGCACGGATGCCTTCGGCTAGCTCGCGGCCCTTGGCGCGATGCTCGCGGGCTTCCCGCTCGCGCTCGGTGCTCATCCGCTCATAGACGCTGCGACTGACTTCCTTGGGCAGGTCGATGGCCTTGACGCGCACGTCCAGTACCTCGATACCCAGCTCCTGGTTGGCCATCTTGTTCAGCGCCGCGGTCAGCGAACCGACCATGGCATCCCGCTCACCGGACACCACCTCGTGCAGGGTGCGACGACCGAACTGGTCACGCAGCCCCGCCTCCAGGCGGCGCAGCAGTCGCTCGTCGGCGATCTGCTTGAGACCCGAGGTCGCGGTGTAGTAGCGATCGGCATTGAAGATGCGCCACTTGGCGTAGGCATCCACCATTACCGCTTTCTTTTCCAGGGTCAGGAAACGCTGCGTCGGGGTATCCAGGGTCTGCAGGCGGGCATCGAACTTGCGCACCCGGTTGACGTAGGGAATCTTGAAGTGCAGGCCGGGCTCCAGATTGGGCTCGACCACACGACCGAAGCGCAGCATCACCGCCCGCTCGGTCTCCTTCACCACGAACAGACTGCTCCAGGCGGCAAGGCCCAGAACGACCACGACGATCAGCGCGGCCAGCGATTTATTGCTCATCAGCGGCTCTCCCTCGTACGCGCTTCGGTGGACTGCGGCAGATTGCGAATGACCGAGGCCGCCGTATCGCTCGACGCCGCCGGGGCAGCGCCACTGCTGATCGCCGAGGTCGGTGCCGGCGCACGGTTCTGCATCAGCTTGTCGAGCGGCAGATAGAGCAGGTTCTGGCCGGCCTGACCGGTGACCATGACCTTGCTCGCCTGACCGAGCACTTCCTGCATCGTCTCGATGTACAGACGCTCGCGGGTCAGCTGCGGATTGGCCGCGTACTGGACCGCCAGCTGGCTGAAGCGCGAGGCATCACCCTGGGCCCGGGCGACGACTTCGTCGCGATAGCCGTTGGCTTCCTCGATGATGCGCTGGGCAGCACCGCGGGCCTCGGGGATCACGCCGTTGGCATAGGCTTCGGCCTGGTTCTTCTCGCGCTGCTCGTCTTCACGGGCACGGATCACGTCGTCGAAGGCTTCCTGAACTTCACGCGGCGCCGAGGCGCTCTGGATGTTCACCTGGGTCACGGTGATGCCGGTCCCGTAGGTGTCGAGGAAGCGCTGCAGACGTTCGCGGACGTTGGTGGCGACCTGCTCGCGGCCGTCGGTCAGCAACTGGTCCATGGTCGAGGAGCCGGCCACGTGGCGCACGGCGCTGTCGGTCGCCTGCTGCAGGCTGACCTCGGGCTGGTCGACGTTGAGGACGAAGTCCTTGAGATTGGTGATGCGGTACTGGACGGTCAGCGGCACCTCGACGATGTTCTCGTCCTGAGTCAGCATGGCGCCCTGCTTGCTGTAGGCCCGCTCACGAGTGACGTTTTCCTGGTACTTGGTCTCGAAGGGCGGGAAGTAGATGTTCAGGCCGGGCCCTACCGTCTCATGGTATTTGCCCAGGCGCAGCACCACCGCCTGCTCCTGCTCGTCCACGACGTAGACGGCGTTGTACAGCCAGAGAGCGCCGACCAGCAGCACGCCCAGCAGCAGCAAACCCTTGCCACCACCCGAGCCGAAGCTGTCGCCGCCGCTGCCGCCGGAGCGCTTCTTGCCGCCGACCAGGCGGTTGATGCGGTCCTGAAACTTACGCAAGGCTTCGTCGAGATCCGGCGGCCCCTTGCGTCCACCATTGCCGCCACCGTTGTTGTTGCGGCCGCCCCAGGGGTCTTGATTGTTCGAGTTGCCACCGGGCTCGTTCCAAGCCATAGCGCTCTCCCTACTGATAACGCGAAAACGCGCCGAAATGGCGCGCCGACCAATGCTACCGGATGGTCCCTGCCCGAACAAAAGCGCCGAGCGGGGGTTTATTGCAAAACATGTTGCTGGATAAAGACTTCCGGTTCTTCACCGGCCCGGCTGAGCAGTCGATTGAGTTCGGCGCGGGGTACTCGTACAGACAACAGGATGTTGCCTTCGTCATCATGATCGTCCTGGCGAACCACGCCCAGCTCGAACAGCTGGGCCCGCAGCCGAGCATGCCGCTGGGGCAGGCGCAGCACCCCGACGAAAAGATCTTCGCCGAGCAGTTCGGCCACGGCCTGACCGACCAGCTCCAGACCACGGCCTTCGCGCGCCGAGACCCAGACCCGGATCGGTCGTCCGGTTTCATCGTCGCGCTGGATATGCGGCTCGACCCCGTCGAGCAGATCGAGCTTGTTGTAGACCTCCAGCATCGGCAGCTCGTCGGCACCGATTTCGTGCAGCACCGCCTCGACCTGCTCGATCTGCAGCTGGCGATCGTCCTCGTGGGCATCGATCACGTGCAGCAGCAGGTCGGAGTTGCTGGATTCCTCCAGGGTCGCCCGGAAAGCCTCCACCAGCTTGTGCGGCAGATGGCGGATGAAACCCACGGTATCGGCCAGCACGATCGGCCCCAGGTCCGGCAATTCCAGACGGCGCAGGGTGGGATCGAGGGTGGCGAACAGCAGGTTGGCCGCGTAGACGCCGGATTCGGTGAGGCTATTGAACAGGGTGGACTTGCCGGCGTTGGTGTAGCCGACCAGGGACACCGAGGGAATCTCGGCGCGCCGCCGACCACGCCGGGCCTGCTCGCGCTGGCTGCGCACCTTGTCCAGGCGCTGGCGGATCTGGCGGATGCGGATCCGCAGGAGACGACGGTCGGTTTCCAGCTGGGTTTCACCCGGACCGCGCAGACCGATACCGCCCTTCTGGCGCTCGAGGTGGGTCCAGCCGCGCACCAGCCGGGTGCTCATGTGCTCGAGCTGGGCGAGTTCCACCTGCAGCTTGCCCTCGTGGGTACGGGCGCGCTGGGCGAAGATGTCGAGAATGAGGCCCGTGCGATCGAGGACGCGGCACTCGAAGGCTTTTTCGAGGTTGCGTTCCTGACTGGGCGTGAGGTCATGGTTGAAGATGACCAGATCGGCGGCATGGGCGTGCACCTGATCGTGCAGCTCTTCGACCTTGCCGGTACCGATGAGATAACGCGCCGTCGGCTGGCTGCGGTTCACCGTGACGAACGCCACGGTCTCCGCACCCGCCGATCGCGCGAGTTCGAGGAACTCCTGAGGATCTTCGCGCGCCTCGGGATGCAGGCCTTCCAAATGGACCAGAATGGCCCGCTCACCACCTTCGTGACGCTCGAAGAACAACAGGGCGCTCCTCTCGTTATTTATTCGCTATCCGACTCGCTCGTCTCGGAGCTGGGCAGACGGACCGGGCGGCTCGGCACCACGGTGGAGATTGCATGCTTGTAGACCATCTGGCTGACGGTGTTCTTGAGCAGAATCACGAACTGGTCGAAGGACTCGATCTGACCCTGCAGCTTGATACCGTTGACGAGATAGATGGAAACCGGAACGCGCTCTTTACGCAGGGTGTTCAGGTAAGGGTCTTGTAGCGAATGCCCTTTTGACATCGTGTCGCTCTCCTAAGGAAATGAAAATACCGATCTGGCGACATGCCAGTTTCCGCTGCCCACCATGGACACGCGGACAAAAACGATTCAGCTGCGGGGCGATATGGTGTCACCGGCCAGGCATTTCAAGATCCGCGGCAGATTGTCACAAGCCAGGCTGTCGAAGGTGTGTGCGGCGGGCCAGCCACGCAACCAGGTCAACTGCCGCTTCGCCAACTGCCGCGTCGCCGCAACGCCACGCGCCACCATCTCTTCCCGCGTGCAACCCCCTTCCAGGAACTCCCACACCTGACGATAGCCTACGGATCGCATTGACGGCAGACCAGGATGCAGATCGGGACGTTCCCGCAAGGCTGAGACTTCGTCGATGAAGCCCTGTTCCAGCATCAGGCTGAAGCGCTCGGCGATACGCGCATGGAGCACCTCACGCCGGCCGGGCGCCAGGATCAATTGGGCCACAGTATAGGGTAATTGCGTCTGGGGCGCCCCGTTCGAATCGGCATTGGCGCGCAATTGCAGCGCGCGGTGCTCGGTCATCGACTGGCCGCTGACGCGATACACCTCGAGCGCACGCAGGAGGCGCTGGGGGTCGTTGGGATGGATGCGCGCGGCCGATACCGGATCGACCTCGGCGAGTTGCCGGTGGATCTCGCCCCAGCCGGCCGTGGCCGCCAGCGCCTCGATCTCGGCCCGCACCTCGGCATCGGCACCGGGCATGTCGGCCAGGCCTTCGAGCAGGGCCTTGAAGTAGAGCATGGTGCCACCCACCAGCAGCGGGATGCGTCCGGCCGCGGTGATCTCGGCCATGGCCGCCAGGGCATCGGCGCGAAATTCGGCGGCGGAATAGCTCTCCGCGGGGTCGCGGATGTCCACCAGCCGGTGCGGATGGGCGGCCAGCAGCTCGGCGCTGGGCTTGGCGGTGCCTATGTCCATGCCCCGATAGATGAGCGCCGAATCCACGCTGATCAGCTCGATGGGCAGCAGCCGCGCCAGCTCGATGGCGAGATCGGTCTTGCCGGAGGCGGTCGGCCCCATGAGAAAGATGGCGGGCGGCAGAGGGGCGGTCATTGCGGATTCTCGAAGGGGCGCCGCGCGGGGCGCGGCGGGCGGTCAGCGGCCGCGCAGGAAGAGTTTGTCCAGGTCGTCCAGGCTGAGCTGGGCCCAGGTGGGACGACCGTGGTTGCACTGGCCGCTGCGCTCGGTGGTTTCCATGTCGCGCAGCAGGGCATTCATTTCCGGCAGGGTCAGCCGCCGGTTGGCCCGTACCGAGCCGTGGCAGGCCATGGTGCCGAGCAATTCGTTGAGGTGCGCCTGGATGCGATCGCTGGTGCCATAGTCCAGCAAGTCGGCGAGCACGTCCTGCACCAGCCGCGCCGCCTGGGCCTGCTTGAGCAGGGCGGGGATCTGGCGGATGGCGAGGGTCTCGGGACCCAGGCGCTGCAGTTCGAAGCCGAGGCGCTCGAACCACTGGCCATGCTCTTCGGCGCAGTCGGCCTCGCGCTCGCTGACGGCCAGGGACTCCGGCACCAAGAGCGGCTGGCCGCGCAGGCCTTCGCTGGCCATGGCCACCTTGAGGCGTTCGTAGGTGATGCGCTCGTGGGCGGCGTGCATGTCCACCAGGATCAGGCCCTGGGCGTTCTCGGCCAGGATGTAGATGCCCTTGAGCTGCGCCAGGGCATAGCCCAGCGGCGGCACGTCGCCCTGCTCCGCGGGCAGGGCCGCGGCCTCGGCACCCTCCGGCAGCGGCGCGAAGAAGGCCTTGTAGGCGCTCTGCACCTCGGCCATCGGCGCGCCGGCATAGGGCTGCGGGGCAGGACTGTAGTGCGCGGCACCACCCGAACCGCCGCCACCGGCGAAGGGCTGGGCTGGCGGCGCAGGGCTGTCGTGCAACACGGCGGCGGCCAGGCGCATCTCGCCCTGGGGGCCGAATTCACCGGCGGCCGGACCGCTCAGCGGCGTCGGTGCGGTGGGCGCCACCACGGCGAGCTGGTCATCCGGGCGGATGTCGCCCAGCGCCCGGTGCAGGGTGCCGTAAAGGAAGTCGTGCACCTGGCGGCTGTCGCGGAAGCGCACCTCGTGCTTGGTGGGGTGGACGTTGACGTCCACCGCCGCCGGATCCACTTCCAGGAACAGCACGAAGGCCGGGTGGCGACCGTTGTAGAGGACGTCGCGATAGGCCTGGCGTACGGCATGGGCGACCAGCTTGTCGCGCACCATGCGGCCGTTGACGTAGAAGTACTGCAGATCCGCCTGGCTGCGGGAAAAGGTCGGCAGGCCGACCCAGCCCCAGAGGCGCAGGCCGTTGCGCTCGTGTTCCAGCGGCAGGGCCTGCTCGAGAAAGGCCGGACTGCAGACCGCACCGACCCGCCGCCCCTGGCTCTGGGGATCGCCCGCCGGATGCAGGGCCAGCACGCTCTTGCCGTTGTGTCTCAGATGAAAACCCACGTCGAAGCGCGCCAGTGCCAGGCGCCGCACCACTTCCTGCAGGTGATCGAATTCGGTCTTTTCGGCGCGCAGGAACTTGCGTCGCGCCGGGGTATTGAAGAACAGGTCGCGCACCTCCACCGAGGTGCCCTGGGGATGGGCGGCGGGCTGCACCCGCGGCTGCATCTCGCGGCCCTCGGTCTCCACCTGCCAGGCCTGGTCCTCGCCGCGAAAGCGCGAGGTCAGGGTGAGGCGCGACACCGAACTGACCGACGCCAGGGCCTCACCGCGAAAGCCCAGGCTGGTGACGCTTTCCAGTTCGTCCAGGTGGTAGATCTTGCTGGTGGCGTGGCGCGCCAGGGCCAGATGCAGGTCGTCCGGCGGGATGCCATGGCCGTCGTCACGGATGCGCAGCAGCTTGACCCCGCCCTGCTCCACCTCGATATCGATGCGCCGGGCCCCGGCGTCCAGGCTGTTCTCCAGCAGTTCCTTGGCCACCGAGGCGGGTCGTTCGACCACCTCGCCGGCGGCGATCTGGTTGGACAGCCGCGGGCTGAGCAGTTGGATGCGCCGGGGGTCAGTCATTGCTGGCCGCCAGTTCGTGGGTGGGGATGGTGAGGACCTGGCCGGAGCGGATGCGATTGCCGCGCAGCCCATTGGCCGCCCGCAGGGTGGAGAGATCGACGTCATAGCGACGGGCGATGAGGCTCAGGCTTTCGCCGGGCTGCACCCGGTGCTGATCGAAGCCGCGCACGCTGCCGACCTTGTCGCCCCGCTGTTCACGCTGCCAGGCCAGGTAGGTGCTGGGCGGCGGACGGTGCTGGAAGTACTGCACGATACCGGCCTGGATCTGCCGGGCGAGCAGCCCCTGGTGCGCCGGACTGGCCAGCTTGGCCGATTCGTTGGCATTGGTGATGAAGCCGGTTTCCACCAGGATCGAGGGAATGTCCGGCGACTTCAGCACCATGAAGCCGGCCTGCTCCACCCGCGTGTGCAAGAGCTTGGTGGCGCGCCCGACCTGGCTGAGGATGGTCTGACCGACCTCCAGGCTGGAGGCCACGGTGGCAGTCATGGACAGGTCCATGAGCACCCCGGCGAGCATGGGATCCTTGTTGTCCAGCGCATCGGACACCCCGCCGACCTGGTCGGAGCGGTTTTCCGCATCGGCCAGCCAGCGCGCCGCCTCGGAGGTGGCGCCGCGCTGGGACAGGGCGAAGACAGTGACGCCCTCGGCGCTGGCACTGGGCGCCGAGTCGGCGTGAATCGAAATGAACAGGTCGGCGCCCTTCTTGCGGGCGATGATCTGCCGCTGGCGCAACGGGATGAAGTAGTCGCTGGTGCGGGTCAGCTCGGCGCGAAAGCCCTTCTGCCGATTGAGATTGGCCTGCAGCTGCTTGGCGATGGCCAGCACCACGTTCTTCTCGTACAGCCGGCCGCGACCGATGGCACCCGGGTCTTCGCCGCCGTGGCCGGGGTCGACCACCACCACCACGTCGCGCTTGCCGCTGGGGCTGGACGGCAGACGGGTCGCCGGCTGCGCCGGGGTCACCGGAGTGGCCGGCAGATTGGGCGTGACGGTGGCGGGAATGTCGCTGGTGGCGGGATCGGTCCCCTGGTCGTAGAGGTCGACCACCAGGCGATTGCCGTATTCCTTGTTGGGTGCCAGGGTAAAGCTCTTTGGCGTCAGGGCACCCTTGGTGTCCAGCACCAGGCGCACCTCGCCCGGCGAACGCTGGGCCGCGCGCAGCCCGGTGATGGGAGTGTTGCGCAGCGGCTTTTCGTTCAGCCCACCGTCGAGCTGCGCGCCGGACAGGTCGATGACGATGCGATCCGGGGCACTGAGGGTGAAGACGCTGGCCTTGACCGGGCCGGTCAGATCGAATACCAGACGGGTGTTGTCGGGCGCACGCCAGACGCGCATGCCCTTGATCTGGGTGGCGGCCAGCAGCTGACTGCTGAGAATCAACAACAACAGGCCGAGTCCCGACCTGAAAAAACGCTTGCGCATGCCTGCGACCGTATAGCTGGAGAACGAGGGATCGGCGCCTAGGGCGCGAGGGCGGCGCACCAGGCCTCGCCGTGAGCGCCATGACTAGTCAGGCGCAGATCACGGCCGTCGGCGCGTGGCGTAATGGTAATGTCCAGGTCCGGCTTTGGCAAAAAGCCCTGACCGCGCTCGGGCCATTCCACCAGGCACAAGGCCTCGGGTGTGAAGTAGTCGCGAATCCCCATGAATTCCAGTTCTTCCGGATCGGCCAGGCGATAGAGATCGAAGTGATAGACCGCGCCACTGGCCAGTTCGTAGGGCTCGACGAGGGTGAAGGTGGGACTCTTCACCGCCCCGGTGTGGCCGAGGCCACGCAGGATGCCGCGCGACAGGGTGGTCTTGCCGGCGCCCAGATCGCCGTGCAGATAGAGGACGCCACGACCGCCGCTGGCCTGAGCCAGGCGGGCACCCAGGGCGTACATGGCGTCTTCGTCGGCGGCGTGCAGGGTCAATTCAGGCATGGCTGGAGTTCCTCGAGCAACTGGCGGGCGACCGGGGGCAGATCGCTGGCGGCGAGACCGCGGCCCTGGCGACCCAGCTCGGCGCCGGCACGGCCGTGCAGCCAGGCGCCCAGGCAGGCGGCCTCGAAGGGCGCCAGCCCCTGCCCCAGCAGGGCGGCGATGATACCGGTGAGGATGTCCCCCAGGCCACCGGTAGCCATCGCCGGATGACCCTCGCCGCACAGCGCCATGCGACCGTCCGGGTGGGCGATCAGGGTACCGAAACCCTTGAGCAGCGCCACGCCGCCATAGCGCCGTGCCAGTTCGCGAGCGCTGCCGGGACGATCGGCCTCGATGTCCTTGATCGAGACCTCCAGCAGCCGCGCCGCCTCGCCCGGATGGGGCGTCATCACCCAGGGCCCGCGCGGCGCCGGGACCACTCCGGCGGCCAGCAGATTGAGGGCATCGGCGTCCCAGACCTGGACCGCGTCCAGCGTCGCGGCGGCACTGGCCAGGGCCTTGCCCCAGGCGCCCTGCCCCAGGCCCGGCCCGACCGCGAGCACATCGGCCTTCTTGGCCAGTTCCAGCACGGCGAAACTGGAATGCACCCCGGCGACCATGACCTCCGGCCGCCGCGCCAGCACCGCGGTGACATTGGAGGGCCGGGTCGCCAGGCTGAGCATGCCGGCGCCGCAGCGCAGCGCCGCCTCGCTGGTCATGATGGCTGCGCCACCGGTGCCTTCGTCGCCGCCGATCACCAGCAGATGGCCGTACTGCCCCTTGTGCGCATTGAGCGGGCGCCTGGCCAGCCGCGGCAGGTTGCCGGGCGCCAGGCGCTGGGCGGTGGCATGGGCGGGATTCTGCGGTTCTTCCATCAGCGGCTCGAACACCAGACTGCCGACATGATCAGGCCCCTTGCCGGTGAACAGGCCGAGCTTGAGGCCGATGAAGGTGATGGTCAGATCGGCGCGCACCAGAGGGCCCGCCGCGGCGCCGGTGTCGGCATCCAGTCCGGAAGGGAGGTCGATGGCCACCACCGGCAATTCGCTGGCATTGATCCGTTCGATGGCCGCGGCATAGGGCTCGCGCGCCGCGCCCTTTAGGCCGGTCCCCAGCAGGGCGTCTACCACCAGCCCCTCCAGCGGGGCGTCCGCGCGCCAGCGCTGGATGTCCACGCCGGCGGCCAGGGCCTCGGCATGGGCCAGGGCGGCATCGCCATGGAGTCCGCTCGGATCGGCAAGGTGCCAGACCCGTGCCTGCCAGCCGGCCTTGCGCGCCAGCGCCGCGACCAGATAGCCGTCGCCGGCATTGTTGCCACCGCCGGCCAGCACGCAGAGGGCACCGGCATGGGGCCAGCCGTGGCGCAACGAGCGCCAGGCCGCGGCCGCCGCGCGTCTCATCAACTCGAGGCCGGGCAGACCGCCGGCGATCAGTTGGGCGTCGAGATCCCGCACCTGCTGGGCGCTGTAGAGCTGGAACGGCAGTTCGTCGTGCATGCTGGGAAAGCCTCCGGAGTCTGGCAAAATAGGCGGCCCTCCTGCCTATGCGTTCCCGTCGATGTCCGCTGTCGCTCTCGATCTCGCCGCCCTGGCCGACCTCATCAAGACCTGGGGTCGGGAATTGGGCTTTCAGCAGACCGGCATCGCCGGGCTGGATCTGGCACGTCACGAGGAACATCTGGAGCGCTGGCTGGCCGCCGGTTTCCACGGCGAGATGGACTATATGGCCGCGCACGGCAGCAAACGTTCGCGACCGGCCGAACTGGTCCCGGGAACCCTGAGGGTGATTTCCCTGCGCATGGATTACCTGCCCGGCGACACCCGCATGAGCGAACGCCTGGCCGACGGCGCGGCGGCCTATGTTTCGCGCTACGCCCTGGGCCGCGACTATCACAAACTGATCCGCAAGCGCCTGCAGCACCTGGCTGAACGCATCCAGGGCGAGATCGGCCCCTTCGGCTATCGCGCCTTCGTCGACAGCGCGCCGGTGCTGGAAAAGGCCATCGCCGAACAGGCCGGTCTGGGCTGGATCGGCAAGAACACCCTGGTGCTCAATCGCAAGGCCGGCAGCTGGTTCTTTCTCGGCGAACTCTTCGTCGACGTGCCCCTGCCGGTGGACGAACCCACCCCGCGCGACCACTGCGGCACCTGCCGCGCCTGCCTGGACATCTGCCCGACCCGGGCCTTCGTCGGCCCCTATCAGCTCGACGCCCGGCGCTGCATTTCCTACCTGACCATCGAGTTCAAGGGCAGCATTCCGCCGGAGCTGCGCCCCTTGATCGGCAACCGGGTCTTCGGCTGCGACGACTGCCAGCTGGTCTGCCCCTGGAACCGCTTCGCCAAGCCCACCGCCGAAGGCGATTTCCAGCCACGCCACAGCCTGGACAGCGCCAGCCTGGCCGAACTCTTTCGCTGGACCGAAGCCGAATTCCTCAGCCGCACCGAAGGCTCGCCGCTACGCCGCGCCGGTTACGAGCGCTGGCTGCGCAACCTGGCCGTGGGCCTGGGCAACGCCCCGACCAGCATCCCGGTGGTGGAAGCCCTGAAGCTGCAGCGCGAACACCCCTCCCCCCTGGTGCGCGAGCACGTGGAATGGGCGCTGCAGCGACACGCGGCCAGCTAGGCGCTCAGGGCCCTACCGTGGTGTAGGGGATCGGCGCCCACCAACGGCCGTAGGGGATGCCGTACTTGTCGACATAGCGCTTGACCACCGGCGACAGCGGCCGGTACTTGCCGTTGGATTTGCCGCCATAGGGCCCTTTGGGCTCGATCTCGACCTGGAGGGTCAGGACCTCAACGGGGTCGAGGCAGGGACCCATGATCCAGACCTTGACCACCCCGCCGGGCGCCAGGCCGATGGTGAGGGCTTCGCGATAGTCGAAGTGGTAGCCACTCGGACACTGACCCGGGATACGCTCGACCATCTTTTCCCTGGCCCAATCGGGGATGGTGAACAGCGCATGATAGGTCTGGAGTTCGACCATCGATTGCCAGCGTAGGGAGACGACGTAGGGCAGATCCAGGCCGGTCAGAGTACGGCCTTTGCCTGAGCCGATTCTTTCAGGCCAACCCTCTGCGCGAATCGCCAGATTTCCAGGTTTGCCATAAGACACTACTCCCCCCATAGCATTAGGAAAGATGCGCCCGCTGTTATCACCAATATTGCCTTGCTCCAACCAAACTTCCATGTAGTTAGGCGCTATAAAGCCCAAGTACCAGGCTTCATAAGGCATCTTTGGTTTGCTCAACGCGCTAGATTGGCAGCCTGCAATACACAATACCGTGATGAGAAGCAGCCAAAAGCGACTCATATCGGATACTCCGCCTGCAGTCGATTGGGATAGACGTTGCGCCGACCATCGGCGGTAGGGGCATCGACGAAGATCGTATCCACATTGCCCAGGCCACTGCCCATGCGCGCATTCCAGTGAGCCGACCTGTGTACATAGCGACTGAGCAGCAGACGATTTTCGGCCTGACTCAGTGGCTTAGGCACATGCGGACTACCTGCCTGAAGCTTATTGGCTATCGGAGCCAGTTCGGCTGGCAAACGCCACTCCGGATCCTCGTCATCGAGGGGCGTTAAAGGGACACCTTGAGCACTGGCCAGACGGTGCATCATCCGCAGGTAAACCAGGGATAGTTCTCCACGAACCTTTCGCTCCAGTCGTATCGCAGCGAAGACTTCGACTTCCGGCAGGTCGCCCCGGATGCGGGGCAACTCGAGGCGCCAGGTATCGATACAGAGACGAGTGCTTGATGAATCGTACCAGAACGCCCCTTGCAGGCGCCGCAACTCCAGTTCGGCCTGGCGATAGCTCCAGGCCTGGTGGCTATCCGTGCCCCGCGGCTCACGGGAAGCCCTCGGCCGGGTTAACAGCAGTCGCTCCTGCGTCTCATCCGGATAGCCGCCGCCAATATCAGCGTGGGCGCCGGGCAGAAAGATCTCCTCATGCTCGGGTGCCACGCTGGTCAGGGCGAAATTGCGGCGGTACTCGTGCTGCGCTGCCAATTGCACAACCTTGAGCGCGCAACCAGCCGGCAGATAGAGATTGAGCCCCGGATTGATCGTATTGGCTGGACTGAAGTCGCCCCGCAAAGGATCAGCAACCGCTGCCACGGTATCGAACACGCCAATGAAATTGATTTTCACCCTGGCGGCTCCAGGAAAGACACGGCAACAGTCCTGCCGCGGCAACACCACCATCGATCTTTAATACTTCATTGGCGAAATGCCGCGCTGCTGCCGCCCCTCGGCTAAAGCCAAAAAAGATCGAATTCAACAGCCTCGACAGATACGTTGGGATTACTGAGTCGAAACTGTATGTATTGTTTGGCAAAGGCGGATGGGAAACTATGAACGCAGCCCAACACGCCGCTTTTTCCCACGCCCGTCCCCATGGAAAACAAATTGTCTGGCTGGCCAGCTTGGGTCCCAATACCTTCGATATAGACAGAGATACTGGATCGGACTTCGCTTTTATCGAGCTTTCGATCCACATCGCTCTCATACAGCCGATACAACCGCGCGATATTCGTCTCCGCCCCGGCATAGCTGCCATCGGCATTCAGCATGAACTTCTCGCAATGCCTTGCGATGCTGCGCGCCTGGTCCTGACGAAACCCCTGCTCTTCCGCCCGGCAGGCGGCGCCGGTGGCGGCGTTGAAGAGGTTGTTGCCGGTACCGTCGAAGAAGACGCCGATGCGCAGGGTGATGCGCTGCTCTAGCGGGCGCTCCGCCTGTTCGGCGACTTCATCCCTGGCGACGGGCGCGCTGTCCGGGCGCTTGGCCGGTCCCTCGCTGCCGTATCGCTCCCGGTCGCGCAGCGCCAAAGGCTTGCCCTGCCCCGGTACCAGGCCGGTAGTGCCTGCATGGCTTGCACAGGCGCCCTTGGCCGCGCCGCCTGCGTCCAGGCCGATGATGACGGTGCCGGAACCACCGATCACCACGCCGCCATGGCTGGTGAGGCTGCCGAGCACCGCCGCAGGCCGGCCGTTGATCAGGACGTTGGGGATGACCGCGGCGCTCAGGGCCGCGCCACAGCCGCAGGCATGGCCGAGGGTCGCGGCGGGCAGGCCATCGAAGGTGACATCGGCGGAGCCCTGGACCAGGGCAGTGGAACCACATTTGGGGCAGGCGACGGCGTCGCCCAGGCGAGCAGCGGGCTTTCCAGACATGACCGATCTCCCTATCGGTAACTGAGCCTGAAAAATGCCGCACAAAAGGCTCTAGGACAATCCTTTCAGCGCGATATCGCGCAAATCGTCACGACCTTAGCCGTGGGGATCGTCCGGATAGGTGAAGGTCGGCATCTGCCAGTTGAATCTCAGCGCCAGCAGGCGCAGCAGCAGCCCCGCGGCCAGGGTGATGAGCAGTGCCTGCTCTTCGCCGAGCCACGGGCGGCAGAGCAGGTAGCAGCCGGCGGAGAGTACCGCCACGCTGGCATAGAGCTCGCGCCTGAGGATCAGGGGTACGTCGTTGCAGAGGATGTCGCGCAGGATGCCGCCGCAGGTGCCGGTCAGGGTACCGCTGACGATGACGATGGCCGGACTCAGGCCCATTTCCAGGGCCACCTGGCAGCCGATCACGGTAAAGGCCACCAGGCCGAGGGCGTCGAGCACCAGGAACAACCGGCGCAGATAGCGCATGACCCGCGCGATGGCCACGGTGGCGAGGCCCGCGCCGACGGTGAGCGCGAGGTACTCCGGGTGCTTTACCCAACCCAGCGGATAGTGCCCCAGCAGCACATCACGCACCGAGCCGCCGCCGAGGGCGGTGACGCTGGCGATCAGCGCCACGCCGAACAGGTCCATGCCGCGGCGCCCCGCGGACAGGGCGCCGGTCATGGCTTCGGCGGTGATGGCGACCATGTAGAGGATGGACAGCAGCACGGACGGGTGGCCGTCAGACCTTGATGAAGTGCTCGCGGTAGTGACGCAGCTCGGCGATGGAATCGCGGATGTCGTCCAGCGCCAGGTGGCTGCCGCTCTTCTTCACGCCGTCACGCACATGGGGTGCCCAGCGCGCGGCCAGTTCCTTGAGGGTGGAGACGTCCAGGTTGCGGTAGTGGAAGTAGGCTTCCAGCTCCGGCATGCGGCGATAGAGAAAGCGCCGATCCTGGCAGATGCTGTTGCCGCAGATCGGCGACTTGCCCTTGGGCACCCATTGACGCAGGAAGTCCAGGGTCAGGGCCTCGGCCTGGGCGGTGTCGATAGTGCTTTCGCGCACCCGCTGGGTCAGGCCCGAGCCGCCGTGCTGACGAGTATTCCACTCGTCCATGCCGGCCAGGATCTCGTCCGACTGGTGGATGGCCAGTACCGGGCCCTCGGCCAGCACATTGAGATCGCTGTCGGTGACGATGGTGGCCATCTCGATGATCACGTCCCGATCCGGATCCAGGCCGGTCATTTCCAGGTCGATCCAGATCAGGTGCTGCGGATTGGGGGCGGTCATGGTGAACTCCTTGATGATGGCACCAGTGTAGCAGCGCGCCTGCCGCGCACCTAACGGTGCCAGAGCAGCAGCCGGCTGCCGCGCAGGTCCCCTACCTCCAGCACCCGATCTGCGGGCTGGTCGGGAATCTCGAAGGTGTTGCTGATCAGCCAGCTGCCGGCGCGCTGCTCCGTGCGGGCCTTGTCGCCCAGGCGTGGCATGGGCGCCGGCGAGAGAAAGCAGTAGACGACATCGAACTCGCCCAGCTCCACCCGCCAGAGATCGCGATAGTGCACCTGGCAGTTGCGCCGCGGCAGGCAGCGCAGCCAGGCCAGGGCGAAGCTCAGCGGCGCGGTCTCCACGCCGACGAAGGTGGCCTGCGGAAAGCGCCGGGACAGATCGACCAGGGTATCGCCCAGGCCGCAGCCCAGGTCGACGAAGCTAAAGGTCGGCTCGCGCTCGGCGAGCAGTTCGGCCAGTCGCTCACGGGTCTGACGGCCGGTGAGATAGAGCGGTACCCGCTCGCGCAGGCTGTTCCAGTTCAGCAGCAGGAGCAGCAGGAAGCCGAGCGCGGCGATGCCCGCCGAGAGCCCGCGACCGCTGACCAGATAGAGCGCCGGGGCGAACAGCAGATTGATGAAGACCCACCAGCGGGCGAGTCCCAGCAACTCGCCCAGCAGGGCCGCCAGTACCGCCTGCAGGCAGACCAGCGCCAGCAGCGAGGGGCGCTGGCCGGCGAAGCTGGCCCACAGGCGGATGCCGACGACGGCGACCACCAGGGCGGCCAGTTGCACCAGCACGGCCAGCAACAGCGGATAGCGCGAGGCGAGATGGGCCAGCATGGGGGCTCCGGAGCGACGAGGTACGCCAAGTTTAGGTAATCCGCGAGGGGCGGCCAATGCTAGACTCAGCGGTCCTGAAACCCGCGGACATCCCATGGCCAAACGCCACCTGACCCGTCGCCAGAGCTGGCGGATCGAGAAAATCCAGACCGAACGCGCCGCCCGCGCGGAAAAGCGCGAATCCAAGCTGATCGACGAGCTCGAAGGCGGCGACCTGGGCCCGGAGCAACAAGGCCTGGTGATCGCCCACTTCGGCGTTCAAGTGGAGGTCGAGGATGACGACGGCCAGCTGCAGCGCTGTCACCTGCGTGCCAACCTGCCGACCCTGGTCACCGGCGACCGGGTGGTGTTTCGCGCCAGCCTCCAGGGCAATGGCGTCATCGTCGCCCAGCTGCCGCGGCGTTCGGAAATCTGCCGGCCGGACATGCGCGGCCTGCTCAAGCCGGTGGCGGCCAACGTCGATCGCCTGGTGATCGTCTTCGCCCCGCTGCCCACGCCCCACGCCAACCTCATCGACCGCTACCTGGTGGCCGCCGAGCACGCCGGCATCCAGCCGCTGCTGCTGCTCAACAAGGCCGACCTGATCGACGAGCACAACGGCCCGGCGCTGGACGACCTGCTGGGCATCTACCGCGAACTGGACTATCCGCTGCTGGAGGTCTCGGCCCACAACGGGCTGAGCATGGACCAGCTCAAGAGTGCCCTGGACGAGCACGTCAGTGTCTTCGTCGGTCAGTCCGGGGTGGGCAAGTCGTCGCTGGTGAATGCCCTGCTGCCGGGCGTCGATACCCGCGTCGGCCCGCTGTCCGAGCTGACCAACAAGGGCACCCACACCACCACCACCGCCCGGCTCTTCCACTTTCCCGACGGCGGCGACCTGATCGACTCGCCCGGCATCCGCGAATTCGGCCTCAGCCACGTCAGCCGTGACGATGTCGAAGCCGGCTTCAAGGAATTCGGCGACTACCTCGGCCACTGCCGCTTCCGCGACTGCAAGCACGAGCGCGAGCCCGGTTGCGCCCTGCTCGCCGCCCTGGAGCGCGGTGACATCCATCCGCAGCGGATGGCCAGTTACCGGCATATCCTGGCCAGTCTCGAGGGCGAGTCGCGCTACTAAGCAAAACGCCGGGCAAGCCCGGCGTTTTGCTATATCAGGCGAGGACCATCAGCCAAAGACGCGGAAGCGCTCGGCGTCGTCCATGAAGCCCTTCTCGGGGAAGTCACCTTCGTTGGAACCGAAGGGCATCTGGGCGCGCAGGTGCCAGGTCTCCGGCAGCTTCCACTCGGCGGCGGCCAGGGCGTCGGGCAGCGGATTGTAGTGCTGCAGGCTGGCGCCGATACCGGCATTGGCCAGGGCCGTCCACACCGAGAACTGGGCGATACCGCTAGCCTGCTCTGACCAGATGGGGAAGTTGTCGGCGTAGGCCGGATACTTGTCCTGCAGGCCGGCAACCACATGCCGATCCTCGTAGAACAGCACGGTGCCGGCGCCGGCCGCGAAGCTGTTGATCTTGCCTTCGGTGGCGGCGAAGGCGTCGGCCGGCACGATCTGCCGCAGCGCCTGCATGACGAAACCCCAGAATTTGTCGCTCTCGGCGCCGAACAGGATCACCGCGCGCGAACTCTGCGAATTGAAGGCGGAGGGCGACAGCTTGACTGCCTCCTGGATCAGCGCGGTGACCTGGTCCTGGGCCAGCGGCAGATTCTTGCCCAGCGCATACTGGCTGCGGCGGCGCTTGATGGTGTCGATAAAGGCGTTGCTCATCGGAAGGCTCCTGCAAGGGAATCGGAGATCGGGAGACCGCGCGCGAGGGCGCAAGGTGCCCGATCCGTCATGAAACCCCTGCAGCTTAACCAGCCGTCTTCACGCCAACGGACGAAAAAACCGAACGCTAGCAGCGAATTTTCCTATTGATTGCGGCGCTCGCTCAGGGCTTGCCCTGGATGACGCCGGCATCGAAGGCATTGACCTGCTGCTTGAAGGCCGCGTTGTTGATGGGTTGCGCCAGGTTGCCGGTGGCGCTGACGCCACCGCTGGAGACCCCGCTCCGGCTCGCCGCCGGGGCGGCGCCGGCCGCGGGCTTGGGTGCCTGGTTGCCGCCGGCGCGTCCCTCGATGGCCTGCTGGGCCTTCTTGGTCAGCACGATGATGTCGATTCGGCGGTTGACCGGATTGAGCGGATGCTCGCGATCGAAGGGGGCCGAGGAGGCATAGCCGACGATCCGCGCCACCTGCTCTTCCGGATAGCCACCGGCGATCAGCGCCCGGCGGGCGGCGTTGGCACGACCAGCGGACAGCTCCCAGTTGCTGAAGTCACCCTTGCCGTTGTAACGCGCCGCGTCGGTATGGCCGCTGATGCTGATCTTGTTCGGCACCTGGCGAATGGTGTCGGCCATGGCCAGTAGGATGTCCTCGAAATAGGACTTCAGCCGCGGACTGCCGGAGTCGAACATCGGCCGATTCTCGGCATCGACGATCTGGATGCGCAGGCCGTCCTGGGTGATCTCCAGCAGGATCTGGTCCTTGAACTTCTGCAGCTCCGGATTCTGCTCGATCTTGTTCTGCAGCTCCTGCAACAACAGCTCCAGGCGCTCCTTGTCGACCTGCTCGGCGATCTTTTCCGCCTGGCTCGGATCCATCTTCGCCTGGCTGGCATCCTTCTGCTGCTGAGCGGCGTCGTTGGGCTGGCGCTTGTCGGACGGATCGGGCGCCTGGGTGGGGTCGGGGGTGACGCGGTTGGAATCGTTGGGGTCGGCGCGCTCCTGCATGTCCGGATTGACCTTGTTCTGGGTCGAATCCGGTTGCGCCTGGATCTCGGGATTCAGGGTGCGGTCGGGCGCCGGCGTCGGCGTGCCGCCCAGGTCGATGACATAGGGGCTGGCGCTTTCGGTGAAGCCGATCGGATCCTGGAAGTAGCCGGCGATGGCCTTCTTCTGTTCCGGGGTGGCCGAGGACATCAGCCAGAGCACCAGGAAGAACGCCATCATGGCGGTGGCGAAGTCGGCGAAGGCGATCTTCCAGGCGCCGCCGTGGTGGCCGGCGGCGCTCTTCTTGACGCGCTTGACGATGATCGGCTGGTTGTTGTCCATCAGCTGCCCCGCATCGCCTGCTCGAGTTCACTGAAGGACGGCCGGTGCGCCGGGAACAGCACCTTGCGGCCGAATTCCACGGCGACGGTGGGCGGCATGCCGCTGGCAGCGGCGACCAGGCAGGCCTTGATGGCCTCCAGCACATTGAGTTCTTCCTTGGCGTCGTGCTCCAGGCAGGTCGCCAGCGGACCGAAGAAGCCGTAGGCCGCGAGAATACCGAGGAAGGTCCCCACCAGGGCCGCACCCACGTGGCCACCGATGGCCGCCTGGTCGCCCTCGCCGAGCATGCCCATGGTGATCACGATGCCCAGTACCGCGGCGACGATGCCGAAGCCGGGCAGGCCGTCAGCGACCCGCGATACCGCGTGGGACGGATGCTCCAGCTCTTCCTTGATGCCGGCCAGTTCCATGTCGAACAGGCCTTCCAGCTCGTGGGGCGCCATGTTGCCGGAGGACATCAGCCGCAGGTAGTCGGCGACGTAGGCGGTCATCCGCTCATCCTTGAGGATGTTCGGGTACTTGCTGAAGATCGGACTGGCCTTGGGATCCTCGACATCCGCCTCGATGGACATCATGCCCTCGCGCCGGCTCTTGTTGAGGATCTCGTAGAGCAGCTTCAGCACGTCCAGGTAGAAGGCGTGGGTGAAGCGATTGCCAAACATCTTCAGCGACTTCTTGAACACCTGCATGAAGGTGCTGCCCGGGTTGGCCTGCAGGAAGGCCCCCAGGGCGGCACCGCCGATGATCAGGACCTCGAGCGGCTGGATGATCGCAGCGATCTTGCCATGCGCGAGGATGTAGCCGCCGAGGACAGACGCGAATATCACGATGATGCCGATGATTTTTGCCATGGTTGGGAATACTGTGTGCTAAGGAAAATTGAGCCGGGGAATCACCCTCACGCCCCCTTTATCGGACCCGGCGCCCCGGACTGAAGGCCTTTCATCAAATTTCAAGGCGACCGTCGTATGTCCAGCCGCCCGAACACCGTCGAAGACTGGGTCAAACACCTGGAAGGCGTGCGCCTGCCGGTGGCCACCGCCACCGCGGAGCGTCTGCGCCGCGCCCTGGCCGATGGCCGTCTGGCGTTGCATGAGATCGCCGAACGGCTCTGCGAGTCACCACCCCTGGCGCTGGCCCTTCTGCGCGAGGCCAATCGCGGCCATGCCAGCCTCGGCGATCCGGCCGCCAGTCTGGAAGCCGTGCTCGGCCGCGTCGGGCTCGGCCCGGCGGAATACCTGATCGCCCGCCAGCCGACCCTGCCCGAGGAACGCCTGCCGCGTCCGCTGCGGCAGCTGTGCCTGGTCAGCCAGCACGCCATGACCCTGGGGCTGGGCCTGTTCGGCGTGCCCCTGGCGCGACTGTGGCCGGACATCCGCCTGGCCGCCCTACTCTTTCTGGCGCCGCTCTGGCCGCTGGCGACCCGCTACCCGGAACTCTTCGAGGAATGGGAACGCCGGGTGCTGGGCGAAGGCGAACCGGCGATAAAGGTCGAGCGCGAGCTGCTCGGCGTGCCGGCGATCCGTCTGTGCCAGGCGCTGGCCCGCCACTGGCAGCTGCCCGAGTGGATCGTCGAAGGCTATCGGCTGCTGGACCAGGATCGCCGGCAACTGGTCAGGGCGCTGCACATCGCCCATGGCGACGATCCCCTCGAACAGCAGCAGCGCCTCGACGACGACCCCACTCTGCGGCGCTGGCTGACCCACCCCGGCAACACCATCCTCCTGGCCAATGGCCTGGCGCTGGCCAGCCACCATGCCTGGGACGGTCCCCACACCCTGCGCTGGCAACGCTTCAGCGCCCTCTACCTGCAACTGCCGCTGGCGCGGGTACAGAGTCGCAGCCACGAACTGGCGGTGCAGGACGCCCAGCGCCATGCCCGGCCCGGCCTCTGGCACCCGGCCGAAGGCCTGGTCTGGCCGCCGGGCGAACGGCGCCTCAAGCCGGTGCCCCGGGTGCAGGTCGCCAGCGAGGGGCAGGCGCAGCGCTGGCGCGGCCTCTGCGAGCAGTTGCTGCACACGCCCAGCGCCTTCGCCACCCTGCCCCAGCTGTTCGATTGCGCCCGCCAGGCGCTGGTGGCCTGCGGCCTGCCGCGGCTGCTGCTGCTGACCCCGGATCGCAACGGCCAGAAGGGCAATGTCCAGCTGCACCATGGCCTGGACGACGCCCCCGGCCTGCAACTGGACATCGCCAGCCATCCGCTGCTGGCCAAGCTGTTCGGCAGCCCCGGCCAGTTGCGCATCGATGACGGCAACCGAGCACGTTTCGCGCCGCACCTGCCCGCTGATCTGCGCCGGCTGTTCAGCAACGAACGGCTCTGGCTGCGCAGTCTGGGCTTTGGCGAGCGGGTGGTGCTGCTGGCGATCCTGGACAGCGAACTGCAGCCGGCGGATCCCCGTCGGACCGCGGCGCTGGACAAGACCTTCACCTGCATCGAGCGCGCCATCGGCACCTTTGCCAATCGTCCGCGGGTACGACCGACCTGACGCTGGCCGGTCAACCTCGGTACACTTCACCTTTGCTACGGACCGACGGGAAATCCGCGATGCCCTTTTCCGCCCTGCCCCTGGTGATCGAACCAGCCGATCTCGCGGCGCGCCTGGATGCGCCCGAACTCATCCTGGTGGATCTCTGCAGCGCCGCCCACTATGCCGAGGGCCATCTGCCCGGCGCGCGCCATGTCGCGCCCGCCCGCACCCAGCTGGGCAGCAAGCCGGCGCCCGGCCTGCTGCCGGCCCAGGCGGACCTGGAGCAGCTGTTCGGCGAACTGGGCCAGCGCGACGAAGCCGTCTACGTGGTCTATGACGACGAAGGCGGCGGTTGGGCCGGACGCTTCATCTGGCTGCTCGATGTCATCGGGCACGGCCACTATCACTACCTCAACGGCGGCCGCCAGGGCTGGATCGCCGCCGGCCTGCCGCTGAGCAACTCGGTGCCCGCGCCGGCCGGGGCGCCGGTCGCCCTGACCCTGCACGAGGAGCCCACCGCCAGCCGCGCCTATCTGCAGAGCCGGCTGGGCGCCGAGGACCTGGCCATCTGGGACGCCCGCGGCGCCGACGAATACCGGGGCGAAAAGGTGCTGACCGCCCGTGGTGGCCATATTCCCGGGGCGATCAACTTCGAGTGGACCGCCGGCATGGATCGCGAGCGCCAGCTGCGCATCCGCGAGGACCTGGGCGCCGAACTCGAACGCCTGGGCATCACCCGCGACAAGGAAATCATCACCCACTGCCAGACCCATCACCGATCCGGCTTCACCTACCTCGCGGCCAAGGCCCTGGGCTATCCGCGGGTCAAAGCCTATGCCGGCTCCTGGGGCGAATGGGGCAACCGCCCCGACACCCCCATCGAATGACTGCCAAGGACCTCCCATGAAACTGCAAGACCGACTGTTCATCCTCGCCCAGCACCTGCTGCCGCACCATCTGCTGTCGCGGGTGATCGGCGGCTTCGCCGAGTGCCGTGCGCCCTGGTTCAAGAATCTGCTGACCCGCTGGTTCGTCCGTCACTATGACGTCGACATGCGCCAGGCCCAGGTGGAAGACCCCACCGCCTACGAGAACTTCAACGCCTTCTTCACCCGCGCCCTGAAGCCCGGCGCTCGCCCGCTGCCGGCTGAAGCCGGCGTGGTGGTGAGCCCGAGCGACGGCGCCATCAGCCAGCTCGGTCGCATCGAGCACGGCCGCATCTTCCAGGCCAAGGGCCACAGCTACAGCCTGCTGGAGCTGCTCGGCGGCGACGGCCTGCGCGCCGCGCCCTTCATGGGCGGCCATTTCGCCACCATCTACCTGTCGCCCAAGGACTACCACCGGGTGCACATGCCGCTCACCGGTACCTTGAAGGAGATGGTCTATGTGCCCGGCCGCATCTTTTCGGTCAACCAGCTCACCGCCGAGAACGTGCCCGAACTGTTCGCCCGCAACGAGCGGGTGGTCTGCATCTTCGATACCGCTGTGGGCCCCATGGCGGTCATCCTGGTCGGCGCCATGATCGTCGCCAGCATCGAGACGGTCTGGGCCGGCCTGGTCACGCCGCCCAAGCGCGAACTCAAGAGCTTTGCCTACGACGAGGCCGCCCGCGCGCCCGTCACCCTGCGCACCGGCGACGAGCTGGGGCGCTTCAAGCTGGGCTCCACCGCCATCGTGCTGTTCGGCCCGGACGCGGTGAACTGGTCCGCTGAACTCGGCGCGCTGTCCACCGTCAACATGGGGCAACTGCTGGGGGTTCCGACCACGTCGGCCCCCTTGACCCCCGTTTCCGAGCCAGGGCCTCTCGCATAGATGCGCGGTTCATTGCCCATCGAACCAGGAGTGTGCGCGGCGAATGGATAGCAAAAGGCCACAGCTCATGTTGCGGGTACCGACGCCCGATCAGCGCAGCCTGACGTTTTGTGACGCCACCCCGGCCGGCCTCAAGCGCTGGCTGGAGCAATTGCCACGGGCCAAGCTGGGCGAATTCGCCCGGCTGCTCTATCAGGGCCTGCTGGAACTCAACCGGCTGATCCTGACGCCGGAAGCGCGCCTGCGCCTGCTCGAAGCCCTGCGCTCGGACGTGCAGCGGGTCTGCCAGCAGCTCGAACGTCATGTGCTCAACCAGGCCATCGTGCTCGACGAGCGCTCGCGCAAGGTGGCCAATCTCTGCCAGGCCCTGCAGAACCTGCTGGCCGCCGGCTACAAGCTGATCGTGGTCGAGGAAAGCGAGCGCGGCGAACGCAGCACCCTGCTCGCCACCGCCATCCAGCGCGCCCTGCGCGCCCTGCTCGGACCGCTGATCCGCGCCGCCCAGCTCTATACCCCGGTGCACGACAACCTCTGGCTGGAGCTGCACCAGCTCTATCGGCTGGCGGTGACCACCGGCCTGCACAACCAGAAGATCCGTGACGAACTGCTGCCCGGCGATGGCAGCCAGACCATCACCCAGGCCTATGGCGCCGCCCTGCTGTTTGGCGCCGCGCGCTGCAACCAGCTGCGCCAGAGCCATATCGCCCAGCTGACCCTGCACCTGGACGACTGGGCCAGCCTGATCCGCCTGCAAGGGCCCGAGCAGAACGGCACCCTGATGGTGGTGGCGCCGCAGATCGACGCCCCGCCGCGCTATCGCTCGCTGCTGCGCGAAGCCAATCTCAACGGCCTGCTCGGGCTTGCGCCGCAACAACTGGTGCAGGCCATCGAGGACTATCTGGCGCTGGCGCCGGAGCAGCGGCCGCGGGCGCGCCTGCCGGTGCACGGCGATCTGTCCCTGGATCTGCTGCAGCACCTGGTCGGCGCTTGGGGCCAGGAGGCGGATCGCGCCTTCCAGCGCATGCCCGGCCAGGGCCAGGTGCAGGTCTGCATCGGCATGAGCGCCCTGCACTACCAGCTCGCGGGGGGGCAGGTGTTCGCCGACACCCTGCGCCTGTCGGCGCAGGTCGTGCCGGACGCCTTTGCGCCCAAGCCCAAGGAAGACGTCTGGTCGCTGGCCTTCGATGCCGATACCCGGGCACCTGATGCCCTGGATTGGAGCGCCGAGTCCCTGGAAGAAATCCATTACGACGTCCTGCCCGGCGACGGCGAGGCGGCCACTCCGGCCTTTCCGATCCATGCGGTACAGGTGGTCAACCACAGCCCGGGCGGCTATTGCCTGAGCTGGAGCGGTGAGGTCCCCGAGCAGCTGCAGGCCGGCGAATTGCTCGGCGTGCGCCTGCCCGATGATCACAGCTGGGGGCCGGCGGTGGTGCGCTGGGTACGTCAGGTGCCCGGCAGCGGAACCCAGATGGGTGTCGAACTGCTGGCCCCCACCGCACGGCCCTGCGGGCTGCAGCTGCTACGCAAGGCCGAGCAGAACAGTCAGTACCTGCGAGCCCTGCTGCTGCCGGAGATCAAGGCCATCGACCAGGCGCCGACCCTGATCGCGCCGCGCCTGCCCTTCCAGGAGGGCAGCAAGGTGCAGATCAATCGGCAGGGCAACGAGCAGCGCGGCATGCTCGACCGGCGCCGCAGCATGACGGTCAGCTTCAGCGTCTTCGAATATCACCTGCTGGAACAGAGCGGCGCTCAGCCCAGCGGCGGCCCTGCCGGCGGTGGCGCGCGGCAGGAAGAAGACTTTGACTCGCTGTGGAAGTCTCTGTAGCTTCGATAAATCATCGTTATCGCCAGGGCGCGAATAGACCATGGCCGCCGAACACAGTGCGATCCGCCTGTTACTGCTCGAAGCATCGCAGAACGAGGCGGAACGCCTGGTCAGCCTGTTCCGCAACGCCGGACGGGCGACGCGGGCCCAGCGCCTGGCCGACCCCGCGGGCCTCGACGAACTGCTGTCCCAGTCCTGGGACCTCGCCATCCTCGCCCCGCCCTCGCCTGAACTCGACAGCCTGAGCGCGCTGCGCCAGTTGCGTCGCCGCGTGCCCCAGCTCGCCGTCATCCAGCGGGTGCCGCCGGACGATCCCGCAGCGGTGCTCGACGCCCTGCGCCTGGGCGCCCGCGACGGCATCGCCAGCGACAATGACGAGCACCTGCTGCTGGCCAGCCTGCGCGAACTCGGCAACCTGGCCGAGCGCCTCGAACGCCGGCGCCTGGAGCAGGCCCTGGCCGAGGCCGAACAGCGCTGCCAGCTGCTCCTGGCCAACGCCGTGGAAGCGGTCGCCTATGTCCACGACGGCCTGCATATCCACGTCAATTCGGCCTATGTGGAGCTGCTGGGCTATCCGTCCGCGGAGGACCTAGAGATCACCCCGCTGATGGACCTCATCGCCGCCGCCGATCAGCCGGCGCTGCGCGAGGCCTTTCGTCAGTTGCGCGACGACCCCAGCCCCCTCGAACTGGACTGCCGGTGCGTCCGCCAGGACGGCAGCACCCTCGGCGTGCGCCTGCGCCTGACGCCGGCCATCTACCTCGACGAACCCTGCGTGCAGCTGCACCTGCGCGAGGAACGCGCGGCCCCGGCCGCCGAGGCCCTCGAGGAACAGCTGCGCGAGGTGCGCTTCCAGGACACCCTCACCGGGCTGCTCAATCGCAGCCGCATGCTCGAGCTGCTCGAAGATGCCTTGGAACGCGCCCGACTCGGCGCGCCGGCCAGCTTCGCCTACCTGAGCATCGATCGCTATCCGACCCTGCTGGCGGAGCTGGGCATAGGCGCCATGGACGAGTTGCTGGTGGCCCTGGCCGAGCGCCTGCGCGAGCACTTCGGCACCCTGGTGACCCTCTCGCGCTTCGCCGATGACGCCTTTACCGCCCTCCTGCCGCAGGCGGCCGACGCCAGCCTGGACAGCGCCTTCGAGCGCCTGCTCGGTCGTCAGGAGCGGCAGCCGCTGACCCTGGCCGGGCGCACCCTGGCCATCAGCTATTCCATCGGCGTGGTCAGCCTGGACAACCACACCAAGAGCGCCGGTGATCTGGTGGACCGGGCGCACCGCTCCGCGCGCCAGGTCGCCCAGCGCGGCGGCAACGCCTGCAAACGCTACGATCCCCAGGAAGAGCTGGCCGCCGCCGCCAATCGCGGCAATCTGGTAGCCATGGTCAAGCAGGCCCTGCAGCAGAACGGCTTCCGCCTGCTGTTCCAGCCGGTGATCGGCCTGCGCGGCAGCAGCCACGAGTACTACGAGGCGCTGCTGCGGCTGGTCAATCCCCAGGGCGAAGAGGTCTCACCGGCCGAATTCGCCCGCACCGCGCGCGACAGCGGCCTGAGCGGCCAGATCGATCGCTGGGTGATCCAGCAGGCGGTGCGTCAGCTGGGCGAACACCGCGCCCGCGGCCACGGTACCCGCATCTTCGTGCACCTCTCGGGCGCGACCCTCGGTGATCTGGAGTTGCTGCCCTGGCTGCGGGAAACCCTGCAGGGGCAACAGCTGGACGCCGAGGCGGTGATCTTCCAGCTCAGCGAAGAAGACCTGCTGGCCCAGCCGGAGCAGGCCCTGGCCATGGCGCAGCGCCTGCGCCGCCAGGGTCATCCGGTCACCCTGAGCGGCTTTGCCGCCGGCGATCCGCCCCTGGCGGCGCTGCGACTGCTGGTACCGGATTACGTCAAGCTGTCGGGCAAGCTGATCAAGGATCTGGGACAGCCGGAGCATCAGGAGCGGCTCAAGGCCATGGTCGCCGAGTTGAGCGCCCAGAACGTCCAGACCATCGCGCCCTTCGTCGAGAGCGCCAGCGTGCTGGCCCAACTCTGGCAGGTCGGGGTGCACTTCATCCAGGGCTACTACCTGCAGGAGCCCAGTCAGGCGATGGACTACGAATTCCACCCCGAGCACTAGGGCTCGGGGTGGCCGTCGAACGCGACCTCAGCCGCGGGTAAGCCGGTCATCCACACCGAGCAGATAGAGCACGCCATCCAGGCCCAGCACGCTCACCGACTGGCGCGCGGACTGGCGCACCAGCGGCTTGGCGCGAAAGGCCACGCCCAGCCCGGCCAGGGCCAGCATCGGCAGGTCGTTGGCGCCGTCGCCCACGGCGATGGTCTGCTCCAGCGTCAGGCCTTCACGGCTGGCCAGTTCCTGCAGCAGATCGGCCTTGCGCTGGGCATCGACGATGGGCTCGACGGCGCGGCCGGTCAGCTTGCCATCGACGATCTCCAGTTCGTTGGCATAGACGTAGTCGATGCCCAGACGTGCCTGCACCTGACGGGCGAAATAGGTGAAGCCGCCGGAAAGGATGGCGGTCTTGTAGCCCAGCCGCTTCAACTCGGCAAACAGCCGCTCGGCGCCCTCGGTCAGGCGCAGGCCGGCACCGATGTCTTCCAGTACCTCTTCGGACAGGCCCTGCAGCAGCGCCATGCGCTCGGTGAAGCTGGCGCGGAAGTCGATCTCGCCACGCATGGCGCGCTCGGTGATGGCCGCCACCCGCTCGCCGATGCCGGCGGCCTTGGCCAGTTCATCGATGACCTCGGCCTGGATCAGGGTGCTGTCCATGTCGAACACCGCCAGGCGGCGATGCTGCCGCTGCAGATCGTCAGGTTGCCAGCCGATGTCGGCCTGGCCTTCCTGGGCCAGCGCCAGCAGCCCCGCGCGCAGCGCCTGGGGCTCGTGCGGCTCGCCGGTGACGCGCAGCTCCAGGGCGGCGCGCGTGGTCGCGCCCGGCTCGCTCAGGGCGCGGATGGCATGGATGTTCAGGCCCTGCTCGCGGCACAGCGCGGCCAGGCGGGTCAGCGGCAAATCGGCCAGGGAGCGACCCATCAGCGTCAGGACATGGGCTTCGCCGGTCTCCGGCGCCGGCTGCGCCAGGGGCGCCACCTGCAGGCCCAGGGCCTGCAGCGCCTGCCCCAAGGCGGCGCCGGCACTGGCCGGACTGACCAGCAGGGTCACGGCGGCACTGTTGTCCAGCCCCTGCTGCTGCAGCGATTCCAGCCGGGCACCGGCCGCGGCCAGGGCGCCGGTGAGAGCAGCCAACCAGTCGGCGGGCAGGATGCCCACGGCCTGGAGTCCGATAACGTCTTGCATGGCGATCCCCTCGCGGAAAAGCGCGCAGTCTACCCTTTCGCCCCGACGGTGCCGAGCCATGGGCACCGGCTGGCGGCGGGAGTCCACCGCCGGCCTCTTTTGCGGGCGAAGCCCTGCATTCGCCGTTTTCGCACCCCTGGCGCGCTGGTTATACTGGCCGCACATTTTTTGTCCAAAGAAACGATTTCTGTGACCCGCCCCGCGACCGTCAAGCCCGATAATTTCTTCCTGCTGATCTACCGAGCCCTGCGCCAGCGTCGTGTCCCGGTGGCCTTGCGCATCGTTTCCCACAGCCTGCTGCTGGTGGCGGCCGCCCTGGTGATCTATGCCGGCATCATGAGCATGCAGTTCCGCCATGCCATGCAGCAGCAGGCCGACGCCGTCGGCCAGAGCCTGGTGACCCAGACCGCCAACTCCGCCGCCGAATTGCTGGTGGCCAATGACAACCTCAGCCTCAATGTGCTGCTGAGCAACCTGGCGCGCAATCCGCTGGTGGCCCATGCCGCGGTCTACAGCCCGGACAACCGGGTGCTGGCCGAATCCGGCACGCGCCCGAGCCAAGGCCTGCTGACCGCCACCGACGGCATCTACAGCACGCCGATCCGCTTTCAGGACGTCACCGCCGGCCAGGTGCGCCTGGCGCTGGACATGGACCAGTTCCAGCAGCCGATGATGATCAGCCTGCAGAACATGGGACTGCTGGGCCTCATCCTGCTGGCCCTGACGCTGATCCTCAGCCTGCGCCTCGGGCGCCAGCTGTCAACGCCGCTGCTGGAGCTGCGCGTCTGGCTGCGCGATCCCGATGACCCCGCCCCGGGCGCCGGTCGCCTCGACGAACTGGGCGACCTGGCTCGTCAGCTGCAGAGCCGCCTGGTACCGCCCAAGCCGCCCAAGCCGCCCAAGGCGGAAGTGGCCGACGAAGACGACGATCCCTTCGCCGACGAGCAGGGCGGCCTGAGCGTCAAGCCGCCTGCGCGCAAGGCTGCCGCCAAACCGGCCGCGCGCAAGGCGCCCGTGGCGGACGCCGACAGCGAGCTGGACGCCGACGCCTTCGCCGAGCTGGTACCGGACTCCTTCACCGAGCCGCCGCCCACGCCCGCTCCGGTGGTGCCCACCGAACCCGATATCGTCACCTCCGCGGTGCTGGCCATCCAGCTCGGCGCCCAGGACCAGCTCAGCCGGCTGCCGCGCAGCCGCCTCGAACAGCTGCTGGAGCGCTATCGCGACTGCCTGCAGCAGGCCACCGAGCTCTATGACGGCGAACTCCACACCCTCAAGGACGGGGGCAGCCTGATCCTCTTCCACGAGCGCAGCGACGACGACGACTACCTGACCCGCGCCCTCTGCTGCGGCGAGATCATGCGTGCCCTGGGTCATGCGCTGCAGGTGGAAGTGGTGGGCAGCGGTGCAACCCTGCAGCTGCAGCTGGGTCTGACGCAGGGCGAACGCCTCGCCGGCCTGGAGCTTGCCCAATTGCTGGAAAACACCACCGTACGCAATGCCCAGGCGCTGAGTCGCCACAGTCGCAACCTGTTGCTGGTCGAGCAGAGCATCGCCGAGGACGAGCTGCTGCGTAAACGCGCCCGTATCCGCACCATCGCCAGCCCCGCCGGGGCCAGTTGCGTGGAGCGTCTCCTGGAACCCTACTCCGCGACGCTGGAGCGTCACCTGGTCCGGCTCGAGGCGCGTTAAAGCGCCCGCCCGACCCCACCTATGAGCGCCCTCCTGCCCCGTCTCGCCCTCGTCGCGCTGTTGCTGGCGGCCTGCGCTGCCCAGGCGGCGCCCAGTGCGAGCAGTGTGCGGCTGCCCGATGGCGGGGTCTATACCGGCGACATCGTCAGCGGCCTGCTCAACGGCAGCGGGCGCATCGAGTGGCCCAATGGCAACTGGCTCAAGGGCCGCTTCAAGGACGGCCTGGCCGAAGGCCCCGGCGAGCAGCAATTCGCCGACGGCACCTACTACCAGGGTACCTTTCGCCGCGGTCTCTACCATGGCCAGGGCAATCTGATCAGCAGCAGCGGCTGGGAATACCACGGCAGCTTCGTCAACGGTCGCATGCAGGGCCAGGGTTCCAAGCTCGACAGCGACGGCACCCAGACCATCGGCACCTTCAACGACGGCCACCTCAACGGCGTCGGCCAGTGGCGGGAGCCGGGCGGCGATCGCTACGACGGCGAATTCGTCGACGACCAGTTCGAAGGTGCCGGCGTCTATCGCAGCGCTGGTGGCGATCTCTGGCGCGGGCGCTTCAGTGGCGGCGAGCTGACCGGCAACGGTGAATTCGTCGGCAGCGACAGCAGCCAGTACCGCGGCGCCTTCCGCAACTGGAAGTTCGACGGCCAGGGCGTGCTCACCAACAGCGACGGCAGCGTCTATCGCGGCAACTTCGCCGATGGCGTCTATGCCGGCATGGGCGTCCTGACCCGCGCCGACGGCCAGGTGGAACGGGGTCTCTGGGAGGGCGGCAAGCGCATCCGCGACGACCAGGGCCAGTACATCGCCGATCCACTGGAGCGTGCCCTGCTCGATCAGGGCAAGGTGCTCGAGCAGGAATTGCAGCAGATCCCCGCCTCCACCCCGGCCACCGAGCTCTATGGCCTGGTGCTGGCCGGTGACGGCGGCCAGGGCGTGTTCCAGCGCGAGGCCAACTATGTGGCCAACTTCCTGATCACCACCTGGGGCGCCCGCGACGTCGTCCATCTGATCAACGCCAAGGACATCCGCAGCGATCATCCGCTGGCCACCCGCGAGAATCTCTATCAGAGCCTGCAGGCCCTGGCCCAGCGCACCGGTCCGGAAGACCTGATCCTCATCTACCTGACCAGCCACGGCTCGGCCGACCATCAGCTGGTGCTCTCCCAGCCGGGCCTGGATCTCTCCAGCCTGCCGGCGGCGGAGCTCGGCCGCCTGCTCGCGCCGCTGCGCGGTCGCGACAAGCTGATCATCGTCTCCAGCTGCTACAGCGGCGGCTTCATCCCGCAACTGCAGGACGACCATACCCTGGTGATGACCGCCTCCAAGGCCGATCGCACCTCCTTCGGCTGCACCGACGAAGCCGATTTCACCTATTTCGGCCGCGCCCTGTTCGCCGAGGCCTTCCAGCACACCGACGATCCCGAGCAGGCCTTCCAGCGCGCCCGCGACACCGTCTCGGTGCGCGAGAAGACCGAAGGCTTCGACCCGTCCGAGCCGCAGCTCTGGGCACCGCCGGCCGTGCTGCAGAAGTGGCGCGCCTGGCGCGCGGGTCGCTGAGAGCCGCCTTTGCCCGGGGCTTTGACGAACAACCGGAACGCCTGAGGTCCAACCTGACATCAGCGGTCGCCGCTACAAGGAGAGCCCCGTGTACCTGACGCCTCAGCATGCCCTCATCGCCGGCGCCACTGGCCTGACCGGCGAACACCTGCTCGACCGCCTCCTCAACGAGCCGACGGTCCCCCGGGTGCTGGCGCCGACCCGCCGTCCGCTGGCGGAACACGCCCGGCTGGACAATCCGGTAGGTGACCTCAACAGCCTGCTGCCGACCCTGGAAGGCCCACTGGACGTGGCCTTCTGCTGCCTGGGCACTACCATGAAGCAGGCCGGCTCCGAAGCCGCCTTTCGCGCCGTGGACTATGGCCTGCCCCTGGCGGTCGGCCAACGCGCCCTGGAACTGGGCGCCCGCCACTACATCGTGGTCAGCGCCATTGGCGCCGACTCTCAGTCCTCGATCTTCTACAACAAGGTCAAGGGCGAGCTGGAAGAGGCCCTGCGCGCCCAGGGCTGGACGCAACTGACCCTGGCGCGACCGTCGCTGCTGATCGGCCAGCGCCAGGAAGAACGCCTGGGCGAGCGCCTGGCCGCCCCCTTGTCGCAATGGCTGCCCGGCAAGTGGCACGGCATCGAAGCCGCCGTGCTGGCCCGCGCGCTGTGGCGCCTGGCCTTGGAAGAAGGCAAGGGCGTGCGCGTGGTCGAATCGGACGAATTGCGCAAGCTGGGGCGATAGAGGCTTAGAGCCAGAGGCGGGGTTGCCGCCCTCGCGGTCATGGCGGTCATGGCGGTCCGCCGATGCGGCCACTCCCCGCTCGGACAGCTCCCTCTCCCTCCGGGAGAGGATTGGGTGAGGGCGCGCCTCACAACGAAGCTACCCGCGGAAAAGGCTGTGCCGTTTACCACGCTACGGAGCCTGCACAAGACCCTCCTCGCTCGGATAAGCCCCCTCTCCCTCTGGGAGAGGGCTGGGGTGAGGGCGCATCCCACGACAAACTCACCAGCGGAAAAGGCTGCGCCGTTTTCCACACTACCGAGCTATCAAGGCCCCCTCAGGCCGGCTGGGCCAGCACCATCTGGTCGACCTCCTGCACCAGCCAGTCGTGCAGGGCGCGCAGGCGGGGATCGGCCAGGGCGCCCTGGGCATAGAGCAGCATGTACCTCTTGTGCGCCGGTACCGAACGGCCGAAGGGCGGCACCACCAGCACGCCACGGACCAGCTCGTCGGTGATCAGGGCGCGGCGAGCGATGGCCACCCCCATGCCGGCGATGGCCGCCTCGATGGTCAGGTGGTTGCGGTTGAAGGTGTGCCCCCGGCGCACATCCAGCGCCGGCGCGCCGATGCTGGCCAGATAAAACTCCCACTCGGCGTATTCGTAGCTGCCGCGCCAGGCGGTGATGTCGTGCAGCAGCGGATAGAATTCCAGGTCCTCCGGCCGCTCCAGCGGTGGTCGCCCCGCCAGCAGGCCGGGCGCGCAGACCGGAAAGATCTCTTCCTCCATCAGCGGCGTCGACGCCAGGCCCGGATAGCTGCCGTCGTTGAGGTCGATGGCCAGGTCGAATTCGCCCTCGCGCAGCGACCAGCTGCTGTCTTCGGCCACCAGCCGCAGTTGCAGGTCGGGAAAGCGCGCCTGCAGCCGCGGCAGTCGCGGCGTCAGCCACTTGCCCAGGAACGAGGGGATCGACCTGAGGCGCACCACGCCGCCGAACTGGCCGGCGTTGAGACGGCGCAATTCGGCGTCGATAAGCCCATAGGCCTGATTCAGGGTGGTTGCCAGGCGCTGGCCTTCGGCGGTCAGCTCCAGGCCACGGGCCACCCGGTGAAACAGCTTGAAGCCCAGGCGCTCTTCCAGCTGGCGCATCTGCTGGCTGATGGCGCCCGGCGTCACGTGCAGCTCTTCGGCGCAGCGCGTGAAGGACAGGTGCCGGGCGGCGCAGGCGAAGACCTGCAACCAGGCCTGGGTTTGAGCGTTGAGGATCCGGCTCATCGATGAGTTCCGCTAAAGGATCGCTTAGAAGCTTTCGTTTGTGCGAGCTGAGGGCTTATCACCACTATGAGCCATCCGCCGGCACCTTGTCTGGCGACCATTCAAGCTCAATCAGGGATTATCGTCATGGCCATCAGCGTCTTCGACCTGTTCAAAATCGGCGTGGGTCCGTCCAGTTCCCATACCGTGGGCCCGATGCGGGCCGGCGCCCTGTTCGCCCAGCGCCTGGTCGACGAAGGTCTGCTGGAACAGGTCAAGCGGGTCGAGGTACGCCTTTACGGTTCGCTGTCGGCCACCGGCGTCGGCCATGGCACCGACCGCGCCACCCTGATCGGCCTCATGGGCGAATGGCCGGATCGCGTCGATCCCGCCGCTGTGGAGCCGCGCATCGAAGCCCTGCGCAATGAGCGCCAGCTGCTGCTGGCCGGGCGCCAGGCGATCCACTTCGACTGGCAGGAAGACCTGCTGCTCCTGGACGAGAGCCTGCCCTATCACCCCAATGCCATGACCCTGACCGCCTTTGGCGCCACCGGCGAGGTGGCCGAGGCAACCTACTATTCCATCGGTGGTGGCTTCGTGGTGGACGCCGCCCAGGCCGCCAGCGGCGTGCTGGACAACGACACCACCGAACTGCCCTACGACTTCTCCAGCGGCGCGGAGCTGCTGCAGCTGTGTCGCCGTCATGGCCTGGGCGTGGCCGAGCTGATGCTGGCCAACGAAAAGAGCTGGCGCTCCGAGGAAGAGATCCGCAGCGGCCTGCTGCGCATTTGGAACGTGATGCGCGAATGCGTGCAGAACGGTCTCGCCAACGAGGGCATCCTGCCCGGCGGCCTCAAGGTGCGTCGCCGCGCCGCCCGCCTGCACCAGAGTCTGCAGGCCATCGGCAAGCCCAACGTCATCGGCTCCACCCTCTCCGCCATGGAGTGGGTCAACCTCTTCGCCCTGGCGGTGAACGAGGAGAACGCCGCCGGCGGACGCATGGTCACCGCGCCCACCAACGGCGCGGCCGGGATCATCCCGGCGGTGCTGATGTACTACATGAAATTCAATCCCGACGCCTGCGACGACGACGTGGTGCGCTTCATGCTCGCCGCCGCCGCGGTCGGCATCCTGTGCAAGAAGAACGCCTCCATCTCCGGTGCCGAGGTGGGCTGCCAGGGTGAGGTCGGCTCGGCCTGCGCCATGGCCGCGGCCGGTCTGGCCGAGGTGCTGGGCGCCAGCCCGGCGCAGCTGGAAAACGCCGCCGAGATCGGCCTGGAGCACAACCTGGGACTGACCTGCGATCCGGTCGGCGGCCTGGTGCAGGTGCCCTGCATCGAGCGCAATGCCATCGCCGCGGTCAAGGCGATCAACGCCGCCCAGATGGCCCTGCGCGGCGACGGCGAGCACTTCATCTCCCTCGACCAGGTGATCCGCACCATGAAGGAAACCGGCGCGGACATGCACAGCAAGTACAAGGAAACCTCGCGCGGCGGCCTGGCCGTGACCTTCGTGGAGTGCTGAGTCAGCCTTGACGCGGGCGGTACGGATTGCCGAAAGTCGGGGTTTACCTGCACGGGAAGTCCCATGAGCCTCGACTCCGTCCGCCAGCACCTCGCCCGCATCGCCCCCGATCTCGAGATCCTCGAGGCCACCACCATTACCGCGACCGTCACCCTGGCGGCGGCCGCCCACGGCGTGGAGCCGGGGCGGATCGCCAAGACCTTGGGGCTGAAAGTCGGGGAGCAGCAGTTGCTGCTGGTGGCTCGCGGCGATGCGCGCCTGGACAACCGCAAGCTCAAGGCCGCCTTCGGTGGCAAGGCCAAGCTGCTCGATGCCGCCACCGTGGAAGGCCTTACCGGGCATCCGGTGGGCGGCGTCTGCCCGTTCGGGCTGGCCACCCCGCTGCCGGTCTATTGCGACGAATCGCTGAAAGCCTTCGACGAGGTGCTACCGGCCGCGGGTGCCATCCACAGCTGCGTGCGCCTCACCCCGGAGCGGCTGGCCGCCCTCAGCGAGGCGCGCTGGGTGGATGTCTGCGAGGTGGGCGATCAGCGCAGCTGATCGTTCTTTTCCACGTCGCGCCGATCCTTATTCAGCACCACGCAGGCGTAGTAGCCGCCGCCGAGCAGGATGAGCGCGAGCAGGCTGAAGAGAATCATGAAGATACCATCGTCCATGGCTGCCTCCGAGGGATGCCAGAAAGGGATGGATAAAGCTTAGGCCTCCCGCCGCCCGCGTTACAGCAGCAGGTAGACACATGAAAAACCGGATCAGATGGGGCCCTGCTCGCTATAGTGACGGTCTCCCCTGCCCTGGCCCTGCATGAAGCGCTACGAAAGATTCGCCAACCAGCTCGCCACCCTGATGACCCGCGGTGTCCTCGCCCCCGGCGAGCGGCTGCCCTCGGTACGCAGCGCCAGCCAGACCCATGGCATCAGCCCCTCCACGGTGTTCCAGGCCTATTACCTGCTGGAGAGTCGCGGGCTGATCGAGGCCCGCGAGCGGTCCGGCTATTTCGTCCGCGAACCTGCCCGGGCGCGCGACGCGGCGCCGCTGCTGGCGCCTCTGGAAGGTACCGAGGTCGCGGTGAGCGACCTGGTCTATTCGGTGCTGCAGTCGCTGCAGGATCCGGACATCGTGCCCTTCGGCTCGGCTTTTCCCAGCCCCGATCTCTTTCCCCTGGCGCGCCTGGCCCGCAGCATGGCCCACGGCCTGCGCGACCTGCCCGCCCAGGACCTCACCGCCTACGTCACCCCCGGTCATCCCGAGTTGCGCCGGCAGATCGCCCGGCGCTACGGCCTGGCCGGCATGCCGGAGGTCGGCGAAGAACTGGTGATCACCCACGGCGCCCTGGAGGCGCTGAATCTGGGGCTGCAGAGCCTGACCCGTCCCGGTGATCTGGTGGCGGTGGAAAGCCCGGCCTTCTACGCCAGCCTGCAGGTGCTGGAACGGCTGCAGCTCAAGGCGGTGGAGATTCCCGTCGACGCCGAGCGCGGGCTCAACCTGGACGCCCTGGAAGAAGCCCTGAGTCGCCTGCCGATCAAGGCCTGCTGGTTCATGAGCGGCCTGCAAAATCCCACCGGGGTCAGTCTCGACGACCGCGCTCAGCAGCGCCTCTATGGCCTGCTGCAACGCCATCAGGTCCCGCTGCTGGAAGACGACGTCTATGCCGAGCTCTACAGCGGCAGCGAACCGCACCGCCCGGTCAAGCGCCTCGACCGCGACGGCCTGGTGCTGCACTGCGGCTCCTTTTCCAAGTGCCTGGCGCCCGGCTATCGCATCGGCTGGATCGCCGCCGGTCGCCAGGCCGGCGCCGTCGCGCGGTTGCGGCTGATGACCACCATCACCCCCTCGATGCCGGCCCAGGCCGCCCTGGCCGATTATCTGCAGCATGGCGGCTATGATCGCCACCTGCGTCGTCTGCGACTGAGTCTCGATCGCCAGCGCCAGGCCATGCTGACTGCGGCGCGGCGCTACTTTCCCGCCGACACCCACGTCAGCCGGCCCCAGGGTGGCTACTTTCTCTGGTTTGAATTACCTACCCGGGTGGACAGCCTGGCGCTCTACCGCCAGGCCCTGGCCGAAGGCATCAGCCTGGCGCCAGGCCCGATCTTTTCCGCGCAGCAAGGCTTTCGCCACTGCATCAGACTCAATTGCGGCCACCCCTGGGACGCCCGCAGCGAGGCGGCCATGGCCAGGCTCGGCGAGTTGCTGAAGGCGTTCTAGAGGCCGCCGCGCACATTGCCCCGCCCACCGATGGCGGCCGGCAGGGACAGCGGCAGCAGCAGGGTGTCGAGCAGGGCGCTGGCGGGCAGGTCCAGTACCGGCCAGGCCGGCGCCTCGGCGCCGAAGCGCTCCCAAGCGCAGCAGCCGCCCTGCAGGGCATAGAGATCCAGCCGCGTGCCGGCATAGACCACCGGCGCGCCGGGCTTGGCGGCGTCCAGGGTGCGCGCCGTGGCGCAGCCGCCGAGGACCAGCACGGTCGTCAGCAGCAGGCCGAGGCGCGCGACGGCCCTAGTCATCGTTGCCGGACAGGTGATGTTCGCCCCAGCGCGGCAGCATGTCCTGGGGGATGCCCAGGGTGTTGAGGATGCGCGCCACCACGAAGTCCACCAGGTCGTCGAGGGTCTGCGGCTGGTGGTAGAAGCCCGGCGAGGCTGGCAGGATGGTCACGCCCAGGTTGGACAGCTTGAGCATGTTTTCCAGGTGGATGCTGGAAAACGGCGACTCGCGCGGCACCAGGATCAGTTGTCGCCGCTCCTTGAGGGCCACGTCGGCGGCGCGCTCGATGAGGTTGTTGCTGGCCCCGGTGGCGATGGCCGAGAGGGTGCCGGTGGAACAGGGGCAGACCACCATGGCCGCCGGGGCGCTGGAACCGGACGCCGGCGGCGCCATCCAGTCGCTCTGACCGAACACCCGCACCTGGCCCGGCGCCGCGCCGGTGTATTCGGTGAGAAAGGCCTGCATGGCCTGGGGCTTGGGCGGCAGCACCACGTCGGTCTCGGTGGCCATCACCAGCTGCGCGGCCTTGGAGATGAGGAAGTGCACCTCGCGCTCCTCCTGTACCAGGCAGTCCAGCAGGCGCAGGCCGTACTGGGAGCCGGAGGCGCCGGTCAGCGCCAGGGTGATGCGTTCCGGGCCGGCCATCATGCCTGCTCCAGGGCGGCGGCCAGCTTGCCGTGCAGGCCGCCGAAGCCGCCGTTGCTCATGATCACCACGTGGGTGGGGCCGTCCAGCTCGGCCTGGACCCGGGTGATGATCGCCTCCAGGGAATCGCAGACCACGGCCGGTACGGCGCAGGCCTCGGCGGTGCCGGCCAGGTCCCAGCCCAGATTCGGCGGGGCGTACCAGATGACGCTGTCGGCGCCGGTGACGCTGGCCGGCAGGCCGTCACGATGGGCGCCCAGCTTCATGGAATTGGAGCGCGGCTCGATGACGGCGATGATCCGCTCGCTGCCGACCCGGGCACGCAGGCCCTGCAGGGTGGTGGCGATGGCGGTGGGATGGTGGGCGAAGTCGTCGTAGACGGTCACGCCGCGCACCTCGGCGACCTTTTCCATGCGCCGCTTCACGCTGCGGAATGCGCTCAGGGCGGCGACGCCCAGGCTCGGTACCACGCCAACGTGACGAGCCGCGGCCAGGGTGGCCAGGGCATTGGCCACGTTGTGCTGGCCGGTCAATTCCCAGTTCACCGTGCCCTGCACCGCGCCGTCGAACAGCACCTCGAAGCGCGAGCCGTCCTCGGCCAGCAGGCGGGCCTGCCACTGACCACCTGCGCCAGTGGTCTGCACCGGGGTCCAGCAGCCCATCTCCAGCACCCGCACCAGGGCCGTTTCGGCGGTGGGGTGGATGATCAGGCCGCTGCTGGGGATGGTCCGCACCAGATGGTGGAACTGCCGCTCGATGGCCGCCAGATCCGGGAAGATGTCCGCGTGATCGTATTCCAGATTGTTGAGGATGGTGGTTCGCGGCCGGTAGTGGACGAACTTGGATCTCTTGTCGAAGAAGGCGCTGTCGTATTCGTCGGCTTCCACCACGAAGAAGGGCGTGCCGCCCAGGCGCGCCGAGATGCCGAAATTCTGTGGCACCCCGCCGATGAGAAAGCCCGGACTCATGCCGGCGTGCTCCAGCACCCAGGCCAGCATGCTGGTGGTGGTGGTCTTGCCATGGGTGCCGGCGACCGCCAGCACCCAGCGGCCCTGCAGGACGTGCTCGGCCAGCCACTGGGGACCGGAGACATAGGGCAGGCCCTTATCCAGCACGTATTCCACCGTCGGATTGCCGCGCGACAGGGCGTTGCCGATCACCACCAGGTCCGGTGCCGGATCGAGTTGGGCTGGATCGTAGCCCTGGGTCAGCTCGATGCCCTGGGCTTCCAGCTGGGTGCTCATGGGCGGATAGACGTTGGCGTCGGAGCCGGTCACGCGATGGCCGGCTTCCTTGGCCAGCACCGCGAGCGACCCCATGAAGGTGCCGCAGATACCGAGGATGTGGATATGCATGACAGGCGGGCTCCGCTGCAGATTGAACGGCGGCAAGGTTAGCACGGGGGGCCGCGCCGCCGGAGCGATGGCCGTCGCGGATACCCGGCGCTGCGCCGGCCCCGGACGGCAGGATTTCGACTAGAGTGCGCAAGGCATCCCCGGCTTTGCAGATGCCCAAGTAGCCGTGGCTCCGTTCGCCCTGATAACAAGCACAAGAGGTCGACCATGCTGAAACACCTGCTGATCACCGCTGCAACCCTCTCCTTCGCCAGCCTGGCCCTGGCCGCCGCGCCGACCAAGGTCGCCGACACCGCCCTGGGCAAGGTGCTCGTCGACGGCAAGGGCATGACGCTCTACACCTTCGCCAAGGACAGCGCGGGCAAGTCCGCTTGCAACGGTCCCTGTGCCCAGAACTGGCCACCGCTGACAGCCGAAGCGGGCGCCAAGGCTGCCGATGGCTACAGCCTGGTCACTCGCGACGACGGCAGCCAGCAATGGGCCTACCAGAGCAAGCCGCTGTATATCTGGGTCAAGGACCACAAGCCGGGCGATACCACTGGAGATGGCGTCAATCAGGTCTGGCACGTGGCCAAGCCCTGATGCCCGGGCGCTGTCTGCCCCGTGCGGGCAGCGCTTTATCTATCCAATGGTTTAATATTTCATAATCATTCATTTTTAATGATAAGCGAGCAGACTTAGCCTGAGGGCCTTCCCTTTCAGGAGCCCGGCCATGCCGTTTTTCGCCGCTGTCCCAGCGCAGGCCCTCAGACCCTTCAGCCAGCTCGACCGCCCCCTGGAGGTCATCCGCCAGTTCACCCCCAACTGGTTCGCCGTGACCATGGGCACTGGCGTGTTGGCCCTCGCTCTGGCCGCCTTCCCCTGGCAGTTTCCTGGATTGCACATCCTCGCCGAAGGCCTCTGGCTGCTCGCTGTGCTGCTGTTCGGCCTGTTCACCGGGCTCTATGCCGCCCGCTGGCTGCTGTTCTTCGACGAGGCCCGCGAGATCTTCGCCCACGCCACCGTCTCGATGTCTATCGGCACCATCCCCATGGGCCTGGCCACGCTGATCAACGGCCTGCTGCTGTTCGGCCTGCCGCGCTGGGGCGCGGCGGTGCTGCCCCTGGCACTCGGCCTCTGGTGGCTGGATGTGGCCATGGCACTGGCTTGCGGGGTGCTGATCCCCTATCTGATGTTTACCCGCCAGGCGCATCGCATCGACCAGATGACCGCGGTCTGGCTGTTGCCGGTGGTGGCCGCGGAGGTGGCGGCGGCCAGTGGCGGCCTGCTGCTGCCGCACCTGGCGGCCGGCGAGCACTTCACCGTACTCGTCGCCAGCTATGTGCTCTGGGCCTATTCGGTGCCGGTCGCCCTCAGCCTGCTGGTGATCCTGCTGCTGCGCCTGGCGCTGCACAGGCTGCCGCCGGCCAGTATGGCGGCGTCGAGCTGGCTGGCGCTGGGTCCGATCGCCACCGGTGCCCTGGGTCTCCTGGTACTGGGCAGCGCGGCGCCCGCGGTGTTCGCCGCCCATGGCCTGGCCGGCATTGGCGAGATCGCCCGGGGCCTGGGCCTGCTGGGCGCGCTGCTGCTCTGGGGCCTGGGGCTCTGGTGGCTGGCGCTGGCGGTGCTGGTGACCCAGCGCCAGGCCCGGGAGGGCATGCCCTTCAACCTGGGCTGGTGGGGCTTCACCTTTCCCCTGGGCGTCTATGCCCTTACCACCCTGCGCCTGGGCGAGGCCCTGGCGGCGCCCTTCTTCACCGGTCTGGGCGCCGCGCTGGTGGTACTGCTGGCCTTGCTGTGGATCCTGGTCGCCAGCCGCACCCTGGCAGGCGCCTACCGGGGCAGCTTGTTCGTCTCGCCCTGCATCGCCCACCTGTGCAAGAAGGTGCGCTAATCCTGCGGGCGCTGCAGGCCGTGCTGATGCAGCCAGCGATAGAGGGTGTTGCGACTCACCCCCAGGCGCTTGGCGGCGCGGGTCATCTGCCAGTGGCAGTCGTCCAGCACCGCGCGCAGCTCCTCCCGGGCGCTGTCCACCGGCGCCACGCTGGACGGCAGGGGCAGCCGGGCGCCACGGCAGTCGGCGGGTAGCTCGTCCAGGCCGATATGGCCGTCTTCGCTGAGGGCCACCAGGGTGCGCAGCACGGTGCGCAACTGGCGGACGTTGCCGGGCCAGGGCTGGGCCAGCAGGCAGGCGCGCGCGGCCGGATCGAGGCGGATCGACTCGCCACGCGCCTCTTCGGCCAGCAGCTGATCGAGCAGCTCGCCGCGGTCACTGCGTTCGCGCAGCGCCGGCAGGGTCACCACCAGACCGCGCAGGCGGTAGTAGAGGTCTTCGCGAAAGCTGCCGGCGGCCACCAGGGCCTCGAGATCGCGGTGACTGGCGCTGACCAGGCGCAGGTCCAAAGCCCGCGGTGCCCCGCCGCCGAGGGGGACCACCTGGCGCTCTTCCAGCACCCTGAGCAAGCGGGTCTGCAGCGCCAGCGGCATGTCGCCGATCTCGTCGAGAAAGAGGATGCCGCCATCCGCCTGCTGCAACTTGCCGGCCATGCCTTCCTTGCGCGCCCCGGTGAAACTGCCGCCGCGATAGCCGAACAGCTCGCTTTCGATCAGCGTCTCCGGGATGGCCGCGCAATTGAGGGCGACGAAGGCCTGGCCGGCGCGACTGCTGGCGCGGTGCAGGGCGCTGGCGAAGGCTTCCTTGCCGGTGCCGGTCTCGCCGTGCAGCAGCACCGGCACGTCGCGCTCCAGGACCTTGAGCGCCCGGGTGAAATCCCGCGCCAGGGCCGGATCGGCCAGGCAGATGCCGCTGGGCAGGGGCGCCTTGGGCACCGCTACCGGGGTGACCGGCCGTACCTGGGGACCGCGCACCAGGCCGTGGAAGCCCTGGCCCTGGCGGCCGCGCAGCGCCCAGCAGGCGCTGGGTTGCGGACGGGCGCGCTCCAGCAGGTCGTCCTGCCGCAACTCGAACAGGCTCTCCATCCGCTGCCCCAGCACCGCGCTACGCGCCAGGCCCAGCAGCATCAGGGCGGTCTCGTTGGCGGCCTGGACGCAACCCTCGTCGTCGAAGGCCAGCAGCCCTTCGCTGAGCAGACCGACATAGGCCGCCTGGGCATGGAAGCGCAGCAGGTAGCCGTCGGCGTAGCGGTCGAGGAAGTAGCAACTCTCAATCAGCTTGGCCGAGAGATTGACCAGCGCCATGGTATGGAACTGGCCCTGGCGCGAGGCTTCCTGGCGGGCGGTGGAGACGTCCAGCACCGCCAGCAACTCGCCGGCCGGATCGAAGACCGGACTGGCCGAGCAGGTCAGCTGGGTATGGCGACTGCGAAAGTGTTCGTCGCGATGGATGGTCAGCGCCTGGCGCTCCACCACGCAGGTGCCGATGCCGTTGGTGCCCTCGCAGGCCTCGCTCCAGTCGGCGCCCAGCCACAGCCCGGCCTGCTGGAAGGTCTCGCGCTCGGCCTCGGCGGTGACGCAATCGAGGATCAGCCCGCGGGCATCGGTGAGCAGCACGGCATGGCCGGCGCCGCCGAGTTGCTGGTGCAGGGCATTCATCTGGCCACGGGCGATCTGCAGGACCCGCTGCTGACGCTGGCGGTGTTCGTCGAAGCGGGCGCGCTCCAGCACCCAGGGCGCTACCGGAGCGGCCGGGTCGAGCTGGTGCTCGTCGAGACAGCGCCGCCAGGAGCGGGCGATGGCCGGATCGCTGGCCGGGCCGTCGAGGACGGCGCCGCGAGCAAGTTCGAGCACCTGGCTGGCATGACGATCGGACGGGGTGGCGGCCATTGTTGTTGTCCTCCGCGGGGGCGTCTGCGCGGCCCCCAGCATAGGCCAAATCGGGTGGACTGGGCACTCTGTCACCCCCAGGTGACAGGCTGTCACGCCAAGGGGTGACACCTCTGTCACAGTGACAGGGAGCGGCTTTCCCCGAGACAGGCCGCAAGGCCGCAACCATGCGGGTTCGCCCGACTTGGCCCGCGCCTTGCTCAGGATCGGAGCGCCGCTCTTCCTACAAGAACAAACAGGAGACCCACCATGCGCTATGCAGCTCCCGGCACCCAAGACGCCCTGCTGACCCTGCAGGCCCGCTACGGCAACTACATCGGCGGCGAATTCGTCGCCCCGGTGAAAGGCCAGTACTTCACCAACACCTCCCCGGTGAACGGCTCGGTGATCGGTGAATTCCCCCGCTCCGACGCCGCCGACATCGAGCGCGCCCTGGACGCCGCCCATGCCGCCGCCGATGCCTGGGGCCGCACCTCGGTGCAGGACCGCTCGCTGATCCTGCTCAAGATCGCCGACCGCATCGAACAGAATCTGGAAAAACTGGCCGTCGCCGAAACCTGGGACAACGGCAAGGCGGTGCGCGAGACGCTCAACGCCGACGTGCCCCTGGCCGCCGACCACTTCCGCTACTTCGCCGGCTGCATCCGCGCCCAGGAAGGCAGCGCCGCCGAGATCAACGACAAGACCGCCAGCTACCATTTCCACGAGCCATTGGGCGTGGTTGGCCAGATCATCCCCTGGAACTTCCCGCTGCTGATGGCCGCCTGGAAGTTGGCCCCGGCGCTGGCCGCCGGCAACTGCGTGGTGCTCAAGCCCGCCGAGCAGACCCCGCTGTCCATCACCCTGTTCGTCGAACTGGTCGGTGACCTGCTGCCGCCCGGCGTACTCAACGTGGTACAGGGCTATGGCAAGGAGGCCGGCGAGGCCCTGGCCACCAGCACCCGCATCGCCAAGATCGCCTTTACCGGCTCGACCCCGGTGGGTTCGCACATCCTCTCCTGCGCGGCCAAGAACATCATTCCGAGCACCGTGGAGCTGGGCGGCAAGTCGCCCAACATTTACTTCGAAGACATCATGCAGGCCGAGCCGAGCTTCATCGAAAAGGCCGCCGAAGGGCTGGTCCTGGGCTTCTTCAACCAGGGCGAGGTCTGCACCTGCCCCTCGCGCGCCTTGGTGCAGGAATCCATCTACGCGCCCTTCATGGAAGCGGTGATGAAGAAGATCGCCCAGATCAAGCGCGGCGATCCGCTGGACACCGACACCATGGTCGGCGCCCAGGCCTCCCAGCAGCAATTCGAGAAGATCGTCTCCTACCTGGAGATCGCCCGTCAGGAAGGCGCCGAATTCCTCACCGGCGGCAACGTCGAGAAGCTGCAGGGTGACCTGGCCAGCGGCTATTACATCCAGCCGACCCTGCTCAAGGGTCACAACAAGATGCGCGTCTTCCAGGAAGAGATCTTCGGCCCGGTGATCGGCGTAACCACCTTCAAGGACGAAGCCGAGGCCCTGGCCATCGCCAACGACACCGAGTTCGGCCTCGGCGCCGGGGTCTGGACCCGCGACATCAATCGCGCCTACCGCATGGGCCGCGGCATCAAGGCTGGTCGCGTCTGGACCAACTGCTACCACCTCTATCCCGCTCACGCCGCCTTCGGTGGCTACAAGAAATCCGGCGTCGGCCGGGAAACCCACAAGATGATGCTCGACCACTACCAGCAGACCAAGAATCTGCTGGTCAGCTACGACATCAATCCGCTGGGCTTCTTCTAGGAGCGACCGGCAGCCCCCGGGGCGCGGCCGCCACTGGCGGTGCCCCGGGGCCAACGCCGCTCCGCAACGACGCCTGGATCGCGCGCCTCAGCAGGACGTCGGGGCGCGCCTCCCGCCTGACCAGGATCAACACCCCTTCCCCGTGGGTGGCCGACGCTAGACGCAGCGGCCGCCCGTGGTGGACAGGTGCGTCCCGGCGCAGGCCCCGTCTGGCTTCATCCACGCATCATGCCTCCATGAGGGACTCGTCATGCCCAAAACAATGAAAGCCGCTGTCGTCACCGCCTTTGGCAAACCCCTGGAATTCCGCGAAGTCGAGGTGCCCACCCCGGGTGCCGGCCAAGTACTGGTCAAGATCGCCGCCAGCGGCGTCTGCCACACCGATCTGCACGCCGCCCAGGGCGATTGGCCGGTCAAGCCCAATCCGCCCTTCATCCCCGGCCACGAAGGCGTCGGCCATGTGGTGGCGGTGGGTGCCGGGGTCACCCACGTCAAGGAAGGCGACCGGGTCGGGGTGCCCTGGCTGTATTCCACCTGCGGCCACTGCGAACACTGCCTGGGCGGCTGGGAGACCCTCTGCGAATCCCAGCAGAACACCGGCTACTCGGTGAACGGCGGCTTCGCCGAATACACCCTGGCCGATGCCGGCTACGTCGGGCGCCTGCCGGACAATGTCGGCTTCGTCGAGATCGCGCCCATCCTCTGCGCGGGGGTCACCGTCTACAAGGGCCTGAAGATGACCGATACCCGGCCGGGCAACTGGGTGGTGATCTCCGGCATCGGCGGGCTTGGCCACATGGCGGTGCAGTACGCCCGGGCCATGGGCCTCAACGTGGCGGCGGTGGACGTGGATGACCGGAAACTCAATCTCGCCCGCCGGCTGGGCGCCGAGGTCACGGTCAACGCCCGCGAGCAGGATCCGGCGGCCTACCTGAAGCAGGAGATCGGCGGTGCCCACGGCGCCCTGGTCACGGCGGTCTCGCCCAAGGCCTTCGAACAGGCCATCGGCATGACCCGCCGGGGCGGCACCATCGCCCTCAACGGCCTGCCGCCGGGCGACTTCCCGCTGTCGATCTTCGACATGGTGCTCAACGGCACCACGGTGCGTGGCTCCATCGTCGGCACCCGCCTGGACCTGCAGGAGGCGCTGGACTTCGCCGGTGAAGGCAAGGTCAAGGCCACGGTGAGCGCCGAACCGCTGGAGAACATCAATGACATTTTCGCCCGCATGCACGGTGGCGGCATCGAGGGTCGGGTGGTGATCGACATGGCGCTGAGCTGAGACCTGGCTCGCCACTCCCGCGCCCATCCGGGCGCGGGACTGAACCTTTGCCCTACCCTGACCTCTGAGCGGCTGGCGTTTCTTCCCGGCGCCGATCTCGACCAGGCCACAAAACCCGGTCCCGGCTGCCTTTATAATCGCCGCCGGACCCTCGCAACCACGGTAGGCACGCCCCATGGAATTCAACCCGATCGATCTGATCCTGCACCTCGACGTCTATCTTAGCGGGTTGGTCGCCCAGTACGGCACCTGGATCTACGCCATTCTCTTCGCCGTGATCTTCTGCGAGACGGGTCTGGTGGTCATGCCCTTCCTGCCCGGCGACTCCCTGCTGTTCATCGCCGGCGCGCTCTCCGCCCTCGGCGACATGGACCCCTATCTGCTGGCCGGCCTGCTGATGTTCGCCGCGGTGGCGGGCGACAGCACCAACTACCTGATCGGCCGCTTCGCCGGCGACAAGCTGTTCAGCAACCCCCATTCCAAGGTGTTCCGCCGCGACTACCTGCTGCGCACCCAGGCCTTCTACGAGCACCACGGCGGCAAGACCATCACCCTGGCGCGCTTCCTGCCCATCATCCGCACCTTCGCCCCCTTCGTCGCCGGCGTCGGCCGCATGCACTACCCCTACTTCCTGGCCTACAGCGTGCTCGGCTCGCTGCTCTGGGTCGGCGGTCTGGTGAGCCTCGGCTACTTCTTCGGCAACGTGCCCTTCATCAAGCAGAATCTCACCCTGATGGTGCTGGCCATCATCGGCATCTCCCTGCTGCCGATGATCCTCGGTCTGATCAAGAGCCGGCGCGCCGCGGTGCAGAGCGGAGTCTGAGTCCTTGGGTTTCTGGCGCGCCTGGCGCGAGCGGCGCCTGCTGGAGCGGGTCGCCATCGCCGATGACCTCTGGGCGCGCCTGCGCCAGCGCCTGCCGATCCTCGATGGCCTGACCGTCGAGGAAGACGCCTGGCTGCGCGAGCACTGCGTGCTGTTTCTCGCCGAGAAGCGCCTTACCCTGCTCCAGGGGCTAGAACTGGACGACGGCGATCGCCTCTTGTTGGCCGCCCAGGCCCTGCTGCCGCTGCTGCACCTGCCGGAAGCGGCGCTCTATCCCAACGTGCGCGAGATCGTCGTCTACCCGGACGCCTTCGTCAGCCCCCAGCGCCATCGCGACGAGGGCGGTCTGGAGCACGAATGGGACGAGGAACGCGACGGCGAAGCCTGGGATCGCGGCCAGGTGGTGCTGGCCTGGCCCGGCATCCAGGCCAGTGGCGGCTGGGAGGCCTACAACCTGGTCATCCACGAATTCGCCCATCTAATCGACCTGCTCGCCGGTGGCCTGTGCAACGGCCAGCCGCCGCTGCATGCAGGCATGTCCCAGGCCACCTGGACCAGCGCCCTACAACACGCCTATGACGAACTCAATCGCCAGCTCGACGCCGATCCGGACGCCGAGACCGCGCTCGCCCCCTATGCGGCGGAAAGCCCCGAGGAATTCTTCGCCGTCGCCTGCGAGTACTTCTTCAGCGCGCCCGACCTGCTCAGCGAACACTATCCGCAGGTCTACTGGCAGCTGCAGCAGCTGTTCCGCCAGGATCCGCGCCAGCGTCTCGCCGTCAGCCTGGCGAGCGTGCAACAGCCGACACACCCGGGGGCCGAGGCTCGAACCCCGATCTGAAAGCGCCTATACTCCCGGCCACTTTTCCCAACCGACCAGAGGGACCCGTTCATGAGCTACAGCAAGATTCCCGCCGGCAAAGACCTGCCGAACGACATCTACGTCGCCATCGAGATTCCGGCCAACCACGCACCGATCAAGTACGAGATCGACAAGGACAGCGACGCCCTCTTCGTCGACCGTTTCATGGCCACCCCCATGTTCTACCCGGCCAACTACGGCTACATCCCCAACACCCTGGCCGACGATGGCGATCCCCTGGACGTGCTGGTCGTGACCCCCTACCCGGTCGCTCCCGGCGCCGTGATCCGCGCCCGTCCGGTCGGCGTGCTGCACATGACCGACGAAGCCGGTGGTGACGCCAAGCTGATCGCCGTCCCCCACGACAAGCTGAGCGTCCTGTACAAGGACGTGAAGGAATACACCGACCTGCCGGCCCTGCTGCTGGAGCAGATCAAGCACTTCTTCGAGAACTACAAGGACCTGGAGAAGGGCAAGTGGGTCAAGGTCGAAGGCTGGGGCGACGCCGACGCCGCCCGCGCCGAGATCACCAAGGCCGTGGCCGCCTACAAGGGCTGATCCACGCCGCTGTCGCAAAGCCCGGTTCGCCGGGCTTTTCTGTTTCAGGACGCAACGCCGGCCACGCCGGGCTTCCTATCCGACGGCAAAGCGACTACCCTGCACCCCTCGTCGCCATCCGCGACCCTGCGCCGATCCGCCATCTGCCGATCGCCGCCGGAGGCTCCAGGCCTCTTTCTCATCTGCCCGGCAAGGGCAACCCGGGCGGGCCGGGCTCACCAAAAATCAGCTCAACCCGCCCTCGAAAGCCGGCCACAAGCCGGCTTTTTTGCGTCTGCGATTCGAGCAGCGCTCAGCCAGGCCCAGCGGACCGACGTCCGGCTCGAATGCGGGCCATCCGGGCAGAGTCTTTCGCCCATGCCGGACCCTGGGTCTGGTCGCTCGACGTACTCACGAGAAACTCAGGCCCGCCCCGTGGGGTCGACCGGAGACGAGTACGCTCCCGAGCCACCGCCATGACCCGTCGCCTGCGTCTGCCCCTCTGCGTCTTCATCGGCCTGATCGTCCTGCTGCTGTGCCTGCACCTGGCCGCGCCCTTGGTGATCCGCCACTACCTCAACGAGAAGCTGGCCGACATGGGCGACTATCGCGGCCAGGTCACCGACGTGGACCTGGCCTGGTGGCGCGGCGCCTATCGCATCGAGGGCCTGGAGATCGTCAAGGTCAACGGCAAGGTGCCGGTGCCCTTTCTCAAGGCGCCCAGCATCGACATCGCGGTGAGCTGGCGCTCGCTGTGGCGGGACCATGCCATCGTCGGACGCATCCTCTTCGATCGTCCCGAACTCAACTTCGTCGACGGCGGCGCGCGCAAGGAGCAATCGCAGACCGGTGAAGGCACCGACTGGCAGGACCAAGTCGACAAGCTGATCTCCATCACCCTCGACGAGGTGCGGGTGGTCAATGGGCGGGTGACCTTCCGCAACTTCAATTCCAAGCCCCAGGTGAATCTGGCGGCCACCGACGTCAACGCCAGCCTCTACAACCTGACCAACGCCGCCGACGTCCAGGGCGAACGCATCGCCCACTTCGAAGGCAAGGCCACCATCCTCGGCAGCGCGCCACTGGAAGCCAGCGCTCGCTTCGATCCCTTCAAGGATTTCACCGACTTCGACTTCCGCCTGCGCGTGACCGACATCGACCTGCCCAAGCTCAACGACTTCGCCCGCGCCTACGGCAAGTTCGATTTCCGCGCCGGCAGCGGCGACGTGGTAGTCGAAGCCAAGGCAGTGGATGGTCGGCTCAGCGGCTACGTCAAACCCCTGATGAAGAACGTCGACATCTTCGACTGGCAGCAGGACGTCGAGAATCGCAACAAGAACGCCCTGGAAAGCGCCTGGGAAGCCGTGGTCGGCACTGCCCAGACGCTGCTGAAGAACCAGCCCCGCGATCAATTCGCCACCCGGGTGGATCTTTCCGGAAGCGTGAAGGATCAGGACATCAGCCCGCTGCAGGCCTTCTTCAATATCCTGCGCAACGCCTTCGTGCGGGCCTTCAACGCCCGCTACGACGCGGATTGAGGCCACCCCACATGGGTTGGCGCTGAGCGAAGCGAAGCCCAACGGGCTGGATTATCGGTGTTTGGCCGCCCTTACCCCAGCCCTCTCCCCGAGGGAGAGGGGGCGGTTAGACTCCGCAGCTCGTAGCATGGAAAACCGCGCAGCGTTTTCCACTGACAGGCTCCGCTGCCAACGGTGGATAAGGCTCCGCCGTTGTCCACCCTACCCGTATGCCCCCGTAGGTTGGCGTTGAGCGCAGCGAAGCCCAACCCCTTTTCACCCGATAAACAACCGATACGCCGGATTCTCCGTCTCGTCCCAATAGCGATAGCCGATGGCATCCAGGGTCGCCAGCAGCTCTTCCCGCTCGGCCTGGCTAGCCTCCAGCCCCGCGAACACCCGGCCATCCGCCGCGCCGTGGTTACGGTAATGGAACATGCTGATGTTCCAGCGCCCGCCCAGCTTTTCGAGAAAGTCGAACAGGGCGCGGGGGCGCTCCGGAAACTCGAAACGAAATACCTGCTCCTGGCCGACCCGTGCGGCATGGCCGCCCACGGTGTGACGGATATGCAGCTTGGCCAGTTCGTTGTCGGTCAGGTCCAGCACCGGGAAGCCCTGGTCGCGCAGCCCCTGGATGAGGGCGTCACGTGGATCGCGCTGGGGATGGGTCTGGACGCCAACGAAGATGTGGGCCTCTTCGCCGGTGTGGTAGCGGTAGTTGAATTCGGTGATCTGCCGCCGGCCCAGGGCCTCGCAGAAGGCGCGAAAGCTGCCCGGACGCTCGGGAATGGTCACGGCGATGATGGCTTCGCGCTGCTCGCCCAGCTCGGCACGCTCGGCCACATGGCGCAAGCGGTCGAAGTTGATGTTGGCACCCGAATCGATGGCCACCAGCACCTGGCCGCCGCTGCCTTCACGCTCGGCGTATTTCTTGATCCCCGCCACGCCCAGGGCGCCGGCCGGTTCGGTGATGGAGCGGGTATCGTCGTAGATGTCCTTGATCGCCGCGCAGATCTCGTCGGAGCTGACGGTGATCACCTCGTCGACATAGCGCCGACAGACCTCGAAGGTGTGATGGCCGATCTGGGCCACGGCCACGCCGTCGGCGAACAGCCCCACCCGCGGCAGCACCACCCGCTCCCTCGCGGCCATGGCCTGCTGCAGGCAGTTGGAGTCGTCCGGTTCGACACCGATCACCCTGATCTCGGGGCGCAGGTATTTCACGTAGGCCGCGATGCCGGCGATCAGGCCGCCACCGCCCACGGGGACGAAGATGGCGTCCAGGCGACCGGGATGCTGGCGCAGGATCTCCATGGCCACGGTGCCCTGGCCGGCGATGACGTCCGGATCGTCATAGGGCGGCACGAAGGTGTAGCCCTGTTCCTCGACCAGGCGCAGCGCCTCGGCCAGGGCCTCGGGAAAGGCGTCGCCGTGCAGCACCACCTCGCCACCACGCGATTGCACGCCGATGACCTTGAGCTCCGGCGTGGTCCGCGGCATCACGATGATCGCCCGCACGCCGAGCTCGCGCGCCGCCAGGGACAGGCCCTGGGCGTGGTTGCCGGCGCTGGCGGTGATCACCCCACGGGCCTTTTCGCTGGCCGAGAGGCTGGCCAGCTTGGTGTAGGCACCGCGGATTTTGAAGGAAAACACCGGCTGCAGGTCTTCGCGCTTGAGCAGCACCTGGCAGCCCAGTCGCTCGGACAGCGCCCGCGCCGGTTGCAGGGGCGTTTCGATCGCCACGTCGTAGACAGGGGCTTCGAGGATCTTGCGGGCATAGCGCTGCAAGAGATCGGTGGCGGGTTCCTGGGCGGTCATGGCGGGCTCCTGGGGTGTTTCGTCGGGGCCCAGGAGTCAGAAAGTACAAACCCGCCTCTTGGGCGGGTCTGGTTGCGCAGCTAACGCTGTCCCGCCATCAGGTAATGGCGGTAATAATGCTGGGGCGTTGGTGGCTGCGCGTTTTCATGCCCGCTACCCTAGGGCCTGGCCGGGCATGGCGTCAAGCGGCGCTGATGGCTGTGGCACAATGGCCGACCTGTAGCCCACTTCCCGCGACCCGATCGCCTCTGTCGAGAATCCCGATGGCCCGCAAGAAAGCTCCCGACTTCGAACAATCCCTGGCCGAATTGCAGACCCTGGTGGAACGCCTGGAAAGTGGCGAGCTGTCCCTGGAGGACTCCCTCGGCGCCTTCGAACAGGGCATCCGCCTGACCCGCGAATGCCAGGGCGCCCTGGCCCAGGCCGAGCAGAAGGTGCAGATCCTGCTGGAAAAGGACGGCGAACTCAGCGCCGCGCCCTTCGCCCCGGTTGGGGACGACGCATGATCGAGGCCTACCAGCAACGCTGCCAGACCCGCGTCGACACCGCCCTCGCCCCGCTCTTCACCGCCCCGCGCGCCGAACTCGCCCGGCTCTATGCGGCCATGGCCTACAGCGTCATGGGCGGCGGCAAGCGGGTGCGGCCGCTGCTGGTCTATGCCGCCTGCGAAGCCCTGGGCGGCGATTCGGCACGCGCCGACCAGGCTGCCTGCGCGGTTGAGCTGATCCACGCCTATTCCCTGGTCCACGACGACCTGCCGGCCATGGACGACGACGACCTGCGCCGCGGCCGGCCCACCACCCACAAGGCCTATGACGAAGCCTGCGCCATCCTTGCCGGCGACGGCCTGCAGACCCTGGCCTTCGAGACCCTGCTGGCGGCGCCCCAGGACGCCGCGGTGCGGCTGGAGATGGTCGCGGTGCTGGCGCGCGCCAGCGGCCCGGCGGGCATGGTCGGCGGCCAGGCCATCGACCTGGAATCGGTCGGCCGGCGCATCGACCAGCCGGCGCTGGAGACCATGCACCTGCACAAGACCGGCGCCCTGATCGCCGCCAGCGTGCAACTCGGCGCCCTGGCCAGCGAAGCCGCCGGTGCCGGCGAGCGTGAGGCCCTGGGCCGCTATGCCGAGGCCATTGGCCTGGCCTTCCAGGTCTGGGACGACGTGCTCGACATCGAAAGCGATACCCAGACCCTGGGCAAACGCCAGGGCGCTGATCTCGCCCGCGACAAACCGACCTACCCGGCGCTGCTCGGGCTGGACGCGGCCAAGGCCTATGCCCTGGAGCTGCGCGACACCGCCCTGGCCGCCATCGAGGCCCTGGGCGAGCCCGCCGAACCCCTGCGCGCCCTGGCCCGCTACATCGTCGCCAGGCGCAGCTAGCCGCATCCCGGCGGAAAAACTCGTGACCCGAGCCGCATTTGCCCCCGGGTCCGTTGTCACAGGGGCATAACAAGACGCCCTGTCCGCTGTTGGGATGCCACGCGGGCATCGGGTAAACTGCCTAATTCTCTGCGCAAAGTGATCAGCCAGATGCCCAAGACGTTTCACGAGATTCCCCGCCAGCGTCCCGCGACGCCCCTGCTCGACCGCATCGACTCGCCGGTCCAGCTGCGCCAGCTCGGTGATGCCGAGCTGGAAGCCGTCGCCGACGAACTGCGCGCCTTTCTCCTGTGGACCGTGGGCCAGACCGGCGGTCACTTCGGCGCCGGCCTCGGCGTCATCGAACTGACCGTGGCCCTGCACTACGTCTTCAACACCCCGGAAGACCGGCTGGTGTGGGACGTCGGTCACCAGGCCTATCCGCACAAGATCCTCACCGGTCGCCGCGAGGGCATGGCCAGCCTGCGCCAGAAGGACGGCCTGGCCGCCTTCCCGCGCCGCAGCGAGAGTGAGTACGACACCTTTGGCGTCGGTCACTCCAGCACCTCCATCGGCGCCGCCCTGGGCATGGCCATCGCCGCCCAGCTGCAAGGCATCGAGCGCAAGTCGGTCGCGGTGATCGGCGACGGCGCCCTGACCGCGGGCATGGCCTTCGAGGCCCTCAACCACGCCTCGGACACCGGCGCCAACATGCTGGTGGTGCTCAACGACAACGACATGTCCATCTCGCGCAATGTCGGTGGCCTATCCAACTACCTGGCACGACTGCTCTCCAGCCGCACCTACCAGCACCTGCGCGAGAACGGCAAGAAGGCCCTCTCCAAGCTGCCTGGTGCCTGGGAAATCGCCCGCCGCACCGAAGAGGCCGCCAAGGGCATGCTGGTGCCCGGCACCCTGTTCGAGGAACTGGGCTGGAACTACATCGGCCCCATCGACGGCCATGACCTGCCGACCCTGGTCACCACCCTGCGCAATCTGCGCGACGCCAAGGGCCCGCAGTTCCTCCACGTCATCACCCGCAAGGGCAAGGGCCTGTCCATCGCCGAGGCCGATCCCATCGGCTACCACGCCATCACCAAGCTGGAGCCGCTGGACGCCAAGCCCAAGCGCCCGGGCGCGCCCAAGTACTCCAACATTTTTGGCGACTGGCTGTGCGACATGGCCGCCGCCGATGCCAAGCTGGTGGGCATCACCCCGGCGATGAAGGAAGGCTCCGACCTGATCCGCTTCGCCGAACGCTATCCCGAGCGCTACTTCGACGTGGCCATCGCCGAGCAGCATGCGGTGACCCTGGCCGCCGGCCTGGCCTGCGACGGCATGAAGCCGGTGGTGGCCATCTACTCCACCTTCCTGCAGCGTGGCTACGATCAGCTGATCCACGACGTGGCGGTGCAGAATCTGGACGTACTCTTTGCCATCGACCGCGCCGGCCTGGTGGGCGAAGACGGCCCGACCCATGCCGGCAGCTTCGACCTGTCCTATCTGCGCTGCATCCCCGGCATGGTCATCATGGCGCCTAGCGACGAGAACGAGCTGCGCCGCCTGCTCACCACCGGCTATCGCCATCAGGGCCCCGCTGCGGTGCGCTACCCGCGTGGCAGCGGCCCCAATGCCGCCCTGGATCCGGGCCTGGAACCCCTGCCCATCGGTAAGGGCGTGGTGCGTCGCCAGAGCAGCCTGAAAAACGGCCCCAAGGTCGGCTTCCTGGTGTTTGGCGTGCAACTGGCCGAGGCCCTGCAGGTCGCTGAGCGCTTGGACGCCAGCGTGGCCGACATGAGATTCGTCAAGCCGCTGGACGAGGCGTTGATCCGCCAGTTCGCCGCCGACCACGACCTGCTGGTCACCGTCGAGGAAAACAGCGTCATGGGCGGTGCCGGCAGTGCGGTCAACGAATTCCTGCAGGCCAATGCCCTGGTCCAGCCGGTGCTCAACCTGGGTCTGCCGGATAGCTACATCGAACACGCCAAGCCGGCCGACATGCTGGCCGAGTGCGGTCTGGACGTCGCCGGGATCGAGCGCGCGGTGCGCGAGCGTCTGGCCCTGGCGGACCTGTCGCCGGCCGGTCTGCGCAAGGAAGCCTGAGCGGCGGCCAAGTCGAGATAGAAAAAAGGCGCCCTAGGGCGCCTTTTCCACGTCTTCGTTCTGATGCAGATTGCCGAGCATATGACCGAGCTTGCCCGCCTTGGTCAGCAGATAGCGGCGATTGTGCGGATTGAGGCCTTCCTGCAGCGGCACCCGCTCGGCGACCGGGATGCCCAGGACCTCGAGGGCCTTCACCTTGCGCGGATTATTGGTCATCAGCCGCAGCGAGGTGATGCCGAGGTGTTCGAGCATCGGCTTGCACAGCGCATAGGTACGCTGGTCGGCGCCGAAGCCCAGGCGCTCGTTGGCTTCCACGGTATCGGCGCCGGCATCCTGCAGCTCATAGGCACGGATCTTGTTGAGCAAGCCGATGCCGCGTCCTTCCTGGCGCAGATAGAGCAGCACGCCACGACCGGCCTCGGCGATGGCGCGCAGCGCCGCTTCCAGCTGGAAGCCGCAGTCGCATCTCAGGCTGAACAGCGCATCGCCGGTGAGGCACTCGGAATGCAGCCGCCCCAGGACCGGCTCGCCATCGGCCACGTCACCGAAGGTCAGGGCGACGTGCTCCTTGCCATCGGTCTCGTCGAGAAAACCGTGCATCGTGAACAGGCCGAAGGGGGTGGGCAGTTGGGAGGCGGCGACAAAGACGACGGACACCTGCGGGCTCCTGGCGGGGAAAGACGTACATTGTAACCTTTTCCCCGGCTCCGGCGTCATCGCCAGGGGTTATGACGTCGATACCCGATGATCTATCAGCGCGCCTGGACGTAGAAGATGCCCTGGGCCTCGCGCCAGCCTACGCGGTTGAGGAAACTCATGCCTAGCAGGCCCTGGCTGGGATAGTTGCCTTCCAGAACCATGGCGTCCACCCCGACCACCTCGACATCGCCTAGGCGCACCTGCTTGAGCGTGGTGCGCCAGGCGCGGGCATGCCCGCTGGCGGTCTCCACCCAGCCCGGGGTGCCGTCGCGATAGCTGATGCCCAGCTGATCGGCCTGGGCGCCACTCAGGGCGACGCTGGTGGCACCGGTGTCCACCAGCAGCGACACCGGACGGCCATTGACGTTGGCGGTGACCTGGTAATGACCGTTATTGCTGCGCGGCACGCTGAATTCGCGGCGTTGCGGGGCGCTGTAGCCATCGCTGTATTCGCGGTCGAGGGTAAAGGTCTGGGTCCGGCTGTCGATGCGCAGCACCGCCTGCTGGGGATCCGCGCTGACCACCTCGACGTCGTCCAGGCGCTGGCCGACCCGCAGCAACTTGCGCTGGCCATCGACGTTGACCACCGCGGCGCCATTGAACAACCCCACGACCCTGACCTGGGGTTGCGCCCAGGCGAGCGAACCGACGGCCAACAATAGGCCGTACGCGCCCAGTCTTTTCACTGCCCTGCTCCTTGGGCCTGCGTCTCGTCAGCCGACGAGATGACCCCAACCGATGTGTAATCCCTGAACCACCAGCCAGGCGAGGATGCCGGCCAGTACATCGTCGACCATGATGCCGACGCCGCCGCGGACATTGACATCCAGCCAGCGGATTGGCCAGGGCTTGCAGATGTCCAGCACGCGGAAGGCGACGAAACCCACCAGCAGCCAGATCAACCCCGGGGGCGCCAGCCAGAAGGTGATCCAGATGCCGACCATCTCATCCCAGACGATGCCTTCGTGGTCGTGCACACCCAGCTCGCGGGCGACCTTGCCGCACAACCAGCAGCCGAAGACGGTCAGCAGCACCAGCAGCAGCGGATAGCTCCAGCCGCCGAGCAGTTGCCAGAGCGGCAGGAAGGGCAAGGCGATCAGCGAACCCCAGGTCCCGGGCGCCTTGGGCAGGGTGCCGGAACCCAGGCCGAAGGCCAGGAAGTGCCAGGGATCGCGCCAGACCGACAGGGGGACCGGCTGGGCGGGGGCTTGCTGTTCGCTCAAGAGAAGACTCCGCGCCGGGGCGCTAGAAATGTTGGAAGCCGGCCTGCGCCGGGATCATGGGTTGACCGTCGGCGGCGAGGACGACAACGCCACTGCCCGCCTCGACCCGCCCGATCACTTGGGCCTGGGGCCAGGCGGCGGTCAGGGCCGGCGCCTGGTCAGGCGGCAGGGTGAAGACCAGCAGATAGTCGTCGCCCGCACCCAGGGCCAGGCGCAGCACCTCGTCGGCGGGAAAGAGTTCGGCCAGCGCCGGACTCACCGGCAGCCGCGCCGCCTCCACAACCAGGCGGACGCCGGAGGCCGCGGCGATGTGGCCGCAATCGGCGACCAGGCCGTCGGAGACGTCCTGGGCCGCCGTCGCCCGACCCCGCAGCCAGAGGCCGAGGTCGAATTGCGGCTGGGGTGCCCAGTAGCGTGCCAGCAGGTGCCGACTGGCGGCGCTCTCCGCGGCACGCTGACCGAGGACGAAGGGCAAGGCACCGCCGGCCTCGCCCGGCGCACCGCCCAGGCACAGCAGATCGCCCGGGCGGGCGCCGCTGCGCAAGAGCGCCTGACCGGCCGGCACCTGGCCGAAGACCGTGAGGGTGAGGGACAGCGGACCGCGGGTGGTGTCGCCACCGACCAGGCGCAACTCGCACTGCTCGGCCATCTGCGCGAGTCCCGCCGCCAGGCCTTCCAGCCAGGCGGGCTCGATGCTCGGCAGGGTCAGCGCCAGGGTGAAGCCCAGCGGCGCGGCGCCCATGGCGGCCAGGTCGCTGGCGCTCACCGCCAGGGCGCGCTGGCCGAGGCCATGGGCATCCGGGCAGGGATTGGGGAAATGCACCCCGGCGGTCAGGGTATCGGTGGAGACCGCCAGCTGTTCATTCGGGGCGGGTACCAGCAGCGCGCAGTCGTCCCCGATGCCCAGCGCCACGCCGGGTCCGCCACGGGCGCAGGGCGCCGCGGCGAAATAGCGACGGATGAGTTCGAATTCACCCATGCCCGCGGGCGATCAGCGCTTGCCGCGCAACTCAGCGCTGCGCAGCTTGGGCGCCAGCTTGTCCAGCACGCCGTTGACGAACTTGTGGCCGTCGGTGGCGCCGAAAATCTTGGCCAGCTCGATGCCCTCGTTGATCACCACGCGATAGGGCACGTCGATGCGTTTGAGCAGCTCGTAGCAGGACAGCCGCAGCACCGCCAGTTCGACCGGGTCGACCTCGTCCATGGCGCGATCCAGGCAGGGCAGGATCAGACCGTCGATCTCGCCCTTGTTGGCCGGGACGCCGTGGAGGATTTCATGGAAATAGGCACCGTCGACCTTGGCGAAATCGTTGTCGACGCGAAACTGCGCCTCGATCTCGTTGATCGCCTGGCCCGCCATGTGCCACTGGTACAGGGCCTGGACCGACAGGCTGCGCGCTTCGCGACGGGCAGCCAGTTTGCCAGTGGGGGCCTTCTTGCCCGCGGGCTTGCCGGCCGCGGGCGGAGTCAGATCGCCGCTCACTTGGCCTCCAGCTGCGCCAGCAGGCTGACCATTTCCAGAGCGGACAGGGCCGCTTCGGCGCCCTTGTTGCCGGCCTTGGTGCCGGAGCGCTCGATGGCCTGCTCGATGGAATCGACGGTCAGGACGCCAAAGGACACCGGTACGCCGAATTCCATGGAGACCTGGGCCAGACCCTTGGTGCACTCGCCGGCCACGTATTCGAAGTGGGGGGTGCCGCCACGGATCACCGCGCCGAGGGCGATGATGGCGTCGAATTCGTCGCGCTGGGCGATCTTCTGTACCGCCAGCGGGATCTCGAAGGCGCCGGGGACGCGGATGATGGTCAGGTCGTCCGGCTTGATGCCGTGACGCACCAGGGCGTCGATGGCGCCCTGCAGCAGGCTTTCGACGACGAAGCTGTTGAAGCGACCGACCACCAGGGCGAAACGGCCCTGAGGAGCGATGAAGGTGCCTTCAAAGGTCTTGATGTTCATGTGCGGGTCCAGTTGTCAAAGAGCCGGACGGCCGGCAGTGCCAGGCCGTCCGTGGAAATCCAGGTGAAGCGCGCCATGCCACCCGGGCGGGGCGCGCCAGGCGGAAGGGTCATTCTTCAGGAGGCAGATAGTCTACTACTTCCAGGTCGAAGCCGGATATGGCATTGAACTTCATCGGCGAGCTGAGCAGGCGCATCTGACGAATGCCCAGGTCGCGAAGGATCTGCGAACCGGCCCCGACGGTGCTGTAGGTGGACAGCGCCTTGGGTACCGGCAGCGGCTCGCGCAGGTGCGCCAGCAGGTCGTCGCCCTCGATCGAGTGACCGAGCAGCAGCACCACGCCGGTGCCTTCGCGGGCCACGCGCTCCATGGCACTGCGCAGACTCCAGCGACCCGGCTGGTGCACCTGCAGGAGGTCGCGCAGCGGATCCATGTTGTGCACCCGCACCAGCGGCAGCTCCTGGCCGGCCAGGTCGCCACGGATCAGCGCCAGGTGGACGTCGCCCTCCACCTCGTCGCGGTAGGTCACCAGCTTGAACGGACCGAGTTCGGTCTCCAGCTGCTGCTCGTCGATGCGCTTGACGGTGTGCTCGTGGAGCAGGCGGTAGTGGATCAGATCGGCGATGGTGCCGACCTTGAGGCCGTGCTGCTCGGCGAAGGCTTCGAGTTCGTCACGCCGGGCCATGGTGCCGTCGTCGTTCATCACCTCGCAGATCACCCCGCTCTCGGCGAAACCGGCCATGCGCGCCAGGTCGCAGGCGGCCTCGGTGTGGCCGGCACGCGCCAGCACACCGCCGGGCTGGGCCATCAGCGGGAACATGTGGCCGGGGCTGACCACGTCGCCGGCCTTGGCGTCCTTGGCGATGGCGGCCTGCACGGTACGCGCGCGGTCGGCGGCGGAGATGCCGGTGCTGATGCCTTCGGCGGCCTCGATGGAGACGGTGAACTTGGTGCCGAAGCCGGAGGCGTTGCGGCTGGCCATCATCGGCAGGTTGAGGCGCTCGCAGAGGCCCTTGCTCATGGGCATGCAGATCAGGCCGCGGGCATGGCGGGCCATGAAGTTGATGTGTTCGGCGGTAACGCATTCGGAGGCGATGATGATGTCGCCTTCGTTCTCGCGGTCCTCGTCGTCCATGAGGATGACCATCTTGCCCGCGCGGATGTCCTGGATGATGTCTTCGATGCTGGAAAGTGCCACGGTGTCGTCCTTAGCGCTGCAGATAGCCGTGTTCGGCGAGAAAGTGTTCGGTGACGCCGCCCTTGCTGGACTCGGCGGCCTTGTCGCCCAGCAGCAGGCGCTCCAGGTAGCGGGCCAGCAGGTCCACCTCCAGGTTCACCCGGCGCCCGGGACGGTAGTCGGCCATGATGGTCTCGCCGAGGGTATGGGGAACGATGGTCAGCTCGAATTCGGCGCCATCCACCGCGTTCACCGTGAGACTGACGCCGTCCACGGTGATCGACCCCTTGAGCGCGATGTAGCGGGCCAGCTCAGCCGGGGCGCGCAGGCGGAATTGCACGGCGCGGGCGTTATCGGCGCGGGAGACCACTTCGCCGAGTCCGTCCACGTGGCCGCTGACCAGGTGGCCGCCGAGGCGACTGGTGGGCATCAGCGCCTTTTCCAGGTTGACCCGGCTGCCGGGCTTGAGACCGCCCAGGCTGGTGAGGCTCAGGGTCTCGCGACTGACGTCGGCCCAGAAGCCGTCGCCGGGCAATTCCACGGCGGTGAGGCAGACGCCATTGACGGCGATGCTGTCGCCGAGCTTGACGTCGGCAAGGTCGAGCTTGCCGGTGGCGACATAGAGGCGCACGTCGCCGCCCTTGGGCGTGAGGGCGCGGATCTCGCCGAGGGCTTCGATGATTCCGGTAAACATCAGCTCAGGCCTCCGAGAGGTAGAGCCAGAAAGGCGGTGCAGCTAGACATCGACGAACTCCTGTTTCGGTGAAAAAACAGGGCGCACGGACAGAAGGGAAATCAGACGGACGAGGGGCTCGCACCCCTGCCAGGCGAGGCTATCCCGTTCTCTCTCATCCGGACTATGACCGTCGGCCCCGGAATCCAACCGGGTCTGCTGACCTCTCCCGCCGCAGAGGACGAGAGAGCGCTCGCGGGCTCGTCCCGACTGATCGGGCGTTACCGCCGGTGGGGAATTGCACCCCGCCCTGAGAACTCGCCGCCCGAGGGCAGCGCAGGTTTTGTAACACAGTTCGCCGCCGCGGGGCCAGGGGCGTCAGGTGTCCCGGGCCGGTCGGGCGATCAGGTGCAGGTCCGCGCCCACCGGCGTGGCACTGAGGATTTCCAGCTGCGGCGCCTGGGCCAGATGCTCCAGCGGCCAGTCCAGCAACGGCCGGGCACTGGAGCCGAGGAACTTGGGCGCCAGGAACAGGTGATATTCATCGACCAGTCCGGCCTGGGCGAAGGCGCCTGCCAGACGCGGTCCGGCTTCCACCAGCACATCGTTGACCTGCTCGCTACCCAAGTGGGTCAGCAGCGCAGCCAGATCGACCTGGCCCTGGGCACCGGGCAGCGCCAGGTAGTCGTGCCCGGCCGCCGCATAGGCCGGCGCTTCGTTGGCCATACCGGCGACCCGTGCCGCACCGGCCTGGAAAAAGGGGACGTCCAGCGGCACCCGGCCACGACCGTCCACCAGCAGCCGCTGCGGCGTGCGCAGGGTGGCCAGTTCCAGTTCTGCGCCACTCAGCCCCAGTTCGCTCGGGCGCACGGTCAGGCGCGCGCCATCGGCCAGCACGGTGTCGGCGCCGGTGATCACCACCCCCGCCTCGGCACGCAGTCGCTGCACGCTCTGGCGCGCCGCCGGCCCGGTGATCCACTGGCTTTCGCCGTTGGCCATGGCGGTGCGGCCATCCAGGCTCAGCGCCAGCTTGACCCGCACGAAGGGCCGCCCGGTCAGCATGCGCTGGATGAAGCCGGCATTGAGTGCCCGCGCCTCGGCTTCCAGCACCCCGGCACGGGTGGCGATGCCGGCGGCGGCGAGCCGCGCCAGGCCGCGCCCGGCCACCAGCGGGTTGGGATCGGTCATGGCCGCCACCACCTCGGCCACGCCAGCCGCCACCAGGGCATCCGCGCAGGGCGGGGTGCGGCCATGGTGGCTGCAGGGTTCCAGGGTCACATAGGCGGTGGCGCCGCGCGCGGCCTCGCCCGCCTGGCGCAGGGCATGCACCTCGGCATGGGGACCGCCGGCCTGGCGATGCCAGCCCTCGCCCACCACCTGGCCGTCGCGGACGATCACGCAGCCCACCCGCGGATTAGGTGCCGTGCTGTAACGGCCAAGCGCCGCCAGCGCCAGGGCACGGGTCATCCAGAAGGCATCGTTCACCAGGCCTGCCTCGCTCATACCGGTTGCTTGCCCGGGTCTTGGGCCAGCCGCTCGATCTCGTCGCGGAATTCGGCCAGGTCCTGGAATTGCCGATAGACCGAGGCGAAGCGGATATAGGCCACCTGGTCCAGCTTGCGCAGTTCGTCCATCACCAGTTCACCCACCACCCGCGAACGGATCTCCCGCTCGCCGGTGGCGCGCAGCCGGTGCTTGATCAGGGCGATGGCCTCTTCCAGGCGCTCGACGCTGACCGGACGCTTCTCCAGGGCGCGCTGCATGCCGGCGCGCAACTTGTCCTCGTCGAAGGGCTGGCGGGTGCCGTCCTGCTTGATCAGTCGTGGCAGGACCAGCTCGGCGGTCTCGAAGGTGGTGAAGCGTTCCTGGCAGGCCAGGCACTCACGCCGCCGGCGCACCTGCTCGCCGGCCGCAACCAGCCGGGAATCCGTGACCTTGGTGTCGTGGGCGCCGCAGAAGGGACAATGCATGGGGGAGTCGACCGCCGGAAGGGAAAGCCCTCATGGTACCCGATCACCCCCTGGCGGGAACCTCTGGGTACCGGACGAATCGACAGCCAGGAGCCGCCGGGCTATAAGAGCGCACTGTGTTCGACGACCCCTCTCCAGCCTCCCGTGCCGCCCTCGCCGGCGGCGACCTCCGGATCCTGCCATGACCCCACGCGTCCTCCTGCCCCTGCTGCTCACCGGTCTGCTCGTGGCCTGCTCCAGCCCACCCGAAACCACGCCGCCGCAGCCCACCACCCCGGCCGACGAGCCGGTCCCGGTGGCCGGCGCTCCCACCCCGGCCAATCTGCGCGAGATCTCCGGGGTGCTGCGCAATGCCCAGGGGCTGGTCCCGGCCGGTGCCCAGGTGGAGATCGCCCTACTGGCGGTCAATGCCAAGGGCCTGCCGCAGCGCCTGCTGGCCAGCGAGACGGTGACCGGCAAGGGCGCGCCCCTGGCCTTCCGACTGCCCTTCAATCCGGAGATCTTTCCCACCCGCCCGGATCTCAAGGTGGAATTCCACGCGCGCCTGATCCAGGCCGGTCAGCTGGCCAGCTATCTGCCGCCGGTGAATGTCGGCGGACCGACCACGCAGAATCTCGGCGAACTGGTGCTGAACCAGACCCCGTGACGCCCCCAGACGACCTCGTCGCCGCCCTGACGGCTCTGCTCGGCGGCGCCCGTCTCTGTCTGCAGGCGTTGCCCGACAGCGACCTGTCGCTGTGGCTGATCGATCCGGCCAACATGGCGCGGGCCTTTTCCCCCGCGGAAACCCAGCGCCTGTTGGAGGCACCACCCTACTGGGCTTTCTGCTGGGCCAGCGGCCTGGCCCTGGCGCGCTGGATCGTCGCCCATCCCGAGCACGTTGCCGGGCGCCAGGTCCTGGATTTCGGCAGCGGCTCGGGCATCGCCGGACTCGCCGCCGCCCGGGCCGGCGCGGCGCGGGTGGTCTGCTGCGACCTCGATCCCCTGGCCCTGGCGGCCTGTCGCGCCAATGCCCAGGCCAACGCCGTGCAGATCGAGACGCTGGACGATTTCTCTGCCAGCACCGAGCGCTTCGATCTCATCCTGGCCGCCGACGTCCTCTACGACCGTGCCAATCTGCCCCTGCTGGACCTCCTGCAGGCGCGTGCCGAGCGGATCCTGCTGGCCGATTCGCGGGTACGCGACCTCGCCCACCCCGGCTTCACCCGCGTTGCCATGCTCCAGGCCTGCACCCTGCCGGATCTGGCCGAGCCGGACGAATTCCGCCGCGTGGCGCTCTATCGGGGCTGAGCCGGCCCGCCTTGTTTCCAAGCCCGGCGCCCCCACCTATAGTGCAACTTTCGGTGCGACACGAATGCTCGTGTTGTGCTTGGTCGACTAGCTTAGTCTTGGCGCCGAAACCCTTGTTCTACAGGGGTTTGAAGCCTAAATAAAGCACGAGAGCCGGCTCTGCCGCGCCTGATTCGACCCACTTGTGGGGACAATGCGATCCCTGCTTGCCAGGGTAAGTACGTCTCAAATTTGGCCACTTTTGGCTATAAATTGATCAATCAGACGTAACAGAGAGCAATTTCTGCTAGCGAAATTGTATCTAAATGTAACAAGACTCCCTGTGGGTGATTTGACCCCGCAAGGGGTCAATCCATCTCTGGGATGCCTTGGTCTCATTTGGCCCATGCCAACGTCGTGAGACGCTAGGGTATCTCGTCCAAGCACGGAGCAACCGCTCCGCTTGTGCATTGCTCAACCTTGCTAATACAGGGGGTACCGAGCCTGGCATGTACCTGCCAGTTCACTACATCGGCATGCGTCGGGGGCCAACCCTGAGGTGTGAAGCCCGATGGACAACGTCCTATCCCTCACGGGACACGCAGGTCTGGCAACAGCAGCGTGACGCTTCCGAATTGCACGGAGGCAAGGGGCTAGTGACCCAACCCGTATGGTTAACGCATGTGAATCATCGTTCGAACCCTCGTAAGCACTACTGGGCCTACGGCAATTTATGGGCCCTGGCCAAAATCGGCAAAGCAGATCGGCGCTCGCTGTCGAAAGAAGCGACGCGGTACCACTACGACTGCCGGGGGAAAGATGGAACCTAACCGGGGAATCGATGCGCAGCGGGGAACGTGGCAATCCCGACCACCCGCCTAACCAGCAACATCGGAAGGCAGGCAATCCGCAAGGAAAGCTGTTGGGTGTGGGGAATGGGAGGGTGCAAAAAGCGAATGGCTGTCTGTAATGGGCGGCATATCGGTTGAAACATCATCGACAGGGGCAACCCTGGCTGACGTGCACCTGGTTTACGGGCGCATGATCTAGTGCTGATTTCCAGCGAAACGACCCTAGGGGTGACTTCAACCCCTAGGGGAGAAGTCCGTCCCGAAGGTTACTGACCTGAGGAGGACTGTATGAATACGCAACCAGCAACATCGGTTTCGTCTGCGTCTCCTGACGGCGTGAAGGGCTGGCACGATCTCGATTGGGCCAAGATCCAGATCTCCGTTCGGAAAACGCAGTTGAAGATTGCGCAGGCAACAATGGCCGGTGACTGGCGTAGGGTTAAACGCCTGCAACGGTTACTGACCCATTCGTTTTATGGCCGCTGTATGGCTGTAAGACGGGTGACGGAAAACCGGGGTCGCAAGACTCCGGGCGTCGATGGAGAAACCTGGGGGACGCCTCCAGCCAAGCTCCACGCCGCGAAGCGTCTATCGGAGAAACGAGGCTATCGGCCCAAACCGCTAAAGAGGGTTTGGATACCGAAGCCAGGGAAGAAGGAAAAGCGCCCGCTAGGCATACCGACGATGTTTGATCGGGCCATGCAAGCGCTCTACCTGTCCGCCCTGGAACCTGTCATCGAAAGCACCAGCGACCCGAAAAGTTTCGGCTTCCGGCCGGATCGCTCGACCGCTGATGCGATGGTTGAAATCTTTCAGTTAATGTCGCAAGACGACTCACCTGTGTGGGTTCTGGAAGGTGACATCAAGGGGTTCTTCGACAACATCAATCACGAGTGGCTGTGCCAGAACGTCCCTATGGACAAAAAGGTACTGCGGCTGTGGTTGAAGGCCGGGGTAATTGACCGGCGACACTTCATGGCTACGGAGGCCGGGACGCCACAAGGTGGGATTATTTCGCCCTGTTTGGCTAACGCCACCCTTAACGGTTTGGAGAAGCAGCTCAAAGGTCATCTGGCCAGAAAGCTAGCGGGTACCAACGCCGATACGCCCAGAGTGCATGTGGTGCGATACGCGGACGACTTCATCATCACAGCGGCTACCAAAGAGCTGTTGACTGACGAGGTCATACCTTGGGTCGAGCAATTCCTGTCGGTACGAGGGGTGAGCTTGTCCGAAGAGAAAACGCAGATAACCCACATCCTTCAGGGCTTTGATTTCCTAGGGTGGAATTTCAGGAAATACGTGCCGAAATCGCCTTACCGACGGACCAAGCTGTTTACCAAACCCTCGAAGAAGAACATCTCGACGTTCTATCGAAAGGTAAGGGACATAGTGAGATCCAGTGGGGCTCTGACTCAGGAAGAGTTGATCGGCCGTCTGAACCCGGTACTACGAGGGTGGGCTCAATACCATTCTCAGGCTGTTGCTAAAGCCACCTTCAAGAAACTAGATAACTTGATTTTCTGGTTGCTACGAAGGTGGGCGAAGCGCCGACACCCGAAGAAGCTAGCTACGTGGAGCTGGAACAAATACTTCCATTCCATCGGCGGGCGGAAACAGGTGTTCGCGCATCCCTATAGAGGCAAGAAGGGAGAGAGAAAGTATCGTGAGCTTTATGAGCTAGCGAAGACCGTAATCAAGCGCCAAAAGCGTCTATCAGGCGGGTACCACCCGTACGACGCTGCGCTTGAGCAGAAATGGGAAAAGCTAAGGGTCCAAAGGATGCAGCACAAGCTGCGTTTCAGGAAACAAATCCTAAGCCTTTACCGGCGCCAGAAAGGGAACTGCGCTCTGTGCGGTCACGCGATTACCAGGGAAACGGGCTGGGACGACCACCATGTCATTCGACGGGTGGACGGCGGCAAGGACACTCTGAAAAATCGCGTACTTCTCCATCCCAACTGTCACTCGCTGATTCACAGCCAGCGTAAACAAGTGACTCTGCGACACAGCGGTCTGTAATGATAGGATCGTTAGTCAACGTTGCCGGTCAGCCTCTGGGCTGACTTTTCGTAAGCTTGAGCCGTGTGCTGTGAAAGTCGCAAGCACGGTTCTTAGGGGGCTCCGGATCAGGAATGATCTGGGGCCACCCGCCTCTGCCGAGTCCGCCATGAGCCAGGTCCCCTACATTTTCGACGCCACCCTCGACACCTTCCAGCAACAGGTCATCGATGCCTCCTTCAGCACCCCGGTGCTGGTGGACTTCTGGGCCGAGTGGTGCGCGCCCTGCAAGGTGCTGATGCCGCTGCTGGCCAAGATCACCGAGTCCTATGGCGGCGCCCTGCACCTGGCCAAGGTCAACTGCGACATCGAGCAGGAACTGGTGATGAGATTCGGCATCCGCAGCCTGCCCACCGTGGTGCTGTTCAAGGATGGCCAGCCGGTCGACGGCTTCGCCGGCGCCCAGCCGGAATCGGCCATCCGCGCCCTGCTCGAACCCCATGTCCAGGCCCTGCCGCCGGCCGAGGAAGATCCGCTGGACGCCGCCCAGGCCTTGTTCGCCGAGGGTCGTTTCGCCGAAGCCGAGGCGCTGCTCAAGGCCGTGCTGGAAGAAGACAACAGCGACGCTCTGGCACTGATCCTCTATGCCCGCTGCCTGGCCGAGCGCAATGAACTGGACGATGCCCAGGCCGTGCTGGACGCGGTCAAGGGTGACGAACACAAGCAGGCCCTGGCCGGCGCCCGTGCCCAGCTGACCTTCCTGCGCCAGGCCGCCAGCCTGCCCGAGGTCGCCGATCTGAAGAGCCGCCTGGCCCGCGATGCCGGTGACGACGAGGCCGCCTACCAACTGGCCGTGCAGCAACTGGCCCGCCAGCAATACGAACCGGCACTGGATGGCCTGCTGGAGCTGTTCCGCCGCAATCGCGGCTACGGCGACGATCTGCCACGCAAAACCCTGGTGCAGGTCTTCGATCTGCTGGGCAATGACCACCCCCTGGTCGCCACCTATCGCCGCCGCCTGTACCAGGCGCTGTACTAGGCACCGGTCGACAATGGCTGCGTCGCCCCGGACGCAGCCTTATCCACCGCGGGCGTCCTCCCAGCGCGGTGGACATCCCGTAGCGTGGAAAACCGCGCAGCGTTTTCCACTACCCCGCTCCAGCCTCACCCCTGCCAGATATAGAACTGCGCTTCGCCCACCCGCTCCATGCGCACCTGGGGACTGTGCCTCAGTCGCACCAGCAGTTGCTTGGCCACGCCGAGATTGCCGGTGAGCTTTTCCAGCGCCACGAGGATGTCCGGCCCGCTGAGCCGCCCGGCGGAGCTCAGCAGCTTCACTACCTGATCCCAGAGCATGTCGCCACCCGACTTGGGTCCGCTGGGTGCGGCGCTCACAGCCGCGGCAGGCAGGGGCGCCTCGGTCGGTCGCAGGGCGGCGGCCAGGCGTTGCCAGTCGGCCTCCTCCAGTTCCACCGTGAGATCCACGGGCTGGCTGCCGATGGTTCCGCGAATGCGTACCATGGTGTTCTCCTCGTCGTGCAGAGGCCCATGCTCCCACAGCCATCGACCCACGCCAAACCAAGGTTGCAGCACGGAAAAGCAACAACATAACATAGCACCTTCCCACCCATTGGAAGTCCATCATGCGCCTGCCCCTGCTGACCCTCTGTCTTGCCGCCGCGCTCGTCCAACCGGCCTTCGCCCATGGCACCGATGACGACCATGACGAACACGAGCACGGCGCCCTCGGCGCCCATGTGCACGGCGAATCTCATCTCGACCTGGCCCAGACCGACACGGGCCTGGAATTGCAGTGGCGCAGTCCGGCGGCCGATCTGCTGGGCTTCGAACATGCCCCGCGCAATCGACAGGAAGAAGACGCCGTCGCCGCCCTGCGCCAGAGTCTGGAAAATCCCCAGGCCCTGGTGAAGCTGCCTGCCGCCGCCGATTGCCGCCTGACCGAAGCCAGCGCCATCAGCCCGCTGTTCGCCAAGGATTCCAGCGCCAGCGGCCATCTCGACGTGGAGGCCAGCATGAGCTTCAGCTGCAGCAAGCCGGGCGCGCTCGCCAGCCTGGATCTCTCCGGCTGGTTCGCCCGCTTCCCCAACAGTCACAGCGTCGAGGTCCAGGCCATCGTCGCCAGCGGCCAGCAGGGCGCCGAACTGACCGCCCGGCAACCGCAGCTGAAATGGTAGGACGGTCGTGACCTCTGCCCCCCTGGTCGAGATCCAGGACCTCGGCTTCGCCTGGCCCGGCCAGGCGGAATGCCTGGACATCCGGCACTTCCAGCTGGCGCCCGGCGAGGCGCTGTTTCTCGAAGGCCCTTCGGGCAGCGGCAAGACTACCCTGCTCGGCCTGCTCGGCGGCGTGCAGCGCCCCAGTCGTGGCCAGGTGCGGCTGCTCGGTCAGGACCTGGGAGCGCTCGCCACCGCCCGGCGTGACCGTTTTCGCGTCGACCACACAGGTTTTCTCTTTCAGCAATTCAATCTGCTGCCCTTTCTCTCGGTCCTGGACAACGTCCTGCTGCCCTGCCAGTTCTCGGCGCTGCGCCGCGAGCGCGCCTCGACGCGGCATGGCGATCCCCGGGGCGCGGCCCTGACCCTGCTCCGCGCCCTGGGCCTGAGCGATCCCGACCTGCCCCGACGCCCGGCCCGCGAACTCTCCATCGGCCAGCAGCAGCGCGTCGCCGCCGCCCGTGCCCTGATCGGCCAGCCGGAGCTGGTGATCGCCGACGAACCCACCTCAGCACTGGACACTGACCACCGCAATGCCTTCCTGCAGCTGCTGTTCGCCGAGTGCGCCGCCGCCGGGGCCGGCCTGCTGTTCGTTAGCCACGACCGCAGCCTGGCCAGTCGTTTCGATCGCCACCTGACCCTGGCCCAGCTCAACGCCGCCCAGCCGGAGACCTAGGATGCCGCTCCTGCAACTGGCCTGGGCCAGCCTGCGCAATCGCCGCGCCACCGCCCTGCTCACCGTCTTCACCATCGCCGTCTCGGTGGCTCTGCTGCTGGGTGTCGAACGCCTGCGCACCGAGGCCAAGGCCAGTTTCGCCAGCACCATCGCCGGCACCGACCTGGTGGTGGGCGCCCGTTCCGGCGCGGTGAATCTGCTGCTCTACTCGGTGTTCCGCATCGGCAACGCCACCAACAACATCCGCTGGGAGAGCTACGAAAAACTCGCCGCCGATCCCCGCGTCGCCTGGACCATCCCGCTGTCCCTCGGTGACTCCCACCGTGGCTACCGGGTGCTGGGTACCGACGGCAACTACTTCACCCACTATCACTACGGTCGCAACCAGCCGTTGCGCCTGGCCCAGGGCCGGCCCTTCAACGACGTCTTCGAGGTGGTGCTGGGCGCCGAAGTGGCCAAGGCGCTGCACTATCACCTGGGCGACAAGGTCGTACTGGCCCACGGCGTTGCCACCATCAGCCTGACCGAGCACAGCGACCACCCCTTCACCGTGGTCGGCATCCTCGCCCCCACCGGCACCCCGGTCGATCGCACCCTGCACATCCCCCTGAGCGGCATGACCGCCCTCCACCTGGACTGGCGCGGCGGCATGCCCGGTCCTTCGCTGAGCGACGCCGAGGTGCGCCAGCGCGATCTGACGCCCAAGGACCTCACCGCCGCCCTGGTCGGCCTCAAAAGCCGGGTGGCTACTTTCGCCCTCCAGCGCGCGATCAACGACTACAGCGGCGAACCCCTGATGGCCATTCTGCCCGGCGTGGCCCTGCAGGAGCTCTGGGGGCTGCTCGGCACGGCGGAACAGGCGCTGCTGGTGATGTCGCTGTGCGTGGTGCTCACCGGGCTCGTAGGCATGCTCACCGCCCTGCTCGCCAGTCTCAACGAAAGACGCCGGGAGATGGCCATCCTGCGCTCGGTGGGTGCCCAGCCACGCCACCTGTTCGGTCTGCTGCTGGCCGAAGCCCTGGCGCTCACCCTGGCCGGCTGCCTCGGCGGGCTGGCGCTGCTCTACGGCGCTATCGCTCTGGGGCGGCCCTGGCTGCTGGCGGAATACGGTCTGGCATTGCCGCTGGACTGGCCCTCGCTCTACGATGGGCAACTGCTCGGCGGTATCCTGCTCGCGGCACTGGTGCTCGGCTGCATCCCGGCCTGGCGCGGCTGTCGCCAGGCCCTCACGGACGGGTTGTCCGTGCGACTCTAGACGAGGCCCCACCATGCGCCTGGCGCTCCTGCTGTTGCTCTGCTGGCTGCCCTGGGCCCAGGCCGAACCCCGCCAACTCGCCTGGCGCGAACTGGTACCGGCCGATGCGCCGCGCTTCAATCCCGGCAGCGTCGACCACGGCCTCGGCGAAGACGGCCCGGCCGCCAGCCAGCCCTGGCCGGACGCGCCCACGGTGGCTGCCCTGGATGGCCAGGAGGTGCGCCTGCCCGGCTACGTGGTGCCGCTGATGGTCACCGACGAGGGCGAGGTCACCGAATTCCTACTGGTTCCCTACTATGGCGCCTGCATCCATGTGCCGCCGCCCCCGGGCAACCAGATCGTCTACGTCAAAGGCAGTCACGACCTCTGGCTGTCCAAGCTGCACCTGCCCTACTGGGTGGAAGGCCGGCTGGGCGTGGGTAGCCAGCGCAGCGAGGTCGCCGTCGCCGGCTATTGGCTGCAGGCCCAGCGTATCCAGCCCTACATCCTCAAGGGCGACGGTTCCTGAGCGATCTACCCTACCCTTGAGCGAGATCAAGAGTCCGACGCTTCAGCTTGGCTAGGCTGCTCCCAGCCCTTTTTCAATGCCTTCGGAGCCCTCGCCATGCGTCCCCTCTTCCGTCTCAGCCTGCTCGCCCTCGCCCTGGCCGCCCCCTTCGCCCAGGCCCACCAGGCCGGCGACATCATCCTGCGCGCCGGCGCCATCACCGTGGATCCCCACGAGCGCAGCTCTGACGTCAAGATCGACAGAGGCGCCCTGAGCGGCGCCAATCTGGGCGGCAAGGCGACCATGGACAGCGACACCCAGCTGGGGCTAAACGTCGCCTACATGCTCACCGACCACCTGGGCCTCGAATTGCTGGCGGCCACGCCCTTCGAGCACCAGGTCAACATCAAGGGCACCGGGCTGGACGCCGCCAACGGCAAGCTGGTCAGCCTCAAGCACCTGCCGCCGACCCTGAGCCTGGTCTACTACCCGCTGGACGCCAAGGCGACGTTCCAGCCCTATGTCGGCGCCGGCCTCAATTACACCTGGATCTACGACGAGCACGTCGGCAGCGGCGCCAGCGCGGCCGGCTTCGACAACTTCCGCGCCGACAACTCCTGGGGCTGGTCCGCCCAGGTCGGCGCCGATCTCATGCTCACCGACCGGGTGATGCTCAACGCCCAGATCCGCTACATCGACATTGCCACCACCGCCCATGTCGACAACACTGCCCTCGGCGCCCGCGCCAAGGTCGATCTGGACGTGGATCCCTGGGTCTACATGGTCGGCCTGGGCTATCGCTTCTAGGCCAGCGCAGGCCACTCGCCCCTAGGTTGGCGCTGGGACAGCTGCAGTGTCGAAGACCAACCGGCCAGGGAGTGCCCCTGGCCGCGTCCGCTAATCCCGCAGCAGCGCTGCCAGCCCCGTGCCCATGCTCGTGGGCTGACTGAAATCGAAGCGCTCGCGCAGGCGGCGGTTGTCCGCCTTCGAATGACGGATGTCCCCGGCCCGCGCCGCGCCATGAGTCACCGGCGGCAGGCCACCGAGCACCTGGCCGATCTCCGCCAGCAGACCGTTCAGGCTGATGGTCTCGCCGCGTCCCACGTTCACCGCCCCGGCCGTCACTTCGGGGGCTTCCAGCGCCTGCACCAGGATGCCCACCAGATCGGCGACATAGACGAAATCGCGGGTCTGCTCGCCGTCGCCGAACACCGTGATCGGCGTCTGCCGGCGGGCGCGTTCGGTGAAGATGCTGATCACCCCCGAATAGGGCGAAGACGGATCCTGACGCGGACCATAGATGTTGAAGAAGCGGAAGATCGCCGGCTCCAGACCGTGCTCGCGACGATAGAAGTCGAAGTAATATTCGCCCGCCAGCTTGTCTGCCGCATAGGGTGTCAGCGGCGCCTTGGCCAGCTCCTCGTCGATGGCCTGCCCCTGGCCGTTGGCGCCATAGACCGCCGCGCTGGAGGCATAGATCACCCGCTTGATCTCGGCCTTGCGCATGGCCTCGCACAGATTCAGGGTGCCGATGAAGTTGGCCCTGTGGGTGCCCACCGGGTCCTCCACCGACGCCTGCACCGAGGCCACCGCGGCCAGATGCACCACCGCCGCGCAGCCGGCCACCGCCGCTTCCAGGGTCGCGACATCGGCCACGTCCCCCACCCGCAATTCGATGCGGTCATCGTCCAGCGGCAGATTCTCGCGCTTGCCGGTGCTCAGGTCGTCCAGCAACCGCACCCGCCTGCCCCGCGCCAGCAGCGCGTCGGCCAGGTGGGAGCCGATGAAACCGGCACCGCCAGTGATCAGAATGGGCGCATCACTCATCGAAACCTACCTCGTCCTGCCGAAAGCCCTGCAACAGCGCCGGCAACTCCTGCTGCCAGCGCCGCGCCTTGATGCCAAAGGTGTTGAGCAGCTTGCGACTGATCAACACCCCCTGTTGTGGCTCTTCCGCGGCGTCCCCCCGTTCCAAGTGCGTCACCTCCTGCCATTCGCAGCGCACCGGCCGGTCGAATTCCTGCCAGAGCTGGGCGACGGTTTCGGCCAGGCCCAACTCCGACACCGCTTCCTGGGCGCCGTAGTGATAGGTCCCCCAGAGCGGCGCGCCGCAGTCGAGCTGCTTGACCACGGCCAGCAGCACCCGGGCGGCATCGCCCACGGTGGTCGGATTGCCGCGCCGGTCGCCCGCCATCGGCACCACCTGCTCGGTGCCCAGCTGCCGCAGCAACCGCCCCAGGCGACCGTTATAGGAGTCATCCAGGACCCAGCCCAGGCGCAGCAGGATGTGCATCGGGCACAGCGCCCGCACCAGCTGCTCGACCCGCCAGAGCGCCTCGCCCCGTGGCCCCGGGGGACGCGGAAGATCCTTTTCACTATAGCCGGCAACGCGCGAGCCATCGAACAGCTGATAACTGGACGGCTGGATCAGCGGAATCTGATAGTGCTGGCAGAGGCCGGCCAGGCGTTGCACGGCCAGCGCCTGGCGCTGCATCAGCGCCGGATCGAAGTCCGCGGCCTGCAGCCAGTCGTGGTAATAGGCGAGATTGATCACCGCCCCTGGTCGGACCCGGTCGAGGACCTCGGTCAGCCCGGCGGCGTACCAGCCCTCCGTGGGAGTCTCGGGGGCGACGAATTCGATGCCCGCTTCGGCACCGGCGGCGAGTAGCGCCTTGCCCAGGGCGCTCTCCCCGCCCACTACTAGAAGACGCATACGCATGTGTTGGAACAGCCTTCAAACCAGCTTAAACAGGCGTCGAAAGACTCGACGGACATCGGTCAACATAGCGCGTCGCGCCAACCTTGCTCAAGCATCGGCGGTACCTGCGGCCGGTTGCTCGCGGGTTTGTTCGCGCAGGGTATGGTTGGCGGCGCTTTTGAGATTGGGCAGCAGGCGGCAGATCAGCGCCAGCTGGGTGCACACCAGCCGGTAGCCGTCGTCGTTGTCCTCGGCCGCGGCCTCAAGTTCATCGGCCAGGCTGGTCTCCTCCTCGGCGGTCGGCGGCAGACTGCGGCGCTCCGCCACCGCCGCCGCGATGGATTCCATACCCTCGGCGATGCGGGTCACGGCGCGCTCCACCAGGGCATCGTGCTCGGCCGCCTCTAGCTGGCGGCGATGGGCGCCCAGGGCCGACAGGTAGCCCAGCAGGGTGTTGGACAGCGCCAGATAGCGAAAGCCCGCTTCCAGGTTACGGCGGAAGTGCCCGGGATCGCGCAGCATGTTGGCCAGCGCGGCCGACAGCGTCGCATCGGCGTTGTGGGCGTTGCGCCGCGCCACCCGGTAGTCGAGATCGTCGCGCTTGCCGGTGCGGTACTGCTCGTGCAGTCGGCGCAGATAGAGCGCATTGGTACGCAGGGTATTGGCCATCACCTGGTGCAGCCGCCGCCCCTGCCAGTCCGGCAGGACGAAGAACACCGCCAGTACCGCGATCAGGCAACCCAGCAGGGTATCCAGCAGCCGCGGCCAGATCAGCATGAAGCCGTTGCCCACCTGGTTGAAGCAGAACAGCACCATGAGGGTGATGGCCGCGGTGGCGACGGTGTAGCGATCCGTCCGGGTGATAAAGAACACCAGACCGGCAACCAGCGCCAGCAACAGCTGGATCTCCGGCTGCCCGAACAGCTCCAGCAGGGCGCTGCCCAGCAACAGCCCGATCACCGTACCCACGATCCGCTGCACCAGCCGCACCCGGGTCGCTCCGTACTGTGGCCGGCAGACGAACACCGTGGTCAAGAGGATCCAGTAGCCGTTCACCGGGTGGATCAGGTGCAGCACGCCATAGCCGGCCATCAGCGCCAGCGCCATGCGCAGGCCATGGCGGAACAGTAGCGAGGTCGGGGTCAGCTGCAGGCGGATACGCTGGAACACCTCGCGCAGGGAGCGTGCCGCCGGATCCAGGAGGCTGGTGTCCAGATCCGCCGCCCCCGAATCGCTGTTGCCCGCCTCGGAGAATTGCCGCTCCAGGGTCGAAAGATTGTGCCCGAGCAGGTCCAGGGAGCGCAGCAGGCCCCGCCAGCGCGGATTCTGCTGCTGCTTGAGATACTCCAGCGAGGCCTGCAGATCGGTCAGGCCCTGCTGACTCTGCTGGCCGTATTCGAAAGGCTGCCCGAGACGGATCGCCTCGCCCATGTTGAGGCAGGCCGTGGCCTGCAACTTGAGCAGGCGCTGGCAGCGAAAGAGGATGTCGCTGTGAAAGAAAGCCTCGGTCAGGGCACTGTAGGGATAGTGCGAAGAGCTGGCGCGCTCGTGGATGTCCTGCGCCATGAAATACAGGCGGAAATAGCGCCCCGAACGCGCCCCGGGCCGCCCCGAGCGGCCGAAGCGATTGAGGATGGTCGCCTTAGCCTGGTTCAGCGCCTGCACCACCTTGCCGTTCTGCTGGGCCAGCAGCACCCGCCGCCGGTGCAGGTCCACCCCGCGCACCGGCTCGAGCATCTCGGCCTTAAGCCTGAGCAGGGTCCCCAGTTCGCCATAGAGGGCGGACAGATTCTGTCGCACCGGCTGGTGGGCGAAGAGGGCGCACCAGAGCACCGAGAGCAGGCCGTACCACAATGCCCCGGCCAGCAGGTGTGCCGGCTCGTACCACAGCGGCACCTGGGCGCCGAGGCGCTGATCCACCCCGATCATGGCATAGATGGACAGGATCACCGTGGCCTGGGCCACCGAGGCGTAGCGCTCGCCGATGGCGCCCAGCATCGTCAGGCTGAAGGTGGCCAGCCCCAGGCCCACGACAAAGATCCAGGGATAGGGAAACAGCAGCTCGACCGCGAAGGCCGCCACGGTAAAGCACAGCAGCGTCACCGCCAGCGACTTGAGTCGCCCCAGCCAACTGTCGTCGGTTTCCGCCAGGGCGCTGGCGATGATGCCGAGGAATACCGGCGACAGCGCGCGCAGATCGCCCAGCGACCAGCAGACCGCCATGGCGCCGCTCAGGGCGACAAAGACGCGAACGCCATAGCTGGCCTTTTCGTGCGCCCAGAGCTGGCGCAAAGACACTCCAAACACAGTCATGACGGGAGAGCGAGCCTCGTGATTTCGCGCTTGATGCGAACCTTAGCACTGCGACGTCGCAAGCGGCGTCCGAGACAGCCTTTCCCGCACTTTTTTCGCGGACGAAAAAAAGCCCGGCGGTTGCCGGGCTCTTTTCTACCCCTGGGTCAGGCCACTTCGCTGGGATCTATCCCCAGGCCCTTGGCCACGCCCACGCCATAGGCGGGATCGGCCTTGAGGAAGTGACCGATCTGCCGCAGCTGCACCTCGCGGGTCACCGTACCCAGGGCGCCGACGATGTTGCCGATCAGCAGCGCCTGCTGGTCGGCATTCATCAGGCGGAACAGCGCTCCGGCCTGGCTGAAGTAGTCCTCGTCCACCCGGTGATCGTAGCGATCGGCCGGGCCGGCGAAATTCAGCGCCGGCTCGCGATACTGGGGCGCCTGCTTGGGCGTGTGGCCATAGCTGTTCGGCTCGTAGTTCGGCTGCGAACCGCCATTGCCATCGAATCTCATGGCCCCGTCACGCTGGTTGTTGGCGTAGGGGCAACGGGGTGCGTTGACCGGCAGTTGCTGATAGTTGGTGCCCACCCGGTAGCGCTGGGCGTCGGCATAGGCGAATACCCTGCCCTGCAGCATGCGATCGGGCGACAGCCCCACGCCCGGCACCACGTTGCTCGGCGCGAAGGAGGCCTGCTCCACCTCGGCGAAGTAGTTCTGCGGATTGCGGTTGAGCTCCAGCACTCCCACCTCCTGCAGCGGATAGTCCTGCTGCGACCAGACCTTGGTCACGTCGAAGGGATTCTCGGCACGGCTAGCTGCTTCCTGTTCGCTCATCACCTGGATGCACAGCGTCCAGCGCGGGAATTCGCCGCGCTCGATGGCCTGGAACAGGTCGCGCTGGCTGTAGTCCGGATCGGTACCGGCCAGGCGTGCCGCGTCGGCCGGCGCCAGGTTCTTGATCCCCTGCTGGCTCTTGAAGTGAAACTTCACGAAGTGCCGCACGCCCTGGGCGTTGATCAGGCTAAAGGTATGGCTGCCGAAGCCATGCATGAAGCGATAGCCGTCCGGAATGCCGCGATCGGAGAACAGGATGGTGACCTGATGCAGCGATTCGGGCGACAGCGACCAGAAATCCCACATCATCTGCGGACTCTTCAGGTTGCTCCAGGGATCGCGCTTCTGGGTATGGATGAAGTCGGGGAATTTCAACGGATCGCGGATGAAGAACACCGGGGTGTTGTTGCCGACGATGTCCCAGTTGCCTTCTTCGGTATAGAACTTCACGGCGAAACCGCGGGGATCGCGCTCGGTATCCGCCGAGCCGCGCTCACCGCCCACGGTGGAAAAGCGCAGGAGGGTCTCGGTCCGCTTGCCGACCTCGGCGAACAGCTTGGCGCTGCTGAGGTGCGTGATGTCCCGGGTGACGGTAAAGGTGCCATAGGCCGCGGAGCCCTTGGCATGCACGCGTCGCTCGGGAATGACTTCACGGTTGAAATGCGCCAGCTTCTCGATCAGATGGAAGTCGTCGAGCATCAGCGGACCGCGCGGACCGGCGGTGCGGGAATTCTGGTTGTCGGCTACCGGAATGCCGCTGGCGGTGGTGAGGATCTTGGTATCAGTCACAGGTATCTCCCTCTAAAAGCGTTGGCTGATCGCTTGAGAGAAGTATCGCCACGGCAATACTTTAGGACTAATTTATTGATCCTTGCATCCTGATAGAAAAATCTGAGATCAGAAGTCGGATGCGAAGGGGCTGGGTCTTCACCAAACGCCAGGCATGAAAAAGCCGGGCAAGAGCCCGGCTTTTCCAGAACGCAGCTACTTATTCAGCAGCCTGTTCCACGGTACCGCCGACCGGACGGTCGATCAGCTCGACATACGCCATGGGCGCATTGTCGCCAGCGCGGAAGCCGCACTTCAGGATACGCAGGTAGCCACCCGGACGGTTGGCGTAGCGCTTGCCCAGGTCGTTGAACAGCTTGCCAACGGCAGCTTTCGAACGGGTACGGTCGAAAGCCAGACGACGGTTGGCGACGCTGTCTTCCTTGGCCAGGGTGATCAGCGGCTCGGCAACGCGGCGCAGTTCCTTGGCTTTCGGCAGGGTAGTTTTGATCAGCTCGTGCTCGAACAGCGACACAGCCATGTTCTGGAACATGGCCTTGCGGTGTGCGCTCGTGCGGCTCAGATGACGACCACTTTTACGATGACGCATGATTGAAATTCCTTCCCAAACTATCGTTCGGTGAACAATGACGATCAGGCAGTAGCCTTGTCGTCCTTCTTAAGGCTTGCAGGGGGCCAGTTGTCCAGGCGCATACCGAGCGACAGACCACGGGAGGCCAGGACGTCCTTGATTTCGGTCAGGGACTTCTTGCCCAGGTTCGGGGTCTTGAGCAGCTCCACTTCGGTACGCTGAATCAGGTCACCGATGTAGTAGATGTTCTCCGCCTTGAGGCAGTTGGCCGAACGAACGGTCAGTTCCAGATCGTCCACCGGACGCAGCAGGATCGGATCGATCTCGTCTTCCTGCTCGACCACGACCGGCTCGCTGTCGCCCTTGAGGTCGACAAACGCTGCCAGCTGCTGCTGCAGGATGGTGGCGGCACGACGGATGGCTTCTTCCGGATCCAGGGTACCGTTGGTTTCCAGGTCAAGCACGAGCTTGTCCAGGTTGGTACGCTGTTCGACCCGGGCGTTTTCCACCACATAGGCCACGCGACGAACCGGGCTGAACGAAGCATCGAGCTGCAGACGACCGATTGCGCGGGTTTCGTCTTCTTCGCTCTGACGCGCGTCGGCGGGCTCATAGCCACGACCGCGGGCGATTTTCAGCCTCATGTTCAGCGAACCGTTGTCCGCCAGGTGGGCGATGACGTGCTCACCGTTGACGATCTCGACGTCGTGATCGACCTGAATGTCAGAGGCCAGAACCGGCCCCTGACCTTTCTTGCTCAGGCTCAGGGTGACTTCGTCACGGCCGTGCAACTTGATGGCCAGACCCTTGAGATTGAGCAGGATCTCGATCACGTCTTCCTGCACGCCTTCGATGGCGCTGTACTCGTGCAGGACACCGTCGATCTCTGCTTCGACTACCGCGCAGCCAGGCATGGAGGACAACAGGATACGCCGCAGCGCGTTGCCCAAGGTATGGCCGAAACCACGCTCGAGAGGCTCGAGGGTGATCTTGGCACGGGTCTGACTAACCGCCTGCACATCGATATGGCGGGGGGTCAGGAACTCATTTACCGAACTCTGCATGGATGCACCTACTTTCTAGCCCTTACTTGGAGTAGAGCTCGACAATCAGGTTTTCGTTGATGTCGGCGGAGAGATCACCACGGGCCGGCACGCTCTTGAAGGTGCCTTCCTTTTTCTCGGTGCTCACTTCGACCCACTCAACACGGCCACGCTGGCCGCACAGCTCGAGAGCTTGAGCGATACGCAGCTGGTTCTTGGCCTTCTCGCGGACCGCGACGACGTCGCCGACCTTGACCTGATAGGAGGGAATGTTGACGGTCTGACCGTTGACGGTGATCGACTTGTGGGAGACCAGCTGGCGCGATTCAGCGCGAGTGGCACCAAAGCCCATGCGATACACCACGTTGTCCAGACGGCACTCGAGCAGTTGCAGCAGGTTTTCACCGGTAGCGCCCTTGCGACGGGCAGCTTCCTGGTAGTAACCGGCGAACTGACGCTCGAGGACACCGTACATGCGGCGGACCTTCTGCTTTTCACGCAGCTGCAGACCGTAGTCGGACAGACGACCGCGACGCTGACCATGCTGGCCAGGAACGGTTTCCAGCTTGCACTTCGAGTCGAGGGCACGAGCGCCGCTCTTCAGGAAGAGGTCAGTGCCTTCGCGGCGGGACAGTTTGCACTTGGGACCAATGTAACGAGCCATTTCTCACTGTCTCCTATTACACGCGACGCTTCTTCGGCGGACGGCACCCGTTATGCGGGATGGGCGTCACGTCGGTGATGCTGGCGATCTTGTAACCACAGGCATTCAGGGCGCGAACAGCGGACTCGCGGCCGGGGCCGGGACCTTTGACGTTCACGTCCAGATTCTTCAGACCATATTCCAGAGCGGCTTGGCCGGCGCGTTCGGCTGCAATCTGGGCAGCGAACGGGGTGCTCTTACGGGAGCCACGGAAGCCGGAGCCACCGGAGGTCGCCCAGGACAAAGCATTGCCCTGACGATCGGTGATGGTCACGATGGTGTTGTTGAAAGACGCATGGATGTGGGCGATGCCATCAACCACTGTCTTTTTGACTTTCTTACGAGGACGAGCAGCAGGTTTTGCCATGACTAGATTCCTGTCGATTCGCGGATGCGATTACTTGCGGATCGGCTTGCGCGGGCCCTTACGGGTACGGGCATTGGTCTTGGTGCGCTGACCACGGACCGGCAGACCACGGCGGTGACGCAGACCGCGGTAGCAACCCAGATCCATCAGGCGCTTGATGTTCATGTTGATTTCGCGGCGCAGGTCACCCTCGGTGAGGATTTTGGCAACCTCGTTACGCAGCTGATCGACCTGCTCGTCGCTCAGTTCTTTGATCTTGGCGGTCGGCTCGATGCCGGTGGCCGCGCAGATCTTCTGAGAGGTGGTGCGACCGACACCATAGATGTAGGTCAGCGAGATAACAGTGTGCTTGTTATCTGGAATGTTGACGCCTGCAATACGGGCCATTCAGAAAAACTCCAATTGACAGCTACCGACGCCCCGGAAGCCAAGAAAAGGGCGCGCGATATTAACGCTGTAGGAACAAATGATCAACCCGGCAGCACACTAGCTGCCGGGTTAGACGCGTGATTCACACTCAGCCTTGGCGCTGCTTGTGACGCGGTTCAGCGCTGCAGATCACGCGCACGACGCCTTCGCGGCGGATGATCTTGCAGTTACGGCACAGCTTCTTGACCGATGCACGAACTTTCATGACAACTCCTCTAACCTTACGGGTAACGGATCAGCGCATCATGCCGCTGCCGTAGCCCTTCAGGTTGGCTTTCTTCATCAGGGACTCGTATTGATGAGATACGAGATGGGATTGGACCTGGGACATGAAGTCCATGACCACTACCACCACGATCAGCAACGAGGTCCCGCCGAGATAGAACGGCACGTTCGCCGCGACCACCAGGAACTGGGGCAACAAGCACACCGCCGTCATGTACAGGGCACCGAACATGGTCAGTCGGGTCAGCACGCCATCGATATAGCGCGCGGACTGCTCACCAGGACGAATACCCGGGATGAACGCCCCGGATTTCTTCAGGTTCTCTGCCACGTCCTTGGGGTTGAACATCAGCGCTGTATAGAAGAAGCAGAAGAAGATGATCCCTGCACTAAACAGCAAGATGTTCAGCGGCTGACCGGGCGCGATGGCCTGAGCCACGTCCTGCAACCAACCGAGACCTTCGGACTGACCGAACCACGAACCGAGCGATGCCGGAAACAGCAGGATGCTGCTGGCGAAGATCGCCGGGATAACCCCGGCCATGTTCACCTTGAGCGGCAGATGGCTGTTCTGCGCAGCGAAGACCTTGCGACCCTGCTGGCGCTTGGCGTAGTGCACAGCGATACGACGCTGGCCACGCTCGATAAACACCACGAAGGCGATGATGGCGACCGCCACCACACCGACCATGATCAGCGCGAAGATGTTGATATCGCCCTGCCGTGCCGACTCGAAGGACTGACCGATGGCGCGAGGCAAGCCCGCGACGATACCGGCGAAGATCAGCATCGAGATGCCATTGCCGATACCGCGCTCGGTGATCTGCTCACCCAGCCACATCATGAACAGTGCGCCGGCGACGAAGGTGGTGACAGCTACGAAGTAGAAGCTGAAGCCCACGCTGAACGCCACGCCCTGACTGGCAAGTCCAACCGACATCCCGGTGGCCTGAACGAGCGCCAGAACCAGTGTGCCGTAACGGGTGTACTGGCTGATCTTGCGACGACCAGACTCACCCTCTTTCTTCAATTGCTCCAGCTGTGGGCTGATTGCGGTAAGCAGCTGCATGATGATCGATGCCGAGATGTACGGCATGATCCCCAGTGCAAAGATGCTCATCCGCTCCAGCGCACCGCCAGAGAACATGTTGAAGAGGCTAAGAATGGTCCCCTCGTTCTGCCTGAACAGTGCGGCCAGCTGATCGGGATTGATACCCGGAACAGGGATGTGCGCACCGATCCTGTAGACGATGATCGCCAGGAACAGGAATCGGAGGCGGGTCCACAGCTCGGACATACCACCGGTCTTGCTGAGCGCAGAGAGAGCACCTTGCTTAGCCATTTATTCCTCGATCTTGCCGCCAGCTGCTTCGATGGCTGCACGTGCGCCCTTGGTGGCACCAATGCCCTTCAGGGTGACGGCACGAGTGACGTCGCCGGACAGCACAACCTTGACACGCTTGATGTCGCGGCTGATCACGTTGGCGTCTTTCAGCGCCTGCAGATCGACGACATCGACATCAACCTTGGCCAGCTCGGAGGTACGAACCTCGGCGCGGTCCAGGGCCTTCAGCGAAACGAAGCCGAACTTGGGCAGACGACGGTGCAGCGGCTGCTGGCCGCCCTCGAAGCCGGGGGCAACCTTGCCACCGGAGCGGGAGGTCAGACCCTTGTGGCCGCGGCCACCGGTCTTGCCCAGGCCGCTACCGATACCACGACCGGGACGCAGCTTCTCGCGGCGAGCGCCGGGAGCGGAACGCAGATCATTCAATTTCATGACTTAACCCTCCACACGCAGAAGGTAATAGGCCTTGTTGATCATGCCGCGATTCTCAGGGGTGTCCTGAACTTCGACGGTGTGACCAATGCGACGCAGGCCGAGACCCTTGACGCAAGCCTTGTGATTGGCCAGACGGCCATGGACGCTCTTGATCAGCGTGACCTTGACGGTTGCGTTAGCCATGATCAGAGAATCTCCTCGACGCTCTTGCCACGCTTGGCGGCAACAGCTTCCGGCGCCTGCATGTGCTTGAGACCTTCAAAGGTCGCGTACACAACGTTTACCGGGTTGGTGGAGCCGTAGCACTTGGCCAGGACGTTCTGCACACCGGCGACTTCCAGCACGGCGCGCATGGCACCGCCGGCGATGATGCCGGTACCGTCGGAAGCGGGCTGCATGTACACCTTGGAGGCGCCATGGGCGGCCTTGACCGGGTACTGCAGAGTGGTGCCGTTCAGATCCACCTGGATCATGTTGCGGCGAGCAGCTTCCATAGCCTTCTGGATGGCAGCAGGCACTTCACGGGCCTTGCCACGGCCGAAGCCAACGCGGCCTTTGCCATCGCCAACCACGGTCAGAGCGGTGAAGGCGAAGATACGGCCGCCTTTCACGGTTTTGGCTACGCGGTTAACTTGAACCAGCTTCTCGATGTAGCCTTCGTCGCGCTTTTGATCGTTATTTGCCATGACTTAGAACTCCAGCCCGCCTTCACGAGCAGCGTCGGCCAGCGCTTTGACGCGACCATGGTACTTGAAGCCAGAACGATCAAAGGCCACCTGGGTAACGCCAGCGGCCTTGGCACGCTCGGCGACCAGCAGACCAACTTTCTTGGCCGCCTCGACGTTGCTGGTAGCGCTTTCGCGCAGTTCTTTGTCCAGCGTAGAAGCGCTGGCCAGGACCTTGCTGCCGTCGGCCGCGATGACCTGGGCATAGATGTGCTGGGAAGAGCGGTACACGCACAGACGCACCACTTCCAGCTCGCGCATCTTCAGGCGAGCCTTGCGAGCGCGACGCAGTCGGGTTTCTTTCTTGACGGTCATTTGCTATGCCCTACTTTTTCTTGGCTTCTTTACGGTGGACGACTTCGTCGGCATACCGTACGCCCTTGCCCTTGTAAGGCTCCGGCGGACGGAAACCACGAATCTCAGCCGCAACCTGGCCGACCAGCTGCTTGTCGATACCCTTGATCAGGATTTCGGTCTGGTTGGGGGTTTCTGCGGTGATGCCTTGCGGCAGGTCGTAGTCCACGGGATGAGAGAAGCCCAGAGCGAGGTTCAGCACCTGACCTTTGGCTTGGGCCTTGTAGCCCACACCGACCAGTTGCAGCTTGCGCTCGAAGCCCTGGCTGACGCCGACCACCATGTTGTTGACCAGGGCACGGGTAGTGCCGGCCATCGCACGGGTCTGCTGATCGCCATTGCGAGCAGCGAAACGCAGCTCACCGGACTCTTGAATGACTTCAACGGACGGATGAACCTTCAGTTCCAGAGCGCCCTTGGCACCCTTGATCGAAAGGGCCTGACCGGCCAGATTAACTTCGACGCCTGCAGGCAGTCTTACAGGGTTTTTAGCAACGCGAGACATGCTGATTCCCCTTAGAAGACTGTGCAGAGCACTTCGCCGCCAACACCAGCAGCACGGGCTGCGCGATCAGTCATCACACCTTTGTTGGTGGAAACGATCGACACGCCCAGACCGCCACGCACTTTCGGCAGCTGGTCAACGGCTTTGTACTGGCGCAGACCGGGACGGCTGCTACGCTTCAGCTCTTCGATGACAGGCTTGCCTTCGAAGTACTTCAGCTCGATGGACAGCGACGGCTTGGCTTCCGCGCTGACCTGAAAATCCGCGATGTAACCTTCGTCCTTGAGGACTTTGGCGACGGCAGCCTTCAGCTTGGAAGAAGGCATGCTCACAACGGCCTTTTCAGCCATCTGGGCATTACGGATACGAGTTAGCATGTCTGCTAACGGGTCCTGCATACTCATGGGCTATTAGCTCCTAATACAGAAATTGAGCCTACCGGCTCTCAAAATCACCCCTCGGCAATAGGCCGATTCGGGCGAGCCGAGCATTCTAGAGATCGGCCTGAAACGAATCAAGCCCCAAAAGGGGCTTGATTCAGTTACCGCGATGAAAGGCGCTAGCTGTTACCAGCTGGCCTTCACCAGGCCGGGCACGTCACCGCGCATGGCTGCTTCACGCAGCTTGATGCGGGACAGACCGAACTTGCGGTACACGCCATGCGGACGACCGGTCAGGCGGCAGCGGTTACGCATGCGGCTGGCGCTGGCGTCACGGGGCTGCTTCTGCAGGGCGACCTGGGCATTCCAACGCTCCTCGGGGGAGGCGTTGACGTTACCGATGGTCGCCTTCAGCTCGGCGCGCTTCTTGGCGTACTTGGCAACCGTTTGCTGACGCTTCAGCTCACGGTTAATCATGCTTTGCTTAGCCATTTGAAGACCTCAATCAGTTACGGAACGGGAAGTTGAACGCGCGCAGCAGCGCACGGCCTTCCTCGTCGGTACGAGCGGTGGTGGTCAGGGTGATGTCCATGCCACGCAGCGCATCGATCTTGTCGTAATCGATTTCCGGGAAGATGATCTGCTCTTTCACGCCCATGCTGTAGTTACCACGACCATCGAAGGACTTGGCATTCAGGCCGCGGAAGTCACGTACGCGCGGCAGGGAGATGGACAGCAGACGATCCAGGAATTCATACATGCGATCGCTACGCAGGGTCACCTTGACGCCAATCGGCCAGCCTTCGCGGATCTTGAAGCCGGCAATGGAATTGCGGGCATAAGTCACGACCGGCTTTTGACCAGCGATCTTTTCCAGGTCAGCTACAGCGTTGTCGATGATCTTCTTGTCACCGACTGCTTCGCCCAGACCCATGTTCAAGGTGATCTTGGTGATGCGCGGAACTTCCATCACGTTACCCAGCTGAAGCTGCTCTTTCAGCTTGGGCGCGATTTCCTTCCGATAAATCTCTTTCAATCGAGCCATGGTGATCTACCTAGCAGCTTCAGGCCTGGACCGCTTTTTGGGTCGACTTGAAGATACGAATCTTCTTGCCGTCTTCGACTTTGAAACCAACGCGGTCAGCCTTGTTGGTCTCGGAGTTGAAAATGGCAACGTTGGAGACATGCAGAGGGGCTTCTTTCTCTACGATGCCACCCTGAACGCCCAGCATGGGGTTGGGCTTGGTGTGGCGCTTGACCAGGTTGACCCCGCCAACGACCAGACGGTCATCGGCGAGCACCTTCAGCACCTTGCCACGTTTGCCCTTGTCCTTGCCGGCAATGACGATTACCTCGTCGTCACGACGAATCTTTTGCATGTCGGCTACTCCTTACAGCACTTCGGGGGCAAGGGAGACGATCTTCATGAACTTCTCGGAGCGAAGTTCACGGGTCACCGGCCCAAAGATACGGGTGCCAATCGGCTCTTGCTTGTTGTTCAACAGAACCGCGGCGTTGCCGTCGAAGCGGATGATGGAACCGTCGGTGCGGCGGACGCCGTGCTTGGTACGCACGACGACAGCAGTCATCACCTGACCTTTCTTCACCTTGCCGCGCGGAATTGCTTCCTTGACGGTGACTTTGATGATGTCGCCGATGCCGGCGTAGCGGCGGTGGGAACCGCCGAGCACCTTGATGCACATCACGCGACGAGCGCCGCTGTTGTCGGCGACGTCAAGCATGGATTGAGTCTGGATCATGGCTCTCTACCCTTATACCTGAACGGCGCGCTCGACGACGTCAACCAGGGTCCACGCCTTGGTCTTGGCCAGCGGGCGGGTTTCGCGAATGGTGACCAGGTCACCAATGCGGCACTGATTGGTTTCGTCGTGAGCGTGCAGCTTGGTGGAACGCTTCACGTATTTGCCGTAGATCGGGTGCTTTACGCGACGCTCGATCAGTACGGTCACGGTTTTGTCCATCTTGTCGCTGACCACTCGGCCGGTCAGCGTACGGACAGTTTTTTCAGCTTCAGCCATGATCACTTACCTGCTTGCTGGTTCAGCACAGTCTTGACGCGAGCGATGTCGCGCTTCACTTGCGAGAGCATGTGAGACTGACCCAACTGGCCAGTTGCCTTCTGCATACGCAGATTGAACTGGTCACGCAGCAGGTTGAGAAGCTGCTCGTTCAGCTCCTCTACGGATTTCTCACGCAAATCTTTCGCTTTCATCACATCACCGTCCGCTTAACAAAGGAGGTTTCGACGGGAAGCTTGGCAGCGGCCAGGGCGAATGCCTGACGAGCCAGATCCTCGGAAACACCCTCGATCTCGTACAGGACCTTGCCCGGCTGGATCTGGGCTACCCAGTACTCGACACTACCCTTACCTTTACCCATCCGCACTTCGAGAGGCTTCTTGGTGACAGGCTTGTCAGGGAAGACGCGGATCCAGATCTTGCCGCCACGCTTCACGTGACGGGTCAGCGCACGACGTGCGGATTCGATCTGGCGAGCGGTCAGACGGCCACGGCCGACAGCCTTCAGCGCGTACTCGCCGAAGCTGACCTTGCTACCGCGATGAGCCAGACCACGGTTGTGGCCGGTCATCTGCTTGCGGAATTTTGTACGCTTGGGTTGCAGCATGTTGCGTACTCCTTACTTAGCAGCAGCTTTTTTGCGCGGAGCCGGGGCGACGGGCTTGAGCTCTTCCTGGCGGCCACCAATGACCTCACCCTTGAAGATCCAGACCTTCACACCGATCACACCGTAGGTGGTGTGAGCTTCCGCAGTGGCGTAGTCAATATCGGCACGCAGGGTGTGCAGGGGCACACGACCTTCGCGATACCACTCGGTACGGGCGATTTCAGCACCGCCCAGACGACCGCTCACTTGAATCTTGATGCCCTTGGCACCAATGCGGATCGCGTTCTGCACGGCACGCTTCATGGCGCGACGGAACATCACACGACGCTCAAGCTGCTGCGCAACGCTCTGCGCAACCAGGGCACCGTCGAGCTCCGGCTTGCGGATCTCTTCGATGTTGATGTGCACGGGCACACCCATTCTTGCGGTCAGGTCCTGACGCAGCTTCTCGACATCCTCACCTTTCTTGCCGATCACGATACCGGGACGGGCGGTGTGGATGGTGATGCGTGCGGTTTGAGCCGGGCGATGAATATCGATACGGCTTACGGACGCGCTTTTTAGTTTGTCCTGGAGGTACTCACGAACCTTCAGGTCGGCCAGCAGATAGTCCGCATAAGTGCGCTTATCCGCGTACCAGACCGAAGTGTGCTCCTTGACGATACCCAGGCGAATGCCATTGGGATGTACTTTCTGACCCATCTGATCGACTCCGTTACTTGTCCGCAACCTTGACCGTGATATGGCAAGACCGCTTCACGATGCGATCAGCACGACCTTTGGCACGCGGCATGATGCGCTTGAGCGAACGACCTTCGTTTACGAAGACGGTGGAGACCTTCAGATCGTCCACGTCGGCGCCTTCATTGTGCTCGGCGTTGGCAACAGCCGACTCCAGCACCTTCTTCATGATTTCAGCGGCTTTCTTGCTGCTGAAAGTCAACAGGTTGAGCGCTTCGCCCACCTTCTTCCCGCGAATCTGGTCGGCGACCAAGCGGGCTTTCTGGGCGGAGATACGAGCGCCCGACAGCTTAGCGGCTACTTCCATCTTCCTTACCCCTTAACGCTTGGCTTTCTTGTCAGCCGCATGACCGCGATAGGTGCGGGTAGCAGCGAACTCGCCGAGTTTGTGGCCGACCATGTCTTCGTTCACCAGAACGGGGACATGTTGACGACCGTTGTGCACAGCAATGGTCAGGCCGACCATCTGCGGCAGGATCATCGAACGACGCGACCAGGTCTTGATCGGCTTGCGTTCGTTTTTTTCCACCGCGACTTCGATCTTCTTCAACAGGTGAAGATCGATAAAAGGACCTTTCTTCAGAGAACGGGGCACAGTCGAATCCTCTACTGATTACTTGCCGCGACGGACAATCATCTTGTCGGTACGCTTGTTGGAGCGCGTCTTGAGACCCTTGGTCTTGACGCCCCACGGCGAAACCGGATGACGGCCACCGGAAGTACGACCTTCACCACCACCGTGCGGGTGATCGACCGGGTTCATGGCAACGCCACGTACAGTCGGACGCACGCCACGCCAGCGGGTGGCACCGGCCTTACCCAGCGAACGCAGGCTGTGCTCACCGTTGGACACTTCGCCCAGGGTGGCACGGCACTCGGACAGCACCTTGCGCATTTCACCGCTGCGCAGGCGCACGGTGACGTAGGCGCCTTCGCGGGCGACCAGCTGAGCGGAGGTACCCGCGGAGCGAGCGATCTGAGCGCCTTTGCCAGGCTTCAGCTCGATACCGTGGATGGTGCTACCAACCGGCACGTTACGCAGCGGCAGGTTGTTGCCGGCCTTGATGGGCGCGCCAGCGCCGGACAGCAGCTGGTCACCGGCAGCAACGCCCTTGGGAGCGATGATGTAGCGACGCTCGCCATCGGCGTACTTCAGCAGAGCGATGTGTGCAGTACGATTCGGATCGTATTCGATACGCTCGACGACGGCAGGAATGCCATCCTTGTTGCGACGGAAATCGACCAGACGATAGTGCTGCTTGTGACCACCGCCGATGTGGCGAGTGGTGATACGACCATTGTTGTTACGGCCGCCGGACTTGCTCTTCTTCTCCAGCAAAGGAGCGTAGGGCGCGCCTTTGTGCAGATCAGAGTTGACCACCTTGACCACAAAGCGGCGGCCAGCGGAGGTCGGCTTGCATTTTACGATTGCCATGATGCCCCCTGATTACTCGGCGCTGCTGGAAAAGTCGAGATCCTGGCCCGGCTGGAGCGCGATGTACGCTTTTTTCCAGTCGTTACGCTTGCCCAGACCACGAGCGGTGCGCTTGGTCTTGCCCTGGACGTTCAGGGTGCTGACGCTGCGAACCTTGACCTCGAACAGCTGCTCGACGGCCTTTTTGATTTCCAGCTTGGTTGCATCGGTGGCAACCTTGAATACGAACTGCTTCTGGCTGTCCGCCAGCATGGTGGCCTTCTCGGAGATGTGCGGGCCAAGCAGCACTTTGAATACGCGTTCCTGGTTCATGCCAGCAGCTCCTCGAATTTCTTCACGGCGGACACAGTGACCAGCACCTTGTCGTAGGCGATCAGGCTGACCGGGTCGGAACCCTGGACATCACGCACGTCGACGAAAGGCAGGTTGCGGGCGGCCAGATACAGATTCTGGTCGACAGCGTCGGTCACGATCAGCACGTCGCTCAGGCCCAGGCCGTCCAGCTTGCTGACCAGGGTCTTGGTCTTGGGCGCGTCGACGGCGAAGTCGTCAACCACGACCAGACGATCCAGACGGACCAGCTCGGCGAGGATGGAGCGCAGTGCAGCGCGGTACATCTTCTTGTTCAGCTTCTGGCTGTGATCCTGGGGCTTGGCTGCGAAAGCCACGCCACCGGAACGCCAGATGGGGCTGCGGATGGTACCGGCACGGGCACGACCGCTGCCCTTCTGACGCCAGGGCTTCTTGCCGCCGCCGCTGACTTCGGAACGGGTCTTCTGGGCACGAGTGCCCTGACGACCGCCAGCCATGTAGGCAACGACTGCCTGGTGAACCAGGGTCTCGTTGAATTCACCGCCGAAGGTGTGCTCGGAGACTTCGATAGCTTGAGAGCCATTCACATTGAGTTGCATGTTCTCTCTCCTCTCAACCACGGGCCTTGACAGCGGGACGCACGATCACGTCACCACCCGGCGCGCCGGGGACGGCACCCTTGACCAGCAGCAGGTTGCGCTCGGCGTCTACACGCACGACTTCCAGCGACTGAACGGTTACACGCTCCGCACCCAGGTGACCGGACATTTTCTTGCCCTTGAACACTCGACCAGGAGTCTGGCACTGGCCGATGGAACCAGGTGCACGGTGGGAAACGGAGTTACCGTGGGTGTTGTCCTGACCACGGAAGTTCCAGCGCTTGATGGTACCGGCGTAGCCCTTACCTTTGGACTGACCAGTGACATCAACCATCTGACCGGCTTCAAACAGGGCTACGGTGACTTCGTCGCCGGCCTTGTATTCACCGTCTTCCAGGCGGAATTCGAGGACGCTACGACCAGCAGCAACGCTGGCCTTGGCAAAGTGACCGGCTTGCGCCTTGGTCACGCGGGAAGCACGACGCTCGCCCACGGTTACCTGAATGGCGCGGTAGCCATCGGTTTCTTCGCTTTTGAATTGGGTTACGCGATTCGGCTCGATCTCAATGACCGTAACCGGAACGGAAACGCCTTCTTCGGTGAAAACGCGGGTCATACCGCATTTACGACCGACTAAACCAATCGTCATGTTGAGAACCTCTTGAGTGTACGGGGCTTTCACCCGCTATGGCCGCCCATTTCAGAGCGTTACACGACTGAAACCTTGACGGTCTCAGCCGAGGCTGATTTGCACTTCAACGCCAGCGGCGAGATCGAGCTTCATCAGCGCATCGACGGTCTTGTCGGTGGGCTGAACGATGTCGAGCACACGCTTGTGGGTACGAATTTCGTACTGGTCACGAGCGTCCTTGTTGACGTGCGGAGAAATCAGCACTGTGTAACGTTCCTTGCGGGTTGGCAGAGGAATCGGACCACGCACCTGAGCACCAGTACGTTTCGCGGTTTCCACGATTTCCTGGGTAGATTGATCGATCAGGCGATGATCAAAAGCCTTCAACCGAATACGGATTTGTTGATTTTGCATTTGACCTCAGACTCCAAGCTTTCCCCTCGGGCAAAAAGGTGCCCGATTAAAGGAGGCGCAATTCTAAGGATGTCGCCGACAGCTGTCAAGAACGCCTCTTTTGCCATCTGTCAATTTCATGAGGCAAGAAAAAAGGCCCCGAAGGGCCTTTTTTCGTTTCAGATCAATCGATTACTCGATGATCTTGGCAACCACGCCGGCGCCGACGGTACGACCGCCTTCACGGATGGCGAAGCGCAGACCGTCTTCCATCGCGATCGGAGCGATCAGGGTGACAACCATCTTGATGTTGTCGCCCGGCATCACCATCTCGACACCTTCCGGCAGCTCGCAGTTACCGGTCACGTCGGTGGTGCGGAAGTAGAACTGCGGACGGTAGCCCTTGAAGAACGGGGTGTGACGACCACCTTCTTCCTTGGACAGCACGTACACTTCGCACTCGAACTTGGTGTGCGGCTTGATGGTGTTCGGCTTGGCCAGAACCTGGCCACGCTCCACGTCCTCACGCTTGGTGCCACGCAGCAGCACGCCGACGTTCTCGCCAGCACGGCCTTCGTCCAGCAGCTTGCGGAACATTTCAACGCCGGTGCAGGTGGTCTTGACGGTGGCCTTGATGCCCACGATCTCGACTTCTTCCTGGACCTTGACGATGCCACGCTCGACACGACCGGTTACCACGGTGCCGCGACCGGAGATCGAGAACACGTCTTCGATCGGCATCAGGAACGGCTTGTCGATGGCGCGCTCGGGCTCGGGGATGTAGGAGTCCAGGGTCTCGACCAGCTTGCGCACGGCGGAAACGCCCATCTCGTTGTCGTCCTGGCCATTCAGGGCCATCAGCGCGGAGCCGATGACGATCGGAGTGTCGTCGCCCGGGAAGTCGTAGGTGTTCAGCAGATCGCGAACTTCCATTTCGACCAGTTCCAGCAGCTCGGCGTCGTCAACCATGTCGGCCTTGTTCAGGAACACGACGATGTAGGGAACGCCTACCTGACGGGACAGCAGGATGTGCTCGCGAGTCTGCGGCATGGGGCCGTCAGCAGCCGAGCAAACCAGGATCGCGCCGTCCATCTGGGCAGCACCGGTGATCATGTTCTTCACGTAGTCGGCGTGGCCGGGGCAGTCGACGTGCGCGTAGTGACGGATCGCCGAGTCGTACTCAACGTGGGAGGTGTTGATGGTGATACCGCGAGCCTTTTCTTCCGGCGCGTTGTCGATCTGGTCGAAACCACGAGCGGAACCGCCCCAGGTGTCGGCACAGACTTTGGTCAGCGCTGCGGTCAGAGTGGTCTTGCCATGGTCGACGTGACCGATGGTGCCCACGTTCAGGTGCGGTTTGTTACGTTCGAATTTTTCTTTAGCCACGAGATAAAACCTCTAGTCAAAGCGCTGATTAAGCTTGTTTCTTGATGATGGCTTCGGCGATGTTCGACGGAGCTTCGGCATACTTGGAGAACTCCATGGAGTAGCTTGCGCGACCCTGAGACATGGAGCGGACATCCGTAGCGTAGCCAAACATCTCGCCCAGCGGAACCTCGGCACGAATGACCTTGCCGGTCACGGTGTCTTCCATACCCTGGATCAGGCCACGACGACGGTTCAGGTCGCCCATGACGTCGCCCATGTAGTCTTCCGGGGTCACGACCTCGACCTTCATGATCGGCTCGAGCAGCACGGCACCACCCTTCTGGGTGAGCTGCTTGGTCGCCATGGAGGCAGCGATCTTGAACGCCATCTCGTTGGAGTCGACGTCGTGGTAGGAACCGTCGAACACAGCGGCCTTCAGGCCAAGCAGCGGATAGCCGGCAACGATGCCGTTCTTCATCTGCTCTTCGATGCCCTTCTGGATCGCCGGGATGTATTCCTTCGGAATCACACCACCCACGACTTCGCTGACGAACTCCAGACCTTCCTGACCTTCGTCGGCCGGCGCGAAGCGAATCCAGCAGTGACCGAACTGGCCACGACCACCCGACTGACGAACGAACTTGCCTTCGATCTCGCAGGTGTTGCGGATGGTTTCGCGGTAGGCGACCTGAGGCTTACCGATGTTCGCTTCCACGCCGAATTCGCGCTTCATGCGGTCCACCAGGATGTCCAGGTGCAGCTCGCCCATGCCGGAGATGATGGTCTGACCGGACTCTTCGTCGGTCTTGACGCGGAACGAGGGATCTTCCTGGGCTAGCTTGCCCAGCGCGATACCCATCTTCTCCTGGTCGGCCTTGGTCTTCGGCTCGACGGCGACCGAGATCACCGGCTCCGGGAAGTCCATGCGCTCGAGGATGATCGGCTTCTCGATCGAGCACAGGGTGTCACCGGTGGTGACGTCCTTCATGCCAATCAGGGCGGCGATGTCGCCAGCGCGAACTTCCTTGATTTCTTCACGGGTATTGGCGTGCATCTGCACCATACGGCCGACGCGCTCCTTCTTGCCCTTCACCGAGTTGATGACGGAGTCACCGGAACTCAGTACACCCGAGTAGACGCGGGCGAAGGTCAGGGTACCCACGAAGGGGTCGGTAGCGATCTTGAACGCCAGAGCCGAGAAGGGCTCGTTGTCGTCTGCATGACGCTCGTCGGCGATTTCCTCGTTGTCCGGGTTGGTACCCTTGATCGCAGGAATCTCGATCGGCGCCGGCAGGAACTCGATCACGGCGTCCAGAACCAGGGGCACGCCCTTGTTCTTGAAGGACGAACCGCAGACGGCCGGGACGATCTCGCAGGCGATGGTACGCTGACGCAGGCCGGCCTTGATCTCGTCGATCGACAGCTCGCCCTCTTCCAGGTACTTGTTCATCAGCTCTTCGTTGGCTTCGGCAGCAGCCTCGACCATGTTGGAGCGCCACTTTTCGGCATCGGCCAGCATGTCCGCAGGAATGTCTTCCTCGCGGTAGCTCATGCCCTGATCTTCATCGTTCCAGAAGATGGCCTTCATCTTCAGCAGGTCGATCTGGCCCTGGAAGTTCTCTTCCGAGCCGATGGCCAACTGAACCGGGACCGGGGTGTGGCCCAGGCGCTTCTTGATCTGATCGACGACGCGCAGGAAGTTGGCACCGGCACGGTCCATCTTGTTGACGTAGACGATACGCGGCACGCCGTACTTGTTGGCCTGACGCCATACGGTTTCGGACTGGGGCTCGACACCGGAGGTGCCGCAGAACACCACGACCGCACCGTCCAGCACGCGCAGGGAACGCTCCACCTCAATGGTGAAGTCCACGTGGCCGGGGGTGTCGATGATGTTTACGCGGTACTTGTCGTACTGCTTGGTCGAACCGGACCAGAACGCGGTGGTGGCAGCGGAGGTGATGGTGATACCACGCTCCTGCTCCTGCACCATCCAGTCCATGGTCGCAGCGCCGTCGTGAACCTCACCCATTTTGTGGTTCACGCCGGTGTAGAACAGAATCCGCTCGGTAGTAGTCGTCTTACCTGCGTCCACGTGGGCGCAGATACCGATGTTCCGATAGCGGTTAATAGCGGTTGTACGAGCCATAAGGTCCTCGCTTGATTGGAAGCGCTAGGCTTAGAAGCGGTAGTGCGAGAAGGCCTTGTTGGCTTCTGCCATGCGATGCACGTCTTCGCGCTTCTTGACTGCGGCACCCTTGCCTTCAAAAGCGTCCATGAGTTCACCCGCCAGGCGCAGAGCCATGGACTTCTCACCACGCTTGCGCGCGGAGTCCACCAGCCAGCGCATGGCCAGGGCATTACGACGGGAAGGACGAACCTCAACCGGCACCTGGTAGGTAGCACCGCCGACACGGCGGGACTTCACTTCGACCAGCGGAGCGATGGCGTCGAGCGCTTTCTCGAAAACTTCCAGGGGCTCGGCATTCTTGGAACGCTCTTTGACCTTGTCCAGAGCACCATAAACGATACGCTCGGCAACGGCTTTCTTGCCGCTCTCCATCACGTGGTTCATGAACTTGGCCAGGATCTGGCTTCCGTATTTCGGATCGTCAAGTATTTCGCGCTTGGCCGCTACACGACGTCTTGGCATTGATAAGCCCTCAAAACGGTCTTCAGGTTAGCTCGGGACTCGTTGCCCGACCTTACTCTTATCGACTCGAACAAAAAGAAAGGTGATTACTTCGGACGCTTGGTGCCGTACTTGGAACGGCCCTGCTTGCGGTCCTTGACGCCGGTGGTGTCCAGCGAGCCACGCACGGTGTGGTAACGCACACCCGGCAGATCCTTGACCCGGCCACCGCGGATCAGCACGACGCTGTGTTCCTGCAGGTTGTGACCTTCACCGCCGATGTAGGAGGTGACCTCGAAGCCATTGGTCAGGCGCACACGGCAGACCTTCCGCAGTGCGGAGTTGGGCTTCTTGGGAGTGGTGGTGTACACGCGGGTGCACACGCCACGACGTTGCGGGCAGTTTTGCAGCGCAGGCACGTCGGATTTCTCGACGATACGCTTGCGTGCACTACGCACCAGCTGGTTGATAGTTGCCATCTATAGCTCCACTGATTGTCTTGCGACATAAACGAAATAGCAGAACGCTAGTCCTGCCCATTTTCGGGGAACGAAAGTCTAAAGAGCTTGCGCACCCCAGTCAAGACAAAGCCCCCGGACGCCTGGGGCGCCGGGGGCTTTGTCAAGCGAGACCTGCTACCGAACTCAGCTGGCGCTGGAGTTCAGCGCTTCGGTCAGGGCGGCTTCGGCCTCGCTGGCGCTGACGCGCTGCGGCTTGCCGAGTTCGCGCTGACGCTTGCGCTCGCTGTGGTAGGCCAGACCTGTACCGGCCGGGATCAGACGACCCACCACCACGTTTTCCTTCAGGCCGCGCAGGAAGTCACGCTTGCCGGTTACGGCGGCTTCGGTCAGGACACGGGTGGTCTCCTGGAAGGAAGCGGCCGAGATGAAGGACTCGGTGGACAGCGAAGCCTTGGTGATACCCAGCAGCACGCGCTCGTACTTGGCGACGAAGCGATCATTGCCAACCAGCTGCTCGTTCTCTTCCAGGACGTGGGTCAGTTCGACCTGGTCGCCCTTGATGAAGCTCGAATCGCCGGTGTCGCTCACCTCAACCTTGCGCAGCATCTGGCGCAGGATGGTCTCGATGTGCTTGTCGTTGATCTTCACGCCCTGCAGGCGGTACACGTCCTGGATCTCGTTGACGATGTACTTGGCCAGCGCACTGACACCCAGCAGACGCAGGATATCGTGCGGGTTGCTCGGACCGTCGGAGATGACTTCGCCGCGGCTTACCTGTTCGCCCTCGAAGACGTTCAGGTGGCGCCACTTCGGAATCAGCTCCTCATAGGGATCGGTGCCATCGGTCGGAGTGATGACCAGACGACGCTTGCCCTTGGTTTCCTTGCCGAAGGAGATGGTACCGCTGATCTCCGCCAGGATGGCCGGCTCCTTGGGACGACGCGCCTCGAAGAGGTCGGCCACGCGGGGCAGACCACCGGTGATGTCGCGGGTCTTGGAGGTTTCCTGGGGGATACGGGCGATAACGTCACCCACATGCACCTTGGCACCGTCGCTCAGGTTGACCAGCGCGTTCGGCGGCAGGAAGTACTGGGCCGGTACGTCGGTACCCGGCAGCAGCAGGTCCTTGCCGTTGGCGTCGATCAGCTTGACCGCCGGACGGATGTCTTTGCCGGAAGTCGGGCGATCCTTGGCGTCGAGCACCTCGATGTTGGTCAGACCGGTCAATTCGTCGGTCTGGCGCTTGATGGTGATGCCCTCCTCCATACCGACGAAGGCCACGGTACCATCCATCTCGGTAACGATCGGGTGGGTGTGCGGGTCCCACTTGGCGACGATGGCGCCAGCGTCGACCTTGTCACCTTCCTTGACCGAAATCACCGCACCATAGGGCAGCTTGTAGCGCTCGCGCTCACGACCGAATTCGTCGGCAATGGCAAGTTCGCCGGAACGCGAGACGGCCACCAGGGCGCCGTCGGCACGCTCTACGTGCTTCAGGTTATGCAGACGGATGGCACCGCCGTTCTTGACCTGGACGCTGTCGGCCGCGGAGGTCCGGCTGGCCGCACCACCGATGTGGAAGGTACGCATGGTCAGCTGGGTACCCGGCTCACCGATGGACTGGGCGGCGATGACGCCGACCGCTTCACCGATGTTGACCTGGTGACCACGGGCCAGATCGCGACCGTAGCACTTGGCGCAGATGCCATGACGGGTTTCGCAGGTGATAGGCGAACGCACCACGACTTCGTCGACGCTGTTGAGCTCGAGGAACTCGACCCAGCGCTCGTCGACCAGGGTGCCGGCCGGCACGATGATCTCTTCGGTACCCGGCTTGGGCACGTCGCGGGCGATGACCCGACCCAGCACGCGCTCACCCAGGGGCTCGACCACGTCGCCGCCTTCGATGTGCGGAGTCATGATCAGGCCACGCTCGGTACCGCAGTCGACCTCGGTCACCACCAGGTCCTGCGCCACGTCGACGAGACGACGGGTCAGGTAACCGGAGTTCGCGGTCTTCAGGGCGGTATCCGCCAGACCCTTACGGGCACCGTGGGTGGAGATGAAGTACTGGAGTACGTTCAGGCCTTCACGGAAGTTGGCGGTAATGGGCGTCTCGATGATGGAGCCGTCCGGCTTGGCCATCAGGCCACGCATGCCGGCGAGCTGACGAATCTGGGCCGCGGAACCCCGGGCGCCGGAATCGGCCATCATGTACATGGAGTTGAAGGACTCCTGATCGACTTCCTTGCCCTCGCGGTCGATGACCTTCTCTTTCGAGAGGTTGGTCATCATCGCCTTGGACACTTCGTCGTTGGCCTTCGACCAGAGGTCGATCACCTTGTTGTACTTCTCGCCCTGGGTCACCAGGCCGGAGGCGTACTGGCTCTCGATTTCCTTCACCTCGGCGGTGGCGGCATCAATGATGCGGGCCTTCTCGTCCGGGATGACGAAGTCGTTGACGCCGATGGAGACGCCGGACAGGGTCGAATAGGCAAAACCGGTGTACATCAGCTGGTCGGCGAAGATGACGGTGTCCTTCAGACCCACCACGCGGTAGCAGTGGTTGATCAGCTTGGAGATGGCCTTCTTCTTCATCGACTGGTTGACCACGTCGTACGGCAGACCGGCGGGCACGACCTGGAACAGCAGCGCACGACCGACGGTGGTGTCGACGATGCGGGTGTTCTTGGTCAGGCTGCCGTCCTTGTGACGGATGGTCTCGTTGATGCGCACCTTGACCTTGGCGTGCAGCGCGGCTTCGCCGGCACGGAAGACGCGATCGACTTCCTGCAGGTCGGCGAACACGCGGCCTTCGCCCTTGGCGTTGATGGCTTCACGGGTCATGTAGTACAGACCCAGAACCACGTCCTGCGACGGCACGATGATCGGCTCGCCGTTGGCGGGCGACAGGATGTTGTTGGTCGACATCATCAGGGCGCGCGCTTCCAGCTGGGCTTCCAGCGTCAGCGGCACGTGCACGGCCATCTGGTCACCGTCGAAGTCGGCGTTGTACGCGGCGCAGACCAGCGGGTGCAGCTGGATCGCCTTGCCTTCGATGAGGACCGGCTCGAACGCCTGGATGCCAAGACGGTGCAGGGTCGGGGCGCGGTTCAGCAGCACGGGGTGTTCGCGGATGACTTCGGCGAGAACGTCCCAGACCTCGGGCAGTTCGCGCTCGACCATCTTCTTGGCGGCCTTGATGGTGGTCGCCATGCCGCGGGCTTCCAGCTTGCCGAAGATGAACGGCTTGAACAGCTCCAGGGCCATCTTCTTGGGCAGGCCGCACTGGTGCAGACGCAGGGTCGGGCCCACGGTGATCACGGAACGACCGGAATAGTCGACGCGCTTGCCCAGCAGGTTCTGACGGAAACGACCCTGCTTGCCCTTGATCATGTCGGCCAGGGACTTCAGCGGGCGCTTGTTGGAACCGGTGATGGCACGACCGCGACGGCCGTTGTCCAGCAGGGCGTCAACGGCTTCCTGCAGCATGCGCTTCTCGTTGCGCACGATGATATCGGGCGCGGCGAGGTCCAGCAGCCGCTTGAGGCGGTTGTTCCGGTTGATGACGCGACGATAGAGATCGTTCAGGTCGGAGGTCGCGAAGCGGCCGCCATCCAGCGGTACCAGCGGACGCAGGTCCGGCGGCAGCACGGGCAGCACGGTCATGACCATCCACTCCGGCTTGTTGCCGGAGCCCTGGAAGGCTTCCATCAGCTTCAGACGCTTGGACAGCTTCTTGATCTTGGTCTCGGAGTTGGTCTGCGGAATCTCTTCGCGCAGGCGGCCGATCTCGTGCTCCAGATCAATGGCGCCGAGCAGCTGGAACACGGCTTCCGCACCCATGCGGGCATCGAAGTCGTCGCCGAACTCTTCCAGTGCCTCGAAGTACTGCTCGTCGTTGAGCAGCTGGTACTTCTCGAGGGTGGTCATGCCCGGGTCGATCACCACGTAGCTCTCGAAATAGAGCACGCGCTCGATGTCACGCAGGGTCATGTCCAGCAGCAGGCCGATACGGGACGGCAGCGACTTCAGGAACCAGATGTGGGCAACGGGCGAAGCCAGCTCGATGTGGCCCATGCGCTCGCGACGCACCTTGGCCAGGGCGACTTCCACGCCGCACTTCTCGCAGATCACGCCGCGATGCTTGAGGCGCTTGTACTTTCCGCACAGGCACTCGTAGTCCTTGACCGGGCCAAAGATCTTGGCGCAGAACAGACCATCGCGCTCGGGCTTGAAGGTACGGTAGTTGATGGTCTCCGGCTTCTTCACTTCACCGAACGACCAGGAACGAATCATCTCGGGCGAGGCCAGACCGATACGGATGGCATCGAACTCTTCGAGTTGACCCTGGTTTTTCAACAGATTGAGCAAGTCTTTCAAGGCCTTTCCTCCTCACGGACCGGAGGTAACCGCCGCGCGGCCACCTCCTCTAGGGTCTCGTGTTATTCGGTTTCCAGTTCGATATCGATGCCGAGCGAGCGGATTTCCTTGATCAGTACGTTGAAGGACTCGGGCATGCCGGCCTCCATGCGGTGATCCCCGTCCACGATGTTCTTGTACATCTTGGTCCGGCCGTTCACATCGTCCGACTTCACCGTCAGCATTTCCTGCAGGGTGTAAGCCGCGCCATAGGCCTCCAGTGCCCAGACCTCCATCTCCCCGAAACGCTGACCACCGAACTGCGCCTTACCACCCAGCGGCTGCTGGGTAACCAGGCTGTAGGAGCCGGTGGAACGGGCGTGCATCTTGTCGTCCACCAGGTGGTTCAGCTTGAGCATGTACATGTAGCCAACGGTGGTGGTGCGCTCGAAGGCGTTGCCGGTGCGACCGTCATACAGACGCATCTGGCCGCTCTCGGGCAGATCGGCCAGCTTCAGCATAGCCTTGATCTCGCGCTCCTTGGCACCGTCGAACACCGGCGTGGCCATGGGAACACCACCGCGCAGGTTCTTCGCCAGGTCGAGGATTTCCTGATCGCTCAGGTCGTCCAGCTTCTCCTGACGGCCACCGATCTCGTTGTAGATCTCGTGCAGGAAGCCACGCAGTTCGGCGACCTTGCGCTGCTCTTCGATCATTACGTTGATCTTCTCGCCCAGGCCCTTGGCCGCGAGGCCCAGGTGGGTTTCGAGGATCTGACCGACGTTCATCCGCGAAGGTACGCCCAGCGGGTTCAGCACGATGTCCACCGGCGTGCCGTTGGCGTCGTAGGGCATGTCTTCGACCGGCATGATCACCGAGACCACACCCTTGTTACCGTGGCGACCGGCCATCTTGTCGCCCGGCTGGATGCGGCGCTTGATAGCGAGGTAGACCTTGACGATCTTCAGTACGCCCGGCGCCAGGTCATCGCCCTGCTGCAGCTTGCGCTTCTTGTCTTCGAACTTGTCGTCCAGCAGCTGGCGACGGTCGGACAGGTAGGCCTGGGCCTTTTCCAGCTGCTCGTTGTGAGCATCTTCCGCCATGCGCAGCTTGAACCACTGACCGCGCTCGAGGCCATTCAGGTACTCGTCGGTGATGACGGCACCCTTCTTGACCGCCGGGCCGCCTTCGGCGACCTGACCGACCAGGGCCTGACGCAGACGCTCGAAGGTCGCGCCTTCGACGATGCGGAACTCTTCGTTCAGATCCTTGCGGATCTCGTCGAGCTGGGACTTCTCGATGGCCAGGGCGCGGGAGTCGCGCTCGACACCGTCACGGGTGAAGACCTGGACGTCGATGACGGTACCCTTGGTGCCGGTGGGCACACGCAGGGAGGTGTCCTTAACATCGCTGGCCTTCTCGCCGAAGATGGCGCGCAGCAGCTTCTCTTCCGGGGTCAGCTGGGTTTCGCCCTTGGGCGTGACCTTGCCGACCAGGATGTCACCGGCACCGACTTCGGCACCGACGTAGACGATACCGGCCTCGTCCAGCTTGTTCAGCGCAGCCTCACCCACGTTCGGGATGTCGGAGGTGATCTCCTCCGGGCCGAGCTTGGTGTCACGGGCCACACAGGTCAGTTCCTGGATGTGGATGGTGGTGAAGCGGTCTTCCTGGACCACGCGCTCCGACAGACAGATGGAGTCTTCGAAGTTAAAGCCGTTCCAGGGCATGAAGGCCACGCGCATGTTCTGACCCAGTGCCAGCTCACCCATATCGGTCGAGGGGCCATCGGCCAGGATGTCGAACTTGGCCACCTGATCACCCTTGCTCACCAGCGGACGCTGGTTGATGCAGGTGTTCTGGTTGGAACGGGTGTACTTGGTCAGGTTGTAGATGTCGACGCCGGCTTCACCGGTCTCGACTTCGTCATCGTTGACCCGCACCACGATACGGCTGGCATCGACGGAGTCGATCACGCCACCGCGACGGGCCACGACGCAGACGCCGGAGTCACGGGCGACGTTGCGCTCCATGCCGGTACCCACCAGCGGCTTGTCCGAACGCAGGGTCGGTACGGCCTGACGCTGCATGTTCGAACCCATCAACGCGCGGTTGGCGTCGTCGTGCTCGAGGAACGGAATCAGCGAGGCGGCGACGGAGACGACCTGCTTAGGCGAAACGTCCATCAGGGTGACGTCTTCGGGCGCCTTGACGGTGAATTCGTTCAGGTGACGCACGGCGACCAGCTCGTCGATCAGCCGATTGTTCTCGTCCAGCCCGGCGGAGGCCTGGGCGATCACGTGGTTGGCTTCTTCGATGGCCGACAGGAAGACGATCTCGTCGGTGGCCACGCCGTCCTTGACCATGCGGTACGGGCTTTCGAGGAAGCCGTACTGGTTGGTGCGGGCATAGGCAGCCAGGGAGTTGATCAGACCGATGTTCGGACCTTCCGGCGTTTCGATCGGGCAGACCCGGCCGTAGTGCGTCGGGTGTACGTCACGTACTTCGAAGCCGGCGCGCTCACGGGTCAGACCGCCCGGGCCGAGTGCGGAGACACGGCGCTTGTGGGTGATCTCCGACAGCGGATTGTTCTGGTCCATGAACTGGGACAGCTGGCTGGAACCGAAGAATTCCTTGATCGCGGCGGCCACCGGCTTGGCGTTGATCAGGTCCTGCGGCATCAGGCCTTCGCTTTCGGCCATGGACAGGCGCTCCTTGACGGCACGCTCTACCCGCACCAGGCCCACGCGGAACTGGTTCTCGGCCATTTCGCCGACGCAACGGACGCGACGGTTGCCCAGGTGGTCGATGTCGTCGACGATGCCCTTGCCGTTACGGATGTCGACCAGGGTCTTGAGCACGTCGACGATGTCTTCGCGGCTCAGGACGCCCGAGCCTTCGATGGCGTCGCGACCGATACGGCGGTTGAACTTCATGCGGCCGACGGCGGACAGGTCGTAACGCTCGGCGCTGAAGAACAGGTTGTTGAACAGGGTCTCGGCAGCTTCCTTGGTCGGCGGCTCGCCAGGACGCATCATCCGATAGATCTCGACCAGGGCTTCCAACTGGTTGCCGGTGGAATCGATCTTCAGGGTATCGGAGATGAACGGGCCACAGTCGATATCGTTGGTGTACAGCGTCTCGAGCCGCACGACATTGGCCTTGGCCATCTTGGCCAGCATGTCCAGGGTCAGCTCGGTGTTGCACTCGGCGATGATCTCGCCGGTGGCCGGGTGCACGATGGCCTTGGCGGTGGTACGGCCAATGACGTAATCGAAGGGCACTTCCAGCTCGGTGATGCCGGACTTCTCCAGCTGGTTGATATGGCGAGCGGTCACGCGACGGCCCTGCTCCACGATCACCTTGCCGGTGTTGTCCTTGATGTCGAAGCTGGCGATATCGCCACGCAGGCGCTGGGGCACCAGTTCCAGATTCAGGGTCTCGCCCTTGATGTGGAAGACGTTAGTGTCATAGAAGGCGTCCAGCACTTCTTCGGTGCTGTAGCCGAGCGCGCGCAGCAGTACCGAGGCCGGCAGTTTGCGGCGACGGTCGATACGTACGAAGACGGCGTCCTTGGGGTCGAACTCGAAGTCCAGCCAGGAGCCGCGGTAGGGAATGATGCGTGCCGAGTACAGCAGCTTGCCCGAGCTGTGGGTCTTGCCGCGGTCGTGATCGAAGAACACGCCCGGGCTGCGGTGCAGCTGGGACACGATGACACGCTCGGTACCGTTGATGATGAAGGTACCGTTCTCGGTCATCAGGGGGATTTCCCCCATGTAGACTTCCTGCTCCTTGATATCCTTGATCGCCTTGTTCGACGACTCGCGGTCGAAAATGATCAGGCGAACCTTGACCCGCAGCGGGACGGCGAAGGTCACGCCGCGCAGGACGCATTCCTTCACATCGAAAGCCGGCTCGCCCAGGCGATAGCCGACGTATTCCAGGGCCGCATTGCCGGAATAGCTGATAATCGGGAAAACGGACTTGAAGGCCGCATGCAGGCCGATATCGCGGAACTGGTCTTTGCCTGCGCCCGCCTGCAGGAATTCGCGGTACGAATCCAGTTGGATAGCCAGCAAATAGGGCACGTCCATGACGTGCGGCAACTTGCTAAAGTCCTTGCGGATACGTTTTTTCTCAGTGTATGAGTAAGCCATCAGCGTTCCCCAGCTTGGTCACCAGCTTGTTTGGCCTCTCCGACGGGAGCAGCCGGAAAATCGTGCAAACCCTTGGTTTGCCGCACCCCGAGAGCGAGGTGGATACAGCACGTTTTGCCAGGCGGATATGCTCGCCCTGCACAAAACGGCAAAAGGCCGGTGGCGTTCGCCACCAGCCATCAGCCGAACGTGAGACGTTGCGGCTGTAGACGCAAGAACCGAACTTACTTGAGCTCGACCTTGGCGCCTGCTTCTTCCAGAGACTTCTTGGCAGCCTCGGCTTCCTCTTTGGAAACGCCTTCCTTGACCACGCCCGGGGCGCCGTCAACGACAGCCTTGGCTTCTTTCAGGCCCAGACCGGTCAGTTCACGAACGACCTTGATGACGTTCACTTTCTTGTCGCCGGCTTCGGTCAACATGATGGTGAACTCGGTCTGCTCTTCGACAGCGGCAGCGGCAGCAGCCGGGCCAGCAGCGACGGCGGCAGCGGCGGTCACGCCGAACTTCTCTTCCATCGCCTTGATCAGTTCCACCACTTGCATGACGGACATTTCGGATACGGCGTTGATGATGTCTTCGTTGGTCAGAGCCATGACTCTATATTCCTATAACAGGGTGCGGCTTCAGGCCGCAAATAATAAGAAAGACTTGCCGGAAACGCAGCACGCCTGATCAGGCGGCGGCAGCTTCCTTTTGGTCGCGAATGGCGGCGAGGGTACGAGCCAGCTTGCTGGTAGCGCCCTGGATGACGCTCATCAGCTGGGACACAGCTTCGTCGTAGGTCGGCAGCGATGCCAGTACGTCGATCTGGTTAGCCGGAATGAGCTTGCCTTCGAACGCGGCGGCCTTGATCTCGAACTTGTCCTGACCCTTGGCGAAATCCTTGAAGATACGGGCGGCAGCGCCCGGATGCTCTTGGGAAAACGCGATCAGGGTCGGGCCCTTGAAGGTGTCGTTGAGGACGTCGAAAGACGTACCTTCAACGGCACGACGCAGCAGGGTGTTACGTACGACACGCACATAGACACCGGCCGCGCGGGCCTCTTTACGGAGTCCGGTCATGGCACCCACAGTCACGCCACGGGCATCGGCCACGACAGCGGACAGGGCACCTTGGGCAGCCTCGTTGACTTCAGCGACGATAGCCTTCTTGTCTTCGAGTTTGATTGCCACGGGTTTAACTCCTGGATGTTACCGTTTCGCCCGATGGACTGGGCGGCGTTTTGGTGTCTGACTCGGTAACCGAATCGGGAGCACCATCTGCGTAGGCTAGGGTTTCCCCGGTTTAAGACCTGCGTCCCCTACGGTCTTGGACAGCCCCCGCCAGGCAGGGACCCCAATCTTGGCGCCATGCCCGAGGGCATGGCGACTTGCAACTTGCTTAGGCTTCCAGGGAAGCCTGGTCGATCTGCAGACCCGGGCCCATGGTGGAGCTCAGGGTGATGCGCTTGACGTAGATGCCCTTGGAGGTCGAGGGCTTCAGGCGCTTCAGGTCGGCCAGCAGAGCTTCAACGTTCTGCTTCAGCTTCACGGGCTCGAAATCGATCTTGCCAACGGAAGCGTGGATGATGCCGTTCTTGTCGGTACGGAAGCGCACCTGACCAGCCTTGGCATTCTTGACGGCGGTAGCGACGTCCGGGGTCACGGTGCCAACCTTGGGGTTGGGCATCAGACCGCGCGGGCCGAGCAGCTGACCCAGCTGGCCAACAACGCGCATGGCGTCCGGCGAGGCGATGACGACGTCGTAGTTCAGGTCGCCGGCCTTCATTTCGGCAGCCAGTTCGTCCATACCGACTTTCTCGGCACCAGCTGCCAGTGCAGCTTCGGCATTGGCACCCTGGGTGAACACGGCAACGCGAACCGACTTGCCAGTGCCGTTGGGCAGCACGGTGGCGCCACGGACGACCTGGTCGGATTTACGCGGATCCACGCCCAGGTTCACGGAGACGTCGATAGACTCCTTGAACTTGATGGTGGACAGCTCGGCCAGCAGGGCTGCAGCTTCTTCGAAGCCGTACTGCTTGCCAGCCTGGATTTTTTCGGCGATAGCCTTTTGACGCTTAGTGAGCTTGGCCATTACACGCCCTCCACATTCAGACCCATGCTACGAGCGGAACCGGCGATGGTACGCACGGCGGCGTCCATATCGGCGGCGGTGAGATCAGCATTCTTGGTCTTGGCGATCTCTTCCAGCTGGGCGCGGGTGACGGTACCGACCTTCTGGCTGTTGGGACGAGCGGAACCGCTCTGAATACCAGCAGCCTTCTTGAGCAGCACGGAAGCCGGGGTGCTCTTGATTTCGAAGGTGAAGCTGCGGTCGCTGTACACGGTGATGATCACCGGGGTGGGCAGACCGGGCTCCATGCCCTGGGTGCGGGCGTTGAACGCCTTGCAGAATTCCATGATGTTGACGCCGTGCTGACCCAGCGCCGGACCGACCGGCGGGCTCGGGTTGGCTTGAGCGGCCTTAACCTGCAGCTTGATGTAAGCCTGAATCTTCTTAGCCATGTGCTACTCCAATGATGGGTTCAGCGCCCCGCGGGGCTCCCCAATTACTTGCTATATCCCAGTGACGACAAAACCCCGCAGCCTGGGCTACGGGGTGAGGGATGCGGACAACCTAGACCTTTTCGACCTGGCTGAACTCGAGCTCCACAGGGGTCGACCGACCAAAGATCAGCACCGCCACATGGATGCGACTCTTTTCGTAATTCACTTCTTCGACGACGCCGTTGAAGTCGGCGAACGGACCATCTACCACCCGAACCGTTTCGCCAGCCTCAAACAGGGTCTTCGGCTTGGGCTTGTCGCTGCTGTCGGAGACACGACGCAGGATGGCGTCCGCTTCACGATCAGTGATGGGTGCCGGCTTGTCGGCGGTACCGCCGATGAAGCCCATGACCCGAGGGGTATCCTTGACCAGGTGCCAGGTCCCTTCGTTCATTTCCATCTGCACCAGGACGTAGCCCGGGAAAAACTTGCGCTCGCTCTTGCGCTTCTGGCCATTGCGCATTTCCACCACTTCTTCGGTGGGCACGAGAATGTCGCCGAACTGGTCTTCCATTTCGTGCAGCTTGACGCGCTCGATCAACGAACGCATGACATGCTTCTCGTAACCCGAGTAGGCATGCACGACGTACCAACGCTTAGCCACGGCGAACCCTTTCAACCAACAATCGTGGAAACCAGCCAACCGAGCAGGGAGTCGAGCCCCCACAACAACAAAGCCATCACGAGCACCACGGCAACCACGATCAGCGTGGTCTGAGTGGTCTCTTGCCGGGTAGGCCAGACAACCTTGCGAATCTCGGTACGGGCGTCTTTCAGCAAGCCAAAGAAGGCCTGCCCCTTGGCGGTCTGCAGGGCAACAAAGGCAGCAATGGCTGCCAGCACCAACAGACCTACCACTCGATACAGGATGGACTGAGCAGCGAAGTAGTGGTTGGCAATAACACCGACCGCTACCAGAACGACAACCACCAGCCACTTCAGCGCATCGAAGCGCGACTCTTTGGCTTCCGCCTTGATGCTCATTGCATGAATCCTGTAAGGAGTGCCAGATGGGAATCTGGCAGGCCAGGAGGGAATCGAACCCCCAACCTGCGGTTTTGGAGACCGCCGCTCTGCCAATTGAGCTACTGGCCTGTAACTTGAATCAGGCCGACCATTATGCCGGCCTGACAGTCCAAGATCAATCGATTACTCGATGATCTTGGCAACCACGCCGGCGCCGACGGTACGACCGCCTTCACGGATGGCGAAGCGCAGACCGTCTTCCATCGCGATCGGAGCGATCAGGGTGACAACCATCTTGATGTTGTCGCCCGGCATCACCATCTCGACACCTTCCGGCAGCTCGCAGTTACCGGTCACGTCGGTGGTGCGGAAGTAGAACTGCGGACGGTAGCCCTTGAAGAACGGGGTGTGACGACCACCTTCTTCCTTGGACAGCACGTACACTTCGCACTCGAACTTGGTGTGCGGCTTGATGGTGTTCGGCTTGGCCAGAACCTGGCCACGCTCCACGTCCTCACGCTTGGTGCCACGCAGCAGCACGCCGACGTTCTCGCCAGCACGGCCTTCGTCCAGCAGCTTGCGGAACATTTCAACGCCGGTGCAGGTGGTCTTGACGGTGGCCTTGATGCCCACGATCTCGACTTCTTCCTGGACCTTGACGATGCCACGCTCGACACGACCGGTTACCACGGTGCCGCGACCGGAGATCGAGAACACGTCTTCGATCGGCATCAGGAACGGCTTGTCGATGGCGCGCTCGGGCTCGGGGATGTAGGAGTCCAGGGTCTCGACCAGCTTGCGCACGGCGGAAACGCCCATCTCGTTGTCGTCCTGGCCATTCAGGGCCATCAGCGCGGAGCCGATGACGATCGGAGTGTCGTCGCCCGGGAAGTCGTAGGTGTTCAGCAGATCGCGAACTTCCATTTCGACCAGTTCCAGCAGCTCGGCGTCGTCAACCATGTCGGCCTTGTTCAGGAACACGACGATGTAGGGAACGCCTACCTGACGGGACAGCAGGATGTGCTCGCGAGTCTGCGGCATGGGGCCGTCAGCAGCCGAGCAAACCAGGATCGCGCCGTCCATCTGGGCAGCACCGGTGATCATGTTCTTCACGTAGTCGGCGTGGCCGGGGCAGTCGACGTGCGCGTAGTGACGGATCGCCGAGTCGTACTCAACGTGGGAGGTGTTGATGGTGATACCGCGAGCCTTTTCTTCCGGCGCGTTGTCGATCTGGTCGAAACCACGAGCGGAACCGCCCCAGGTGTCGGCACAGACTTTGGTCAGCGCTGCGGTCAGAGTGGTCTTGCCATGGTCAACGTGACCGATGGTGCCCACGTTCAGGTGCGGCTTATTACGTTCAAACTTTTCTTTAGCCATCGACACTCTCTCCCTTCACGAATTGAGCAAAGCAATGCCGCCATTAAAACAAAGGCAGATATTTTCATATCTGCCTTTTTAAGATGGAGCTCATGAGCGGATTTGAACCGCTGACCTCACCCTTACCAAGGGTGTGCTCTACCAACTGAGCTACATGAGCAAAACATTTGCCAGTCAAACTGGAGCGGGTAGCGGGAATCGAACCCGCATCATCAGCTTGGAAGGCTGAGGTTCTACCACTGAACTATACCCGCAGAGCCTAAACGCTCTAGCAATCTGGTGGAGGGGGAAGGATTCGAACCTTCGAAGTCTGCGACGTCAGATTTACAGTCTGATCCCTTTGGCCACTCGGGAACCCCTCCAAAGTGAGGCGGCATTTTCTTCATCTGCCCTCCTCTTGTCAAGGATCTTTTTAAAATCTCCTTAACAATCAGTGCTTTCGCCTCGCTCGCTAGCGTTATCAGCGAAAGCGGGCGCAGTTTATGCAACCACGGCCTAGTGCGCAACCCCAAAACGCAAAAAAAGCTTAAAAAACAAAGGCCGCCCTAGCGGCGGCCTTTGTTTGCAGACGGCAACCCCCGATTAAAGCTGGGGACCGGCCGCCACGATGCCTTCGGAGACGCCGGAGAACTTCTTGAAATTCTCGACGAACTTGCCGGCCAGCTCCCGAGCAGCGGCGTCATAGGCGGCGCCATCCTGCCAGGTGTCGCGCGGATTGAGCAGGACGCTGTCCACGCCTGGCACGGCAACCGGGACGTCGAGATTGATGACCGGCACATGGCGAGTCTCGGCACCGATGAGGGCGCCGCTCTGGATAGCCGCGATAACCGCGCGGGTGGTGGGGATGTTGAAGCGCTCGCCCACGCCGTAGCCACCACCGGTCCAGCCGGTGTTGACCAGGTACACCTTGGAGCCGAAGCCCTGGATGCGCTTGATCAGCAGATCGGCGTACTCGGCCGCCGGGCGCGGGAAGAAGGGCGCACCGAAGCAGGTGGAGAAGGTCGACTTGATGCCGGGACCGGAACCCATCTCGGTCGAGCCGACCAGGGCGGTGTAGCCGGACAGGAAGTGATAGGCCGCCTGCTCATTATTAAGGATGGAAACCGGGGGCAGCACACCGGTGAGGTCGCAGGTCAGGAAGATGACCGCATTGGGCTCGCCGCCCAGGTTGTGCTCGGCGCGCTTGTCGATCAGCTCGCGCGGATAGGCCGCCCGGCTGTTCTGGGTCAGGCTGTCGTCGGCATAGTTGGGCTGACGGGTCTGGGGATCCAGGACCACGTTCTCCAGCACGGCGCCGAACTGGATGGCCTTCCAGATCACCGGCTCGTTCTTCTCGGACAGGTCGATGCACTTGGCGTAGCAGCCGCCTTCCATGTTGAAGACGGTGCCCACGCCCCAGCCGTGCTCGTCGTCACCGATGAGGTAGCGGCTCTGGTCGGCGGACAGGGTGGTCTTGCCGGTGCCGGAGAGGCCGAAAAACAGGGTGACATCCCCCTCCTCGCCCACGTTGGCGGCGCAGTGCATCGGCAGCACATCCTTTTCCGGCAGCAGGAAGTTCTGCACCGAGAACATGGCCTTCTTCATTTCACCGGCGTAGCGCATGCCGGCGATCAGCACTTTGCGGGCCGCGAAATTGATAATGACAGTGCCGTCGGAATTGGTGCCGTCACGCTCGGGCTCGCAGACGAACTCGGGCGCGTTGAGGATCTCCCAGGCCGGCTTGGACTGGGGATTGTATTCGGCCGGATTGATGAACAGGCAGCGGCCGAACAGGTTGTGCCAGGCGGTCTGGGTGCGCATGACGACGGGCAGGTAGTGCTCGACATCGGCGCCTACATGGACGTGGGAGACGAATTGATCACGCTCATCCAGGTAGGCGCTGACGCGTTCCCACAGCGGGGCGAACTTCTCCTCCGGGAAAGGCCGGTTGATCGGCCCCCAGTGGATGGCGTCGCGCGTGGAGGCTTCCTCGACGATAAAGCGATCTACCGGCGAACGCCCCGTGCGATGCCCCGTCTTGACGACCAGCGAGCCATTGGCGGCCAGCTCTCCTTCGCCACGTCGCAGGGACTCTTCCACTAACTGCGCGACGCTGATATCGGTATACACGTTGGCTTTCGTCATTTCGTTCCCCATGGCCCTGGGCCGTTCCTCATGCTTGTAGCTCTTACAAGGCAGAACTACACGTTGCGGGATTATGCCAGAAAGCCTTCGGGCTTTTGCAACGGCTAGTGCCGGGTATTTCCTGGGGTTTGCGTGCCGCCGCCCGCAAAAATCTGCGCGATATCGGCGGCGTCGAAGACCTGCTGCTCATTGCAAAACTGACAATCGACCCGAATTTGTCCGTCCTGTTCATCGAGCAGACTCTCGACGTCCGGCTGCCCCATACTGATCAGGGCATTGGCCGCCCGATCGCGGGAACAGCTGCAGCTGAAGGCCACCGGTTGCTCGTCGAACAGACGTACCGTCTCCTCGTGGAACAGGCGATGCAGGATCACCTCGTTGTCGAGACCCAGCAGTTCTTCGGCGGTGAGGGTATCGGCCAGGGTGACGACGTGCTCCCAGCTGTCCTGGCGGGCCTGGGCATCCTTGATACGCGATGGCGGCAGCTGCTGGAGCAGCAGGCCACGGGCGCGACGACCATCGGCGTTCAGCCAGAAACGGGTGGGCAACTGTTCCGAGGTAGCGAAGTAGCCGGACAGGCATTCGGCCAGGTTCGCACCCTCCAGTGGGACGATGCCCTGGTAACGCTGACCGTGACGGGGGTCGATGGTCAGGGCCAAGACGCCATCGGGCATGAGTTCGCCCAAGGAGGCGGACGCGGTGATCTCGCTTTCTTCATAGCGGGCAATGCCGCGCACCTCGCGCTCGCTGGAGCACTCGACCATGAGCAGCGGAATGGGACCACTGGAACGCGCCTGCAGCACGAGGAGCCCTTCGAACTTGAGGGTTCCGCAGAGCAGCGCGGCCGCCGCCAGCATCTCGCCCAGCAGTTGGGCGACGGGCTCCGGATAGGCATGCTTGGCAAGAACCTCGACATAGCTGCGATCCAGGGTGGCCAGTTCGCCGCGGACATCGGTTTCGTCGAACAGGAAGCGCTGGGTGAAATCGTGGGAAGTCATGAACTACCTATATAAGGAGGAAGGCCGCTAAGCCTGACGCTGGCGGCGCACGCCAGAACCGCCGAGCGGACCTGGCCATTGAGAGGATCCGGCGTGTCGTGACGGGATCAGTCGTCGAACGGGTGGACGTACTCGCGGAACTGATGAATCTGGCGCCGCTGCTTCTTGGTGGGACGGCCGTCGGTCTGCAAGCCGAGATTGCCGGCCTTGCGCGCCGCAGCAGCCTGTTCGCGCGCCTTGAGGCTTTCCGGCGTTTCGGTATAGAGCTGCTGGGCCTCGGGCGCACCGCGGCGGTTCTGCGACAGAGCGACGATCACCACGGTCTTTTCGTCATAGCCCTGACGGATGGTGAGGACATCACCGACACGCGGCTCCTTGCTGGGCTTGCAGCGTTCGCCACGGCACTGGACCTTGCCGCCTTCAAGGGCCGCCTTGGCCAGCGCGCGGGTCTTGAAAAAACGTGCCGCCCATAGCCATTTATCAAGGCGCATCCGTTCTTCAGTGTGATCTACTGCATACATCGAATAAAAGGTCCCCTATTGGGTCTTAGACTCTTCTCAAGAACTCTAAACCATCGGACCGACGCTGCAAGCGCGCCTCTGGAGAGCCATGACCACATTCTTCCCTTCCGACCTGACCGGTCAGACCCGCTGCGCGGGGTGCCAGCAGTCGGAACCCCTGAGCTTCGATTTCGACTTTGCCTATCAGCCCATCGTGGATCTGGGCAAGGGCGCGGTCTTCGCCCGGGAAGCGCTGGTGCGCGGACCAGGCGGCGAAGGCGCGCTGTCGGTACTCAACCAGGTGACCGACAGCAACCGCTATAGATTCGACCAGCTCTGCCGCACCAAGGCCATCGCCACGGCGGCGGCCCTGGGCATGCAGGAGAGTCTGTCGATCAACTTCCTGCCCAATGCCGTCTATCGTCCGGAATTGTGCATCCGCAGCACCCTGGCCGCCGCGCGCGAGCATGGCTTTCCCCTGGAGCGTCTGATCTTCGAAACGGTGGAAACCGAGCACGTAGCCAGCAACCACCTGACGCACATCCTGCGCGAGTATCAGCAATTCGGCTTCAAGACCGCCATCGACGACTTCGGCGCCGGTCATTCCGGCCTGACGCTGCTGGCCGAATTCCAGCCGGACCTGGTCAAGCTCGACATGGCGCTCATCCGCGACATCGATCGCGACCAGGTGCGGCGGACCATCGTGCGCAACCTGATCGTCATGTGCCGCGAACTGGGCACCCAGGTGATTGCCGAAGGCGTGGAGACCGTTGCCGAACGCGATTGCCTGCGGGACCTCGGGATTGAGCTGATGCAGGGCTATCTGTTCGCCAAACCAGCCTTCAAGCAGCTCGTCGATCCGCAACATTTAGGCGGAGGCCACTGATTTCAAGGAGCAGCGATGAGCAATTCCGCCGAACCGGTCATTATCGGCCTGAGTGAGTGGGTGGCCCTGCCCGATCTGGGCGTGGTCGGCCTGAGAGCCAAGATCGATACCGGCGCCAGTACCTCGGCGCTGCATGCGACGGAAGTTCAGCCGTTCATGCGCGGCAAGGAACGCTGGGTGAGATTCACCGTGCACCTGGGCACTCTGGTCCAGTCCCGGCACCGCCACTGCGAAGCGCCGCTGGTGGCGAAAAAGACGATCCGCAGCTCCAACGGCATCGCCCAGACCCGTTACGTCATCCGCACCCTGCTGGCCTTAGGCGAGTGCCAGTGGCCGGTAGAATTCACCCTGGCCTGTCGCAAGAGCATGCGCTATCGCATGCTGCTCGGCTCCAAGGCGCTGATTGATGGTGGCCTGCTGGTGAATCCGGCCGTCTCCTATGCGCAAGCCAAACCCCAGTTGTCCCTCACTCCGGCTTCCGGTGCCCAATGAAAATCGCCGTTCTCTCGCGTAATCCCAATCTGTATTCCACGCGGCGCCTGGTCGAGGCCGGCGTCAGCCGTGGCCATGAGATGGTCGTGGTCGACACCCTGCGCGCGTACATGAACATCGCCAGCCACAAGCCGCAGATCCACTACCGCGGCAAACCCCTGGAAGGTTTCGATGCGGTGATCCCGCGCATCGGGGCCTCGGTGACCTTCTATGGCTGCGCCGTGCTGCGCCAGTTCGAGATGCAGGGCGTCTTTCCACTCAACGAAAGCGTAGCCATCAGCCGCTCCCGCGACAAGCTGCGCTCACTGCAGCTGCTCTCGCGCAAGGGTATCGGCCTGCCGGTGACCGGCTTCGCCCACTCGCCGGACGACGTGCCGGACCTGATCCAGATGGTCAATGGCGCACCGCTGGTGATCAAGGTACTGGAAGGCACCCAGGGCATCGGCGTGGTGCTGTGCGAGACCGAGAAGGCGGCCGAGTCGGTGATCGAAGCCTTCATGGGGCTCAAGCAGAACATCATGGTGCAGGAATACATCCGCGAAGCGGGCGGCGCGGACATTCGCTGCTTCGTGGTCGGCGACAAGGTGATCGCCGCGATGAAGCGCCAGGCGGCGCCGGGTGAGTTCCGCTCGAATCTGCATCGTGGCGGCACCGCCAGCCTGATCAAGATCACCCCCGAAGAGCGCATGACCGCACTGCGTGCGGCCAAGGCCATGGGCCTGAGCGTGGCCGGGGTGGATATCCTGAGATCCAACCACGGGCCGCTGGTGATGGAAGTCAACTCCTCGCCTGGCCTGGAAGGCATCGAGCAGACCACCGGCAAGGACGTGGCCGGGATCATCATTGAGTACCTGGAAAAGAACGCCGAGCCTGGACTGACGCGGACCAAGGGCAAGGGGTAGAGGAATTTGGGCGCGGGGTGTCGGGCTTAGCTAACGCTCAGCCCAACCTACCCACTGATCGCGGCCATGGCGGTCCGCCGATGCGGCCGCTCCTACAGGGTGCAGAAGCAGCATCCGGCGTCAGCTGGCGCTACGAGGTAGCAGCAGGCCCAGCGGCAGGAGTACCCGAGCTTCGACGCCACCACCTTCGCGATTGCGCAGTTCGGCGCTGCCGCCGTGCTGGGCGGCGATGCGCTTGACGATCGCCAGGCCAAGCCCGGAGCCGCTGACGGTGCGGGCACGGTTGCCGCGGGTGAAGGGATTGAAGATGTCCTGCAGGTCCTTGGGATCGATGCCGGGACCGCGATCCCTGACACTCAGGGCGACATAGGGCGCGGTGGCAGAACCGGCTACCTGCCCGACCACCTCGATGGTCCCACCACCGCCGTGGCGCAAGGCGTTTTCCACCAGATTGGTCAGCAGTCGCTTGAAGGAGATGCGCCGCACCGGCAAGGGCGGCAGGACGTCCAGCATCAGGCGCACCCGCTCCTCCTCCTGATTGTAGGGTGCCACCACCTGACGGGCCAGTTCGTTGATGTTGGTGAGCTCCTGAGGCTCGTCACGACCATCGCGGACGAAGGCGAGGAACTGATCGAGGATGGCGTTCATGTCCTCGATGTCGCGGATCATGTCTTCGGCCTCTTCACGCTCGGCGGGCGGCATCAGCTCCACGGCCAGGCGCAGGCGGGTCAAGGGCGTGCGCAGGTCATGGGAGACCCCGGCCAACATGAGTTCGCGCTCACGACCGGCCTGCTCCACGTCTTCGGCCATCTGGTTGAAGGCATGGTAGACGTCCTGAATCTCGCTGGGCGCATCGGTTTCCGGCAGGCGTACGCTACGGCCCTTGCCCAGTTCGCGCGCCGCATGCACCAAGCGGCGCAGGGGCTGGTTGAGTTGCCGGACGAAGACCCAGGCGGCGCCGGTAGACAGCAGTCCGATGGCGAAAAACCAGCCAAGTACGCTCCAGATGTGCTGGCCGCGCAGGGGATGGGCCATGAGCGGGATCTTGATCCAGTTCGGTCCCAGACTTGGCGCCAGGACCCACATGGCCGGGCCATGCTGGACCCGTACCCGCACCTCGGTCTCCTCGCCCAGCTCCTGCTTCATCTGGCGCTCGAAGATCTCGCTATAGGGCCAGTGGTATTCGCCAGCCGGCACGGTCTCGGGTGACTCGTAGCGCAGACCGGCGGCCTGGGCGATGCGCGGTCGCTCGGCTTCCGGGGTGGCCCAGTAGGCGCGCAACGTCAAGGCCGCACCATGGCTGTACTGCCGATCGACCAGTACGTCTTCGTTGAGCAGCAGATAGACCAGGGTCAGCGCCTTGGAAAACAGCACCGCGAGCAGGACCATCCACAGCGAACGGGCGAAGAAACTCTGGGGAAACCAGCTGGGCGCCTTCATTGGTCAGGATTTCCGCGCGAAACGGCGCGAAAGCCATCACAACCTCCAGGATTGCAGGGTCCAGATAGGCCACCCGACACGGACACATTCGGATACATTTGCTTGTCCATTTCTTCCCTTCAACCTGGAGTTCTCTCGTGTCCGACATCTGCCAGACTGGCCTGGACATCGGCTTCGCCTCGCTCAGCTACGCACAGATTGCCTTTCTCGGCGTGGTGCAGGGTATCACCGAGCTGCTTCCCATTTCGTCCACGGCGCACATGCGAGTGGTCCCTGCCCTGCTCGGCTGGCACGATCCCGGCTCGGCGTTTTCCGCCGCGATGCAGATGGCTGCTCTGGCGGCGGTGATCAGCTATTTCTGGCGTGATGTCAGCGGCGTGACACGCGGCAGTCTTGCCGCCGTGCGCCAGCGCGACTTCAACAGCCCGGACTTCCTGCTGGCGGTGATGATCGTACTGGCGACCATTCCCATCTGCATCGCCGGTCTGCTGCTGGCGCCCCTGCTCAATGCCTGTGGCTCGCCGTTGCGGGGCCTCAGCGTCATCGGCTACGCCTGCCTGGCCATGGCCGCGCTGCTGGCGCTGGCGGAGCGGATCTGCCGACACAACAGAGACATCTCGCAGATGCGCCTGCGCGATGCGCTGATCGTGGGGATCGCCCAGGTCGGGGCGCTGATTCCGGGCGTGTCCCGCTCGGGCTCGACCCTGACCGCCGCCATGTTCCTCAATCTGCGTCGCGAAGAAGCCGCGCGCTTCTCCTTCCTGCTGGGTCTGCCGGCCATCGCCCTGGCCGGACTCAAGGAACTGGTGGTGCTCTGGCACGCACACATCCCGGCCGAAGCCTGGTCGCTGCTGCTGGTGGGTTTGCTGGTAGCGAGCCTGTCGGCCTTTGCCGCGATCTGGGGCCTGATGCGTTTTCTGGAGCGCTTCTCGACCTGGCCCTTCATCATCTATCGCGCGCTGCTGGGGATCTTCCTGCTCGTCGGCGTGCATCAGGGGCTGTTCGCCTGAGCCTATTCAAAGTCAGCTGCGCGTCGTCCAAACAGCGTTGAAAAGACCCTGGGTCGCCAGCCCGGTCGGAATGCTCATTTACGCTTTGTAAACTCCGCTTCCTCAGGTCTTTTCGCCTCGTTTGACTCTAGCTCGCAAGACTTTGAACACGCTCTGTATCGTCGACACCTAAGTGTGGCGGTGAGAGCTTACTTGCCGGCGCCGTCCGGCACGAAGACGTAGCCCACGCCCCAGACCGTCTGGATATAGCGCGGCTTGGACGGATCGGGTTCGATCATCCGACGCAGGCGCGAGATCTGCACGTCGATGGAACGCTCCAGGGCGTCCCACTCGCGACCGCGAGCCAGATTCATCAGCTTGTCGCGGGTCAGCGGCTCGCGGGCATGGTCGACCAGCGCCTTGAGCACGGCGAATTCGCCGGTGGTGAGCATGTGGGTCTCTTCGCCGCGCTTGAGTTCGCGAGTAGCCAGGTGCAGGGCGTAGTCGCCAAAGGTCACCACCTCGTCGGTCCCGGCGGGGGCGCCTGGCACCACCGGCGCCTGACGGCGCAGCACGGCCTTGATGCGGGCCACCAGCTCCAGCGGGTTGAAGGGCTTGGCCAGGTAGTCGTCAGCGCCCTGGTCGAGGCCCTGGATGCGGCTGCCTTCGTCGCCCTTGGCGGTCAGCATGATGATGGGGATGCGGTTGCCGCTCTCGCGCAGCCGGCCGCAGGCGGACAGGCCGTCTTCGCCGGGCATCATCAGGTCCAGCACGACCAGGTTGAAGACCTCGCGCGCCAGCAGGCGGTCCATCTGTTCGGCGCTCTCGACGGTGCGCACGCGATAACCCTGTTCGGCCAGGAAACGCTCCAAGAGGCGGCGTAGCCGGGCGTCGTCGTCGACGACCAGGATCTTTTCACCTTCCGGGGCAGCGGGGGTGCTCATAATGTCTCCTTGTGATCTAGCACTGGATTATGCCGTAGGCCATCCGACCGCGGCATTGGGCCATTGTTAGCAGATTTTGCCCACTCTGGGGCGGCGGTGCCGGCATGGGAGGCAGGGCTCTGGCGGGCTCGGGTATACTGCCGCCCGCTTTTTCTCGTGCAAGCCAGGTAGCCCGATGGATATCAATAGCCGCATCGCCGAAGAGCTCGGCGCCCGCCCGCAACAGGTCGCCGCCGCCGTGGCCCTGCTCGACGAAGGGTCGACCGTGCCCTTCATCGCCCGTTACCGCAAGGAAGTCACCGGCAGCCTGGACGACACCCAGCTGCGTCATCTCGAAGAGCGGCTGCGCTATCTGCGCGAGCTGGAAGAGCGCCGCGGCGCGGTGCTGGCCTCCATCGAGGAGCAGGGCAAGCTGACCCCCGAGCTGGCCCGCGAGATCAACCTGGCCGACACCAAGACCCGCCTGGAAGACCTCTATCTGCCCTACAAGCAGAAGCGCCGCACCAAGGGCCAGATCGCCCTGGAAGCCGGCCTCGGCCCGCTGGCGGAGGCGCTGCTGCAGGATCCGACCCTGACCCCGGAGTCCGAAGCCGCCGGCTATGTCGACGCGGACAAAGGCGTGGCGGACGTCAAGGCCGCCCTGGAAGGCGCCAAGTACATCCTCATGGAGCGCTTCGCCGAGGACGCCGACCTGCTGGCGCGGCTGCGCGGCGTCCTGCAGCAGGACGCCATCCTCAGCGCACGCCTGGTACCCAGCAAGGAGACCGAAGGCGCCAAGTTCAGCGACTACTTCGAGCATGACGAGCCCTTCAAGGCAGTACCCTCGCACCGCGCCCTGGCGATCTTCCGTGGCCGCAACGAGGGCATCCTCAGCGCCGCGCTCAAGCTCGGCGAAGAAGGCCCGGGCATCGCCCATCCCTGCGAAGGCCTGATCGCCGCGCATTTCGAGCTGAAGAACCAGGGCCGCGCCGCGGACAAGTGGCTTTCCGAGGTGGTGCGCTGGACCTGGAGGGTCAAGCTCTATACCTCCCTGGAAACCGACCTGCTCGGCGAGTTGCGCGAAAAGGCCGAGGAAGAGGCCATCGCGGTCTTTGCCCGCAACCTGCACGACCTGCTGCTGGCCGCGCCGGCCGGTCCGCGCACCACCCTGGCGCTGGACCCGGGTCTGCGTACCGGCTGCAAGGTCGCCGTAGTGGACGCCACCGGCAAGCTGCTGGCCACCGACACCGTCTATCCCCATGCGCCGCGCAATCAGTGGGACCAGACCCTGGCCACCCTCGGCGTGCTCTGCACCAAGCATGGCGTGGACCTGATCGCCATCGGCAACGGTACCGCCAGCCGCGAGACCGACAAGCTGGCCGGCGAACTGATCAGCAAGTACCCGGGACTCGGCCTGACCAAGGTGATGGTCAGCGAAGCCGGCGCCTCGGTGTATTCCGCCTCGGAACTGGCCGCCCGGGAATTTCCCGAGCTGGACGTCTCCCTGCGTGGCGCCGTGTCCATCGCCCGCCGCCTGCAGGATCCGCTGGCCGAGCTGGTGAAGATCGAGCCCAAGTCCATCGGCGTCGGCCAGTACCAGCACGACGTCTCCCAGCTCAAGCTGGCGCGCAGCCTGGACGCCGTGGTGGAAGACTGCGTGAACGCCGTGGGCGTGGACGTGAATACCGCCTCCGCCGCCCTGCTGGCGCGGATCTCCGGGCTCAACGCCACCCTGGCGCAGAACATCGTGCAATTCCGCGATGCCAACGGCGCCTTCGCCACCCGCGAGGCCCTGAAGAAGGTGCCGCGCCTGGGCGACAAGACCTTCGAGCAGGCCGCCGGCTTCCTGCGCGTGATGAGCGGCGCCAATCCGCTGGACGCCTCGGCCGTTCACCCGGAGACCTATCCGCTGGTGCAGCGCATCGCCGCCGACACCGGTCGCGACATCCGCTCGCTGATCGGCGATTCGGCCTTTCTCAAGCGTCTGGATCCCAAGAAGTTCACCGATGAGAGCTTTGGCCTGCCGACGGTGACCGACATCCTCCAGGAACTGGACAAGCCGGGGCGCGATCCGCGTCCGGAGTTCAAGACCGCGGTGTTCCAGGACGGCGTGGAAAAGCTTTCCGACCTCAAGCCCGGCATGGTGCTGGAGGGCGTCATCACCAACGTCACCAACTTCGGGGCCTTCGTCGACATCGGCGTGCACCAGGACGGCCTGGTACACATCAGCGCGCTGTCGGAGAAGTTCGTCAAGGATCCCTACGAGGTGGTCAAGGCGGGCGACATCGTCAAGGTCAAGGTGATGGAGGTGGACGTGCCGCGCAATCGCGTGGGACTGTCCATGCGCATGGGCGACACCCCCGGCGAGAAGGTCGACGGCAAGCCCGGCGGCCAGGCCCGCGGCAACGGTGGCAAGCCGCGCACCGACAAGGGCGCCCCGCGCCAGACCCAGGCCGCGCCGGCCAACAATGCCATGGCGTCCCTGTTCGCCAACGCCAAGCAACTGAGGAAATAGGCATGAGCGGTTCTCTCGCAGGCAAAGACAGCGCCTTCAGCACCCTGCTGGGCATGACCATCCACAAGGCCGAGGGTGGCGAGTCCGAGGTGCGCATGAGCGTGCAGGACACGCTCATCAACCTGCACGGCAAGCTGCACGGCGGTGCCATCTTCTCGCTGATCGACACCACCCTGGGGCAGGCCAGCCACAGCCTGTTCGATGGCCAGGCCGGCAGCGTGACCCTGGAATGCAAGGTCAACTACGTGCGTGGCGTGAGCGACGGCGAACTGGTCTGCCGCGCCCGGGTGATCCACCCGGGCCGCAAGACCCATGTGCTGGAAGCCCAGGTGCATCAGGGCGACAAGCTGATCGCCCTGGCCCAGGCGACCTTCGCCTGTCTGTGACCGGCCAGAGCGGGCGGCAGCGAAGCGGCGCATATCGCCCTTTGCCGTCGCCTGAGCTACGCTGGGAGACAACTGAGCGGGTTGCGGTCTGAGGCTTGAACCCGGACCGCAGCAGTGACTGCTGCCCCCGCGTCGGCCCTGGCCGGCAACCCTCATTTCAGTCGGTTTCTTCTACCCTGCCTGGGGCGAGTACCGCCATAGGAAGTCAACTTGAGCGATATCCTGTCCCGCCGCCTGGCCCTGCTCGGCGCTGATCCCACCCTTCTCGCCGAATGCCTGCACGGCATCGAGCGCGAGACCCTGCGGGTGGACACCCGTGGCCAGCTGTCCCGCCGCCCCCATCCCCGGGCGCTGGGCTCGGCCCTGACCCATCCGCAGATCACCACGGACTACTCCGAGGCCCTGCTCGAATTCATCACCCCCACCGGTACCCGCACGCCCGAGGTGCTGGACGCGCTGGATCGGGTGCACCGCGCCGCGGTCGCCGAACTCGACGGCGAGCGCCTCTGGAGCGGCTCCATGCCCTGCGCGCTGCCGGCGGAGGACGAGATCCCCATCGCCGACTACGGCAGCTCCAACATCGGCCGGCTCAAGCACGTCTACCGCCGCGGCCTGGCCCTGCGCTACAGCCGCACCATGCAGTGCATCGCCGGCATCCACTACAACTTCTCGCTGCCGGAAGCGGCCTGGGAACTCCTGCGCCAGCAGGAAGGTGACGCCCGCGATGCCCGCGACTACCAGTCGGCGCGCTACATCGCCCTGATCCGCAACTTCCGCCGCTACAGCTGGCTGCTGATGTACCTGTTCGGCGCCTCGCCGGCGCTGGACGCAGGCTTCCTGCGGGGTCGGCCACATCGGTTGCAGACCCTCGACGAGCGGACCCTGTACCTGCCCCATGCCACCAGCCTGCGCATGAGCGACCTGGGCTATCAGAGCAACGCCCAGGCCAGCCTGACGCCGGACTACAACGATCTGACCACCTATACCGAGAGCCTGAGACGCGCGGTGGGTACGCCCTACCCGCCCTATGCGGAGATCGGCACGCACCAGAACGGCGAGTGGGTGCAGCTCAACACCAACATCCTGCAGATCGAGAACGAGTACTACGCCACCATCCGTCCGAAGCGCGTCACCCGCAGCGGCGAGCGGCCGGTGCAGGCGCTGATGGCGCGCGGCGTGCAGTACATCGAGGTGCGCTGCCTGGACATTGATCCCTTCCTGCCGCTGGGCATCGATACCACCGCCGCGCTGTTCCTCGACGCCTTCCTGCTCTATTGCGCCCTGGAAGGCAGCCCACCGCTCAACGGCGAGTGCAGCGAATGCACCGACAACTTCGCCAGCGTGGTGCGCGAAGGCCGCAAGCCGGGCCTGCGCCTGCAGCGCCATGGCGCCTCGGTGACCATGATCGACTGGGCGGCGGAGATGCTCGACCAGATCGAGCGCTGCGCCGAGACCCTGGACGCCAGCCTGGGCGGCGACGCCCATCGTCAGGCAGTGGCGGTGCAGCGGCAGAAGGTCGCCGACGTCCGCCTCACCCCCTCGGCGCGGGTGCTGCAGGAGCTACGCGAACGCGGCGAGAGCTTCGCCGACTTCGGTTTGCGCCAGAGCGAGGCCCATGCGGCCTATTTCACCAGCCACCCGCTGAGCGCCGGCGAGCAGGCCTGCTATGCCCAGATGGCACGCCAGTCGCTGGAAGAGCAGGCGGAGATCGAGGCGGCGCCCCAGGGGGATTTCGATACCTTCGTGGCGGCCTATCAGGCGAGCATTCTGGCGACGATTGGGGTGTAGATACGTAGGTTGGGTTGAGACGGTTTCATCGTCGAAGCCCAACGTTGCAGTGCCAAAGAGCTTGTTGGTGCCCTAGCTGATTATCGTGTTCTGCTGGTGGATCTTGTTTCGCCCCCTCGGGCGAGTCACTTTTGCCAATCGCCGCAAAAGTAACCAACACCGCTTGCCCCGACCATCCGGCCCTACGCTGCGCTCCGGGTCCGCTCACGCCAGCGCCGTTCCGGGCTCGGTCCAGATGGGCCGTCCATGGCCCACTGGACCTCTCGCCGCATCCATGCGGCTCGACCCACTCCACGACGCTGGCGTTCGCCCTGCTGAACGGGGCGATTCGCAAGACTGAAAGTTTTGGTGGAAGAGCTGTGAACAACCCGTAGCCCGTAGCGTGGACAACGGCGAAGCCTTGTCCACTGAGCAACGGAGCCCATTAGTGGAAAACGCTGCGCGGTTTTCCACGCTACGTCTCCAGGCGCCAGCGGGCGAATCGATGGTTGATGAGGGCGCCTTCCGGCATCGATGCAGGAAGGGCGAGCTCCGCCTTGCAGCGGTTTCGGTTGGGACTGGCCGCGATGACGGTGGGGCTTGGCGGTATTGGCTTCGACGATGCAGCCGTCTCAGCCCAACCTACGGGCGCACGCCTACAAGCCCTTCTCGAAGATCTTCGAATTGCGCTGGAAGTTGTACAGCGATGCCCGCGCCGCAGGGAGCCGCTCCACGCTGCTGGGTTCGAAGCCGCGTTCGCGGAACCAGTGGGCGGTCTTGGTGGTGAGCACGAACAGGGTGCTCAGGCCGCGCTCGCGGGCGCGTTGTTCGATGCGGGCCAGCAGGGCGTCGCCGCGACCGCCGTGGCGGTAGTCGGGATTGACCGCGAGGCACGCCAGCTCGCCCGCCGCCGAGTCGGCGATGGGATAGAGCGCCGCGCAGGCGATGATCAGGCCTTCGCGTTCGACGATGCTGAATTGCTCGATCTCGCGCTCCAGCACCTCGCGGGAACGGCGCACCAGGATGCCCTGTTCTTCCAGCGGGCGGATCAGCTCCATCAGGCCGCCGACGTCGGCGATGGTCGCCTCGCGCAGGGTCTCGAAGGGTTCCTGGGCCACCAGGGTGCCGCTGCCGGCGCGGGTGAAGAGTTCGGTGAGCAGGGCGCCATCCTCGGCGTAGCCGACGATGTGGCAGCGACGTACGCCACCGCGGGTGGCCTGGGCGGCGGCGTCGAGCAGTTCGGCCTGGTAGGAGCTGCCCAGGCGCGCCAGATGGGTGGGGATCTGCTGCGGGCCGATCTCGCGGATCAGGGCGCCGTGTTCGTCCAGCAGGCCCGGTTCGGCGCCGTAGAGCACCAGCTTGTCGGCGCCCAGATCGATGGCGGCGCGCATGGCGACGTCTTCGCAGGCCAGGTTGAAGGTCTCGCCGGTGGGGGAATAGCCCAGTGGCGAGAGCAGCACGATGGTGCGCTCGTCGAGCAGGCGGCCGATGCCGCGGCGGTCGATGCGGCGGACTTCGCCGGTGTGGTGGAAGTCGACGCCATCCTGCACCCCGACCGGGCGTGCGGTGACCAGATTGCCGCTGGCGACGCGCAGCCGCGAGCCCTGCATGGGCGAGGCGGCCATGTCCATGGACAGGCGCGCCTCGATGGCGCTGCGCAGGCTGCCGACGGCATCGATCACCGCTTCCAGGGTCGGGCCGTCGGTGATGCGCAGGTCGTTGTAGAAGCGCGGCTCGATGCCACGCGCGGCCAGGCGCGATTCGATCTGCGGACGGGAGCCGTGCACCAGCACCAGGCGCACACCCAGGCTGTGCAGCAGCACCAGGTCGTGGACGATATTTCCGAAGTTGGGGTGGGCGACGCCGTCACCGGGCAGCATGACGACGAAGGTGGCGTCGCGGTGGGCGTTGATATAGGGCGAGGCGTGGCGGAGCCAGTTGACGTATTCGTGCATCGAGACGAAGACCCTAGGAGGATAGGCGGGAGGGTGAACGAGGGCAGGCAGGGCGTTCAGCGTCGTCGCAGCACGGGGGTTCCTCGACAGGGAGCGGATGGGCAGACAGCCTCAGTAGACCGTCTGGAGTTTACAAAAAGTCACGCCGGACGCGCGGGTCTGTTCATCGGACCGCTGCGGCCGCGCCCAGGCAGTAGTGGCCGATCAGCTGCTGCAGCAGCTCGACGGTAGGCGCGATCCGCGCCAGCGCCAGGTGCTCCTCGGGCTGGTGCGCGCAGCTGATGTCGCCGGGGCCAAGCACCAGCACCTCCTGGGTGATCGCCTGCAGATAGGGCGCCTCGGTGGCGAAGGCCACGGCCTCGGCGCTATGACCGGTGAGCCGCTCGGCCAGGCGCACCAGTTCGGCCTCGGCGGGCTGCTCGAAGGGCGGCACGGCGGGAAACAGCGGCTGGTAGTCGATCCGCACCCCGAAGCGTTCGGCGACCGGCAGCAGCCGCCCGCGGATGGCCTGGCGCAGGGCCTCGGGCTGCATGCCCGGCAGCGGGCGCAGGTCGAATTCCAGGGCGCACTGGCCGCAGATGCGGTTGGGATTGTCGCCGCCATGGATGCAGCCCAGGTTGAGGGTCGGGTGGGGCACCAGGAACAGCGGATTGCGGTATTCGCGCTGCCACTGGGCGCGCAGGTCGAGCAGCTCCCCCATCACCGCCTGCATGGCGTCCAGGGCGCTGTGGCCCAGGCTCGGATCGGAGGAGTGGCCGCTCTGGCCGAGGATGTCGATGCGCTCCATGAGGATGCCCTTGTGCAGGCGGATCGGCCGCAATCCGGTCGGTTCGCCGATCACCGCGGCGCGCCCCAGGGGGCGACCGGCTTCGGCCAGCACCCGGGCGCCGTCCATGGAGGATTCCTCGTCGCAGGTGGCCAGCACGATCAGCGGCTGGCGCAACTGTTGCCGGTCTAGGTCGCGCACGGCTTCGAGGATCAGCGCGAAGAAGCCCTTCATGTCGCAACTGCCCAGGCCGTACCAGCGATCATCGGCGTCGCGCAGACGCAGGGGATCGGCCTGCCAGAGGGCGGCGTCATAGGGTACGGTATCGGTATGGCCGGCCAGCACCAGACCGCCCGGCCCGCTGCCCAGGGTGGCGATCAGGTTGAACTTGCCGGGTGCTACCTCCTGGGTCTCGCAGGCGAAGCCCAGGGCGCCGAACCAGTCGCTCAGGCGGGCGATGACGCCAACGTTGGACTGGTCCAGGGCCGGCTGGGTGCAGCTCACCGAGCTTTCGGCGATCAGGGTTGAGAACAGAGCTTTCAGCGCGGGCAGGGTCATGCGGGGTCTCCTGGTCACGCCTCCATCATGGCGCCATCCGCCGCGCGATGAAACCTTCATGCGCCAGGGGTGCGGGACGGGCTAAACTAGCGCCCACGTTCTCGCCGTCCGTCGTCATGACGCGCTCGGCACGGAGCCGGACCGTTCTCTTCCGGCGCCAGGATCCTCCAATGGCCAAAGAAACCGAAATCAAGCTGCGCGCCAGTGCGGCCACCCTCGACGCCCTTCGCGATCATCCGCTGCTGAAGAAGCGTTGCAAGGACGGCTGGCAGCGCCACGAGCTTTCCAACTGCTACTACGACACCGACACCCGCGACCTGGCCCACGCCAAGGTCGCCCTGCGTGTGCGGCGTGATGGCGAGCGTTTCATCCAGACGCTCAAGAGTCGCGGCCAGAGCCTGGCCGGGCTGTCCGAGCGCAACGAGTGGGAATGGCCGCTGGCCGATGCCACCCTGGACACCGCGCTGTTCGACGACAGCTGCTGGCCGGCGGAACTGGCCGACCTGGACCTGCGCCGCCTGCAGCCGGTGTTCGACACCGATTTCGTTCGCGACGCCGCGGAGATCGCCTGGGGCCGGGGCAAGGCCCGAACCATCATCGAAGTCGCCCTCGACCAGGGCGAGGTGCGTGCCGGCGACCAGCGCGAGGCCATCGCCGAGGTCGAGCTGGAATTGCGCCAAGGCGAACCGGCCGCGCTGCTGGAACTGGCCGAGCAACTGGCCGCCGAATTCCCGCTGATGCCCTGCGACATCAGCAAGGCCGAGCGCGGTTATCGCCTGCACGATGCGGCGAGCTACACCCTCTACCTCTCTGCGCCGGAACTCGACGCCGAGACGCCGCTGGACGAGGCCGTCGCCCGCCTCGGCGGACACCTGCTGGCCGGCAGCCAGCGCCTAGCCGAACAGTATCGCTGGAATGGCCACTGGCGCCTGCTGGTGGACTGGGTGCACCAGCTGATCGACCTGCGCGCCCTGCTCGGCAGCCTTGGCCAGGCCGCTCCGCGGGCCACCAGCCGCGACCTGCGCCAGACCCTCGACGAGCTGCTCGCCGACTGGCGCCCGCTGGCCGCCATCGGCCAGGACGACGAGGAAGCCCGCCGCCAGGCACCGCAGCGCTTCGCCGCCGAACTGGAGCAGCCGCGCTGGGGCCTGTTCTCCCTGCGCGCCGCGCGCTGGCTGCACGAGCGCGCCTGGACCCAGGGCCGCACCGGCCGTGGCGAACGTCAGGGCGCGACGCCCCTGGGCCAGTGGCTGCCGCGCTTCCTGGCCTTGGAAGCGGCCGAGCTGCCGCTGCTACGCGCCATCACCGAACCGGAGCTGATCGAGCAGCAGCTGCCGCGCCTGGAGCGCATGCAGGTCTGGCTGCACCTGGCGCGGGGCGCCCTGGACCTGCCCGAAGCCGATCGGCTGTATGGCGAACTGGGCAAGCTGGCGCCGCTGAGCGCCCATGGCGATCTCGCCGGGGTGGCCGAGCAGGCGCGCCTGGTCCATGGCCTGGCGCCCTGGAAAGCCCTAGCCTGAGCCGCCGAATGGCGGGAACGCCTGGCGCATCCGGCCGTCCATCCTGATGGCACAAGGCCGCGAGCGATTCCTTAATACAAAATCGCTATGCTGGAGGAGGCGACCAACCTGGCGGGTAGCGCAGGCGGGTCGTCCCCGGTCAGGCACCGGGCGCCACCCCGAGTGCGACCACCTTTTCAAGGAGTCCAGATGTCCGCCATAGCTTCCCCTTCCGCTGATCGTTGGCTCGACCTGGGCGACATCCTGCGCGAGCTGGTCAGCCAGCAGCGGATCGACCAGCAGACCGCCGAACAGTGCCTGCTTCTACGCCGCGGCTCGGCCAATCCGCAGCAGCATCCGCTGGAGTTCCTGGCGGCGCAGAGCGTGGACGACCTCAGTCGCCCGGGGCGCAAGCTGGATCTGGACAGTCTCACCCGCTGGCTCGCCGAGTATTCGGGCCAGCCCTTCTATCGCATCGATCCGCTCAAGGTGGACGTGGCCTCGGTCACCCCGCTGATGTCCTATGCCTTCGCCCAGCGCAACAAGATCCTCGCCGTGGCAGTGAGCCCGGAGGAGGTGACCGTGGCCAGCGCCCAGCCCTTCGTGCACAGCTGGGAAAGCAACCTCACCCATGTGCTGCAGCGGCCGATCAAGCGCGTGGTGGCCAGCCCCGCGGACATCACGCGCTATACCCAGGAATTCTTTCGCCTGGCGCGCTCGGTCACCGGCGCCTCGGCGGTGGAGCAGAAGACCAGCGGCGTCGGAAACTTCGAGCAGCTGGTCAATCTCGGCGCTGCAGATGGCGAGCCGGATGCCAACGACGCCCACATCGTCAACATCGTCGACTGGCTGTTCCAGTACGCCTTCCAGCAGCGCGCCAGCGACATCCACGTCGAGCCGCGTCGCGAGCAGGGCGCGGTGCGCTTTCGCATCGACGGGGTGCTGCACACCGTCTACCAGTTCCCGGCCCAGGTCACCCTGGCGGTGGTCAGCCGGATCAAGAACCTCGGCCGCATGAACGTCGCCGAGAAGCGCAAGCCCCAGGACGGCCGGATCAAGACGCGCATGGCCGGCGAGAAGGAAGTCGAACTGCGCCTGTCGACCATGCCCACCGCCTTTGGCGAAAAGCTGGTGATGCGGATCTTCGACCCGGACGTGCTGCTCAAGAGCTTCGACCAGCTCGGCTTTTCCGCCGACGACCTGCGCCGCTGGGCCGGCATGACCGGGCAACCCAACGGCATCATCCTGGTCACCGGTCCTACCGGTTCGGGCAAGACCACCACGCTGTACACCACCCTCAAGCAGCTGGCCACGCCCGAGGTCAACGTCTGCACCATCGAAGATCCCATCGAGATGGTGGAGGACGCCTTCAACCAGATGCAGGTGCAGCCCAACATCGAGGTGACCTTCGCCAGTGGCGTCAGGGCGCTGATGCGACAGGATCCCGACATCATCATGATCGGCGAGATCCGCGACCTGGAAACCGCCGAGATGGCCATCCAGGCGGCCCTGACCGGTCACCTGGTGCTCTCCACCCTGCACACCAACGATGCCCCCAGCTCGGTGAGCCGCCTGATCGAACTCGGCGTGCCCTACTACCTGATCCGCGCCACGGTGCTCGGGGTCATGGCCCAGCGGCTGGTGCGGACCCTCTGCCCGGCCTGCAAGACGCCCACCGAACTGGACCCGGCCGCCTGGCAGGAACTGACCAAGCCGTGGAACGCCCCACTGCCCACCGGCGCCATGCAGCCGGTGGGTTGCCCGGAATGTCGTGACACCGGCTATCGCGGTCGTGCCGGGGTATACGAAATCCTCACCCTCTCCGATAGTCTGCGCGAACTGGTGACGGCGGATACCGACATCACCGCGCTGCGGCGGCAGGCGTTCAAGGAAGGCATGCGCAGCCTGCGGCTGTCCGGTGCGCAAAAGATCGCCGCCGGCTTCACCACCGTGGAAGAAGTCCTGCGCGTCACGCCTCAGAGCGAACGTTAGGTCCAGCAGCCCGCGAGCGGAACAAGGATAGCCAGCCGTGCAGACAACCGTCGTGAACCCTGCCGTGGGTGCCGAGGACGCCGAGCAGCGCCGTCGCCGCCAGGCGCTCCTGGCCACCTGCGGCCTGCTCGACGGCCAGCCGGAGCCGGCCCTCGACGACCTGGTGGAACTGGCGGCCACCCTCTGCGAGACGCCCATCGCCGCGGTCAACCTGCTTGGCGAGGAGCAGCAGCTGTTCATCGCCGAACGCGGCCTGGGCGTGGCGGAAATTCCCCTGGCGCTGTCCTTCTGCCAGCACCTGCACGACGCTCGGGAAGCGCGGCAGATCGAGGATTTGAGCCAGGATCCGCGCTTTACCGACAATCCCCTGGTGACCGATCCGGCCGGGCTGAGATTCTATGCCGGCGCCCCGCTGCGGACGGCCGAAGGCGTCTTTCTCGGCACCCTCTGCGTGCTCGACTGGCAACCGCGCGAGCTGAACGCCGCACGCCTGAGCGGCCTCGAACGCCTGGCGCGCCAGGTGCTGCGCCTATTCGAGACGCGGCTGCAGGCGGCCTCGCCGGCGCGGCACAGCACCCTCGACGAAACCCATTACCGCGCGCTGATGGACGTCAATCCGCAGATCATCTGGTTCGCGCGGCCAGATGGCAGCTTCGAATACGCCAATCGCTACTGGTACGAATACAGCGGCCTGAGTCCGGCCAGCGTGGTCGCCGACCCCGATCTCTGGGCCGGCGCCATCCATCCCGAGCAGCGTCCGCAGCTGTTGCGGCGCTGGCGCGAGGTGCGCGAGCAACGCGTCGCCGGCAGCCTGGAATTGCAGCTGCGCGATGCCGAGGGTCACTATCGCTGGTTCGAAACCCGCACCATGCCCTTCACCAATGCCAGCGGCGAGATCGAGCACTGGGTGGGCGTGGCCCAGGACATCGACAGCCGCAAGCGGGCGGAAACGGCGCTGCGGGAAAGCGAGGCCTTCGCCCACCTGCTGCTCGAATCGACCCACGAGGGCTTCTGCGCCCTGGATCGCCAGGGCCGCGCCACCCTCTGCAACCGCGCCTTCCGGCAGATGCTCGGCCTGCCCGAGGACCGCGACATCCTCGGCGAGCGCCTCGACACCCGGCTCAGCTCCGCCCGCAGCGAGGATGGCGCCCGGGCCCTGCAGCGCGCCGCCAGCGAAGGCGCCACCCTGCACCTGTCCGCCGACGCCCTGCTGCGCGAGGACGGCAGTCTGCTGCCGGTGGAATGGCGCGCCCAGCCGCTCTGGCGCGACGGCGAGGTCCAGGGTGCCATCTGCACCTTCGTCGAACTCAGCGAACGCATCCGCAGCCATGATCGCCAGCGCTTCCTGCTCGAACTGGGCGACCTGCTGCATGGCGTGACCCATACCGGCGAAGTCGCCTCGGTGCTGGGCGACAGCCTCGGCCACCTGCTCGCCGTGCAGCGCATCGGCTATGCCCGGGTCGGCCGCGACGGCAGCCTGACCATCGACAGCGACTGGCTCGAACAGGGCCGAACCCACCGACTCAACCTGCCCAGCCTGGCGCACTGGCACACCTCGGCGGTGGAGGAACTGCGCCGCGGCATCATCGTCAGCGTGGAAGACAGCACCCAGGACAGCCGGCTGGGCGAGATGCGCACCCAGCTGGTGGACCATGGCGTGCGCGCCGGCCTGGTGGTGCCCCTGCTCGCCGAAGAACAGCTGGTGGGTCTGCTGTTCCTCTATGCCGACACGCCCCGCCACTGGACCATCGGCGACGTCGCCCTGGTACGCGAGGTGGCCGAGCGCATCCGCATCGTCATCGAGCGCACCGCCGCAGCCGACGCCCTGCGCCTGGCCGAGCAGCGCATAGCCCTGGCCATGGACGTGGCCGACCTGGGCGTCTGGGACTATGACATCGACCGCGATCTGATCAGCTGGGATTCGCGCCTCGCCCATCTGGTCGGCGCCACGGAGCGCCGCTGCACCCTGCGCGGCGCGGCGCTGCTGCGCGCCCTGCACCCCGCCGACGCGCCCCGGGTGCGGGCCTATGTCAGCGCGGCCATCCAGGGCGGCGGCAATGCCTATGACCTGCGGCTGACCTTTCGCGTGCGCAGTCCGCGCCAGGGCGAACCGGTGTGGCTGAGCATCCGCGGCCGCGAACGCCTGGAGCCCGGCGGCCAGCGGCGGCTGGTGGGCATCGCCCGCGACATCACCCGCGAACGCCATGACGCCGATCGCATCAGCGAGACCAATCGCCAGCTGCGCCGGCAGATCGAGGAGCGCCGCGCCGCCGAAGCCCGCCAGCACGCCCTCATCGAACTGGGCGACCGCCTGCGCGAAGGCGACCCGGAAAGCGCCGGGGTGGCCGCGGCCCTGGAACTGGTGGGTACCCGACTGGGCCTGCGCCGGGTCGGCTATGCCCGTCTGGACGAGAGTCGCGGCACCTTCGTCCCGCACCAGATGTGGACGCCCAATGGCCACTTCGACCAGGCCCTGGCCTATCCGCTGCTCGCCCCCGACAGCCTGAGCAGCCAGGAGGGCGAAGCGCCCCTGGTGATCGACGACGTCAGCCAGGACCCGCGCGCCCAGGCCAATGCGCAGCGCCTGCTCGATCTGGAGATCGCAGCGCTGGTGGACATCCCGCTCTATGAAGACGGCCGCCTGCGCGCGCTGTTCGTCGCCCATGACCAGCGCGCCCGGTTGTGGACGGAAGGCGAGGTGCAGTTTCTGCGCGACGTCACCGACCGGCTCTGGTCGGCCATATGCCGGCAGCGCTCCCAGGACGCCCAGCGCGAGAGCGAGGGCCGTTTCCGGCTCATGGCCGACAGCGCCCCGGTACTGATCTGGGCCTGCGACGCCGACGGCCAGCTGCAATTCGTCAACCAGCGCTTCGCCAGCGAATTCGATCTGCACGACGCCGATCTGCACGACCAGGGCTGGAGCGCCCTGCTGCCGGACAGCGAATGCCCGGCCTTCGAGGGCGCCTTCAAGCAGGCCGTCGCCACCCACAGCGCCCTGCGCGCGGAGGTGCGGGTGTGCAATGCCCAGGGCGAATGGCGCTGGCTACGCCTGGAGGGCACGCCGCGCCTGGAGCTCGACGGCGAATTCCATGGCCTGGTGGGCTGTGGCGTGGACGTCACCGAGGCACGGCAGACCACCGACCAGCTGGAACAGCGCATCGCCGAACGCACCCAGGAACTTGGGCGCAGCCATGCGCGGCTGATCGCCGAGATCTACGAACGCGAGCGCACCGAGGAAGCCCTGCGCCAGTCGCAGAAGATGGAAGCCATCGGCCAGCTCACCGGCGGCATCGCCCACGACTTCAACAACATGCTCACCGGCATCGTCGGCGCCCTCGACCTGATCCGTATGCGCATCGCCAACGGCCGCACCCAGGACCTGGATCGCTACATCAACGCCGCGGTCAATTCGGCCGACCGTGCCGCCGCCCTCACCCACCGGCTGCTGGCCTTCGCCCGCCGCCAGACCCTGGACCCGCAGCCGGTGGACGTCCACCAGCTGGTGGGCTCGCTGCAGGACCTGCTGGTGCGCACCGTGGGCGAAAACGTCGCCCTGCGCCTGGATCTGGCAGCGGTCGCCTGGCTGGCCCACAGCGATACCCACCAGCTGGAAAACGCCCTGCTCAACCTGGTCATCAATGGCCGCGACGCCATGCCCGCCGGCGGCGAGCTGTGCATCGCCACCGCCAACCTCAGCCTCGACGCCGAGGCGGCGGCACGCGAATCCCTGACCCCGGGCGACTATGTGTGCCTGAGCGTGGCCGACACCGGCACCGGCATGCCACCGGAGGTCAAGGCCAAGGCCTTCGAACCCTTCTTCACCACAAAGCCGGCCGGCCAGGGCACGGGGCTCGGCCTGTCGATGATCTACGGCTTCGTCAAGCAGTCCGGCGGCACCGCGCGCATCGACACCGAACAGGGCCAGGGCACCACCATCAGTCTCTATCTGCCGCGCCATCCGGAGGTGGCGGCGACCGCCACCGATCAGCCGACGCTCAAGGTCGCGCCCCGCGCCGAGGCCGGCCAGACCGTGCTGGTGGTGGAGGACGAATACGCGGTGCGCATGATCGTGCTGGAGGTGCTCGCGGAGCTGGGCTACACCGCGCTGGAGGCGAGCGATGCCGATGGCGCCCTGCCGATCATCGAGAGCGATCAGCGGCTGGACCTGCTCATCAGCGACGTCGGCCTGCCCGGCATGAACGGCCGCCAGCTCGCCGAGATCGCCCGTGGTCGGCGCCCCGAGCTCAAGGTGCTGTTCATCACCGGCTATGCCAAGAACGCCAAGGTGCGCGGCGAATTCCTCGGCGAGAACATGGACATGCTGATCAAGCCCTTCGACATTGATGCCCTGGCGGAGCGCATCCACAGCATGATCCAGCACTAAGCGCCGGCGAAGAAGCCGGCACAGGGCGCTAGAACTCGAAGGACGTCCGAGCTCTCTATAGGAAACCTCAAGAAGGAGATCTCATCCATGCGCCTGAAGAAGCTTGCTCTGGTTTCCCTGATCGGCCTGCCGCTGCTGGCCGCGACCACCGCCGCCAACGCGGATGCCCGGTTCTGGCGGCATGCCGCGACCCTTGGGGCGACCTCGGGCTCGTTCTATACCACCAGCCGTGACGACCACAAGATCGTCGCCGCCACCCAGGACGACGCCAGCTCCTACCTGGCCAGCAACGGCCAGATCCGTGGCCCCTACCTGGAAGCCGCGCTGCGCGACATGCGCGCCGCCGAGCCGGGCCTCAAGGCCAGCGACAGCGATCTCGCCATGCGTATCCTGACCCAGTAAGGGCCAGGCAAAAAAAGAACCCCGCCGGCCACGCCGCGCGGGGTTCTTTTTTGCCCGGGATCCGGGCGGCGAATGGCGCCTCAGCTCTCGCTGGCGGCGCGATAGCCGTCGGCGTCGAGCAGCTTGTCCAGCTCGGCCGCATCCTGCGGCTTGAGCTTGAAGAACCAGGCGCCATAGGGCTCGCCATTGACCTGCTCGGGGGCGTCGGCCAGGGCCTCGTTGACGGCGATCACCTCGCCGCCCACCGGGGCATAGATGTCCGAGGCCGCCTTCACCGATTCCACCACCCCGGCCTGGTCACCGGCGGCGAGGGTCTTGCCGACTTCCGGCAGTTCGATGAAGACCACATCGCCCAGGGCTTCCTGGGCATGGTCGGAAATGCCGACGGTCACGCTACCGTCGGCTTCCAGACGGGCCCATTCGTGGCTGGCGGCATAACGCAGGTCGGCGGGAATCTGGCTCATGAGAGGTCCTCGGGGCTGGCACGGTTAAAAGGCAAGGGTAGCCTGCCGACCCCGGGGACCGCCATCGCTGGCCGGGCTTATTTGGGACCGATGCTCGCGCAGCTGCTGCTGTCGACGTACTTCTTCAGGGTCGCCCACTGGGGTCGATCCACGCCGTTGATGGGTTCCACCGCCAGGTTGTAGTTGCCCCAGCCGGGACCGGCGGCCCAGTAGCTGGCCGGAATGCAGTGCTGCTTGAGATAGGCCAGCATGTTGTCCATGGCCACCAGCCAGCGCGGATCGTCGTCCGGCACGCCGAATTCGCCGATGTAGCCCTGCTTGCCGTTCTTCTTCAGCCAGTCGACGAAGGGCTTGACGCGATTCACCCCGACCATGGGGTCGAAGCCGCTCATGTCCTTGCTGGCGTACTGGCCGCCACCGTCATTGTCGAAATAGACGTGGGCGGAAAAGATCAGCTTGTTGGCCGGGTCCTTGAGCGCCAGCAGCGGATCGTTCCACTGCGGCCAGCGCGCGGCGCTGGACCAGCCGTTGCCCTCGACGATGATGGGATGGACGCTGTCCACGGTACGGATGCCGTTGATGCCGTGCTGGGCGGCGGTCGGCCAGAAGGCCACGGCGTCGTGGGGCTCGTTCATGATGTCGTAACCGAAAAGCGCCGGGTGCTTGCCGAAGCGGAAGGCCAGGCGATAGGTCACGTCCCAGTAGTTGAAGTAGGTGACCTTGCCGGCGCCGATCACCTCGCCGCGATAGCGCGCATAGTTGTGCAGGTCGAGGATCACCTTGACGCCATACTTCTGGGCGTAATTCAGCGTCTGGGTGACCAGGGCGCCATAGTCCGGATCCAGCATCGAATTCAGGTTGGGCTGGATGCGCTCCCAGATGATCGGAAAGCGCACCAGCTTGATGCCCTTGGCGCTCCAGTCCTTGAAGTGCTGTTCGCTGGGAAAGATGTAGTTGCGGTTGTTGAGGCCGGGTAGCACCTGGCTGGCGAAGCCGGCACCGGAGAAGTTGAGACCGACCAGGTCGATCGCCTGGGCCGAACCCAGGAGTGCGCTGCTCAGGGCCAGGGTACCGGCCAGCCGCAGGGAAAACTGGCGCAAGCGCCGGGTAAGGGATTGCATGACTGCACCTGTGAAAAGAAAGACTCCCCGCCCCCGCAAGCTAGCGGGTTCTGGCGTAGGCGAGTTCAGGCGGCCGCGTCCGCTTGCGGCGCCACTGGGTGCGACTTCGTCGTCATTGTTGGGGCAGCTATCGGCGTCAGCTGCGCCAGCTTTAGTGAATTTTTTCGTTCAAAAACAGATGGTTACGCTTTGATTTACGTCAGATAGCCGGCGCTTTTCCGCAGACCTCGGCGCAGTCTCGCTAACACCTTGAATCGGCAGGACTTTCCGTATCCGTGAAAGAACGAGCGCGGCGCCCGAGCACTCAAAAAGACTGACAGGGTAAAAAGAGTCATTTTCAAAACCGGACTGCACAGATGCCCAAGATGGCCATGGGGCCGGCCCCGGAACGTTCGCCGGCAGCCGGGCTCTATCCTGCGAGCCCCTCGCGAGAGCCCTGCCATGCCCCTGAGCACGCCCTATCCCTTGCGTACCCTGGCCCTGACCCTGGCCGCCGTGACCCTGCTCGGCTGCGGCGAGACCGCGCGCCTGCAGCGCGAAGCTGGCTATGGGCCGACGCCGACCCTGCCGGAACCCCACAAGACACTGCTGCCGACCATCAACGTGGCCCCGGCGGTCGGCTGGCCCGAAGGCGGCAAGCCCACTGCCGCGCCCGGCACCCAGGTCCAGGCCCTCGCCCGCGGCCTGGACCATCCGCGCTGGCTCTATGTGCTGCCCAATGGCGATGTGCTGGTGGCGGAAAGCAATGCGCCCAAGCGCGAGGGCTTTCCCGGGATCAAGAACTGGATCGCGGGTCTGTTCATGAAGAAGGCCGGCGCCGGGGTGCCCAGCGCCGACCGCATCACCCTGTTGCGCGATGCCGACGGCGATGGCGTCGCCGAGACCCGCACCGTCTTCGCCGAACAGCTGCATTCGCCGTTCGGCATGGTGCTGGTGGGCGAGGACTTCTATGTCGCCAATGCCGATGCCCTGGTGCGCTTCTCCTATCGCCCCGGTGCGACTCGCCTGGAAGGCCAGCCGGTGACGGTCACCGAGCTGCCGGCGGGCATCAATCACCACTGGACCAAGAACGTCATCGCCAGTCGCGACGGCAAGAAGCTCTATCTCACCGTGGGCTCCAACAGCAACGTCGGCGAAAACGGCCTGGATATCGAGGAAGGCCGCGCCGCCATCTGGGAGCTGGATCGCGCCAGCGGCCAGAAACGCCTGTTCGCCACCGGCCTGCGCAACCCCAATGGGCTGGACTGGGAGCCCACCACCGGCAAACTGTGGACGGTGGTCAACGAACGCGACGAGATCGGCAGCGACCTCGTGCCGGACTATGCCACCTCGGTGCAGGACGGCGGCTTCTATGGCTGGCCCTACAGCTACTGGGGCAAGACCGTGGACAGCCGGGTACAGCCGCCCCGCCCGGATCTGGTGGCCAAGGCGCTGACCCCGGACTACGCCCTGGGTACCCACACCGCCTCCCTGGGTCTGGCCTTCGCGAGCGCCGACAGCGAGTTGCCGACGGCGTTTCGCCAGGGCATGTTCGTCGGCCAGCACGGCTCCTGGAATCGCGATCCCAAGAGCGGCTACAAGGTCGTCTTCGTGCCCTTCCAGAACGGCAAGCCCAGCGGCGCGCCGCGCGACCTGCTGACCGGTTTCCTCAATGGCAAGGAAGAGGCCCAGGGACGTCCGGTCGGGGTGGTCAACGATGGCCACGGCGGCCTGCTGGTGGCCGACGATGTCGGCAATACGATCTGGCGGGTCAGCGCCCAGCGTCCCTGAGCCGTGTTAATCCGGCCTTAAGCGCCCTGGCCTAGGCTGGAGGCTGACCATCCTGGAGATGGTCACCGCTCTTGCCGAGGCCGGCCCGGAGCGGTAAAACCGCTCAACCGCCTGGGAAAATCCGATGAGAATACTACTGGCCGAAGACGACATGCTGCTGGGCGACGGCATCCGCGCTGGCCTGGCCTTGGAAGGCGATACCGTCGACTGGGTGACCGATGGCCAGGCCGCCCAGGCTGCGCTGGAAACCGATCCCTTCGATCTGGTGGTGCTCGACATCGGCCTGCCCCGCCGCTCGGGACTCGAGGTCCTGGCCGCGCTGCGCAAGCGCGGCGACGCCACCCCGGTGCTGATCCTCACCGCCCGCGACAAGGTCACCGACCGGGTCACCGGCCTGGACACCGGCGCCGACGACTACCTGACCAAACCCTTCGACCTGGACGAACTGCTCGCCCGGGTCCGCGCCCTCACCCGCCGCAGCGCCGGCCGGGCGCTGCCGCAACTGGAGCACAACGAGCTGCGGGTCGATCCGGCGACCCACCGGGTGACCCTGGCCGGCCAGCCGGTGGAGCTGGCACCGCGGGAATACGCCCTGCTGCGCCTGCTGCTGGAAAACATGGGCAAGGTGCTCTCGCGCAATCGCCTGGAGCAGGCGCTCTATGGCTGGGACGGTGACGTCGAGAGCAACGCCATCGAAGTCCATATCCATCACCTCAGGCGCAAGCTCGGCACCAGCCTGATCCGCACCGTGCGCGGCATCGGCTACGGCATCGACCAGCCCGAGCGGCCGACTCCATGACCGACGGCCCGGCCGTCTCGCTGCGCCGGCGGCTGCTGACGCTGCTGCTGTGCGGCATCTTCGCCTGCTGGCTGATCGCCGCCCTGGTGACCTACCAGCTGGTCCTGCGCCAGGTGAATCGCCTGGCCGACGAGGACATGCTCGACTTCGGCTCGGCCGCCCTGCACCTGGCCACCCTGGGCGAAGGCGGTGACCACAGTCTGCCGCCCGCGGCCCGGGCCCTGGAGCGCAGCCGCACGGCCATCGCCGACCTGCCGCTGTTCAAGCGGCGCAACGCCCTGGGCTATCTCCTGCAGGCCGGCGACCAGCGCCTCGGCACCCCGGCGCCGCCGGCCGGCCTAGCCGACCAGCCGCCCGGCTTCAGCAGCCTGCTGGCCGAGGGGCAGCACTGGCGCGTGCTGCGGCTGAGCAGCGGCGAGGGACGCATCTGGATCTACGAAAACCTGGCCGATCGCCGCGGCGCCACCAACCTGCTGCTGCTCGGCTCGCTGTTTCCCCTGGCCCTGGCCCTGCCGGTGCTGGCCGCTCTCATCTGGTTCGGCGTCACCCGCGGTCTGGAGCCCCTGCGCCAGCTGGCCGCGCAGATCAAGCAGCGCTCCGCCCAGCGCCTGGAGCCGTTGCCGCTGAGCCGGGTGCCGCTGGAAGCCGCGGTCCTGGTGGAGGAGATCAACGCCCTGCTGGAACGCCTGGACGGGGCCCTGGAGGCGGAGCGCCGGCTGACCAGCGACGCCGCCCACGAGATCCGCACCCCCCTCGCCAGTCTGCTGACCCATACCCAGGTCGCCCTGCGGTCCAGCGATCCCCAGGCCCATGCCCGCGGCCTGGTGCAGGTGCGTCGCAGCGCCGAACGCATCAGCCAGCTGATGGAGCAGATCCTGCTCCTGGCGCGGCTGGACAGCGGCGCCCTGCAGGAGCAGTTCGTCCCCGTCCATCTCGGCCGGCTGGCGGCGGATACCCTGTCGGAACTTGCGCCTCTGGCCATCGAGAAGAACATCGACCTGGTACTGGAGGATCAGGAGGTCAAGCTGTCGGGTATTCCCACCTGGCTGGGCGTGCTGCTCACCAACCTGGTCGGCAACGCCATCCGCTATACCCCCAGCGGCGGCCAGGTGCTGGTCCGGGTCGTCGAGGAGGTACCCGGACAGGTACGTATCGACGTCTGCGACAGCGGCCCCGGGGTCAGTCCGGAAGAACGGGCGGTGATCTTCACCCGTTTCTACCGCAGCGAGAGCGCTGGCCAGAACGTCGGCAGCGGCCTGGGGCTGCCCATCGTCAAGCGCATCGTCGAAATCCATGGCGGCAGCCTGCACCTGGGCGAAGGCCTGCAAGGACGCGGGCTGGGGGTATACGTCGAGCTGCCCGGCCTGGCCTGATCCGGCCACCTACGACCAAGGCCATCTTTTACCCGGGCCGGCCTAGGGCTTACAGTGCAGGGATTCGCCACAAGCGAATGCAGTCCTGCCTTCTGGAGAGCCCGGCCCATGTCCATGATCCTGTACCACACTCCCGCCTCGCCCTTCGGTCGCAAAGTCGTGGTGATGCTCCACGAGACGGACCTGATCGAGCAGGTGGAGGTGGAAATCGTCCAGCAGACGCCGCTCAACCCCAATCGCGACGTCCTCGATACCAACCCCGCCGGCAAGATTCCCGCCCTGCGCCTGGCCGATGGCACCTGCCTGCACGACAGCCGCGTCATCCTCGACTACCTGGATACCCTGCACACGCGCACCCCGCTGATCCCGCGGCAGGGCCCGGAGCGCTGGCGGCGCCTGACCCTGGCCTCGCTGTGTGACGCCATGATGGAAGCCGCGGTGCAGATCCGCTACGAGAGCTTCATGCGCCCACCGGGCATGCAGTGGAAGCTCTGGCTGGACAACCAGCAGGAAAAGATCGCCCGGGCGCTGGACTACTTCGAGCGCGAGGCAATCGCCGAACTGGAGGGCGAATTCGACGTGGCCAGCCTGGGCATGGCCTGCCTGCTCGGCTATCTGGACTTCCGCATTCCCACCTGGGCCTGGCGCAGCGACTGCCCGCGCATCGCCGCCTGGTACGCCCGTACCGGCGAGCGGCCCTCGCTGCAGGCCACCCGCCCCTGAGCCGGCGCTAGGCCTGCTGCCAGAGCCGCTCCAGATTGCGAAAGCCCCACTCCTGCGGATCCTCCCGCCGCACGATGCGTTCGTCGGCGGGCGGCCGGGCGAGATCCAGCAGCCGCTGCGGCAGTGGCGTGCGCGAACGCGCGGAAAAGAACACCCGCACCCGCGGCGTCAGCAGGCTGTCTGGGTGCTGCTCGACCACCACCGCCAGCTGCTCGTTGCTCAGTCGCACCAGGGAGCCGATCGGATAGATGCCCAGCGTCTTGACGAAGGCCTGGAACACCCGGGGATCGAAGTGCCCCTTCCACTCCGCCATGCGCCGGATCGCCTCGGCCGGACTCCAGGCGGTCTTGTAGGGCCGGGTCGAGGAGACGGCGTCATAGACGTCGCAGACCGCGGCGATGCGCGACAGCAGACTGATCTGGGTACCGGCCAGGCCATGGGGATAGCCGCTGCCATCGAATTTCTCGTGATGGTGCAGGCAGACGTCGATGACCTCCGCGGACGCGTCCCATTGCTGCAGCAGGGCGATGCCTTCCTCGGGATGCCGCCGCATCACGGCGAATTCGGCCTCGGTCAGCCGGCCCGGCTTGTTGAGCACCTCGACGGGGGTGCGCATCTTGCCCACGTCGTGCAGCAGACCGGCCTGACCGGCCAGCAACACCTGCTCCGCCGGCAGGCCCATCTGCCGCGCCACCGCCGTCATCAGGGCGCAGACCGACACCGAATGGATGTAGGTATACTCGTCGGCCGTGCGCAGCCGCGTCAGGCTGATCAGTGCCGTGGGGTGCCGCAACACCGACGCCGAGATCTGCTCGACCACGGTCGCCACTTCGCTCAGCTCGATGGCCTGGCCCAGGCGCACGTCCTGGAACAGCCGCGCCACCTCCTGCTTGGCGTGGGCGCTCACCGCCGACGCCTGTGCCATTTCCTGCGGACAACTGATGGCGGCGACCGGTGCGGTGCCCGTCTCCGGGGTCGGAGCGGCAGCGGGGAGCGCCGCGGGGGCAGCGACCGGCGCGGCAACGGGCTCAGGGACCGCCGCCGGTTGCTGGGCGGATGAGCACTCGCTCGGGGACCGGCAATCCAGGCCCTTGGCGATATCGATCCACACCGCGGTCACCGCGCTGTCCTGGATCTTCTGCAGGTCGCGTGGCTCATGCAGCAGGAAGCGCGCCTTCCAGAACGGATGGTCGATCCAGCTGCCTTCGAATTTGTGGATGTACATGCCGAGGCAGACCTCGGCACTGGTAACCTTTTTGAGCATGGCGTTCACTTCGCAGCGGATCGGCAGCAGCCATCCAGAGGCGGATGATCGCAAAATGCTATGTCGCGCCAAAGACTATCGCCCCAAGTTCTAGACGAGAGAATCCATGCACCTCCTGACCGGTATCACCGTCTCTGCGCTGCTCCTGTTGAACACCCTGGTCATGATCGGTCCGCTACTGGTATTCGCCCTGATCAAGCTACTGCCCCTTGTCGCGCTGCGCGACTTCTGTTCCCGGGTGGTCACCGCCATCGCCGAGACCTGGGCCGAGATCAACAAGGCCATCTTCGCCCGCCTCACCCCCACCGTCTGGGACATCCGCGGCACCGAGGCGCTCAGCCGTGACAGCTCCTACCTGGTCATCTGCAATCACCAGTCCTGGGTCGATATCCCTGCGCTCATCGAGACCTTCAACGGCAAGGTGCCCTATTTCAAGTTCTTCCTGAAGAAGGAGCTCATCTGGGTACCCTTCCTGGGGCTCGCCTGGTGGGCGCTGGACTACCCCTTCATGAAGAGATACACCCGCGCCCAGCTGGCCCGCCGCCCGGAACTCAAGGGCGCTGACCTGGCCATCACCCGCCGCGCCTGCGAGAAATTCCGCCGCCAGCCGGTGACCATCGTCAACTACCTGGAAGGCACCCGCTTCACCGCCGCCAAGCATGCGGAGCAGCAGTCGCCCTATCGCCACCTGCTCAAGCCCAAGGCTGGCGGCATGGCCTTTGTCCTCGCCGCCATGGGCGAGCAGCTGGACACCCTGCTGGACGTCACCCTGGTCTATCCGGACGGTCGCGTGCCCGGCTTCTGGGACCTGCTCTGCGGACGGGTCAAACGCGTTATCATCGATATTCGCGCGCGACCTCTGGATCCGGCGCGCTGGGCGGGTGACTACAGCGAAGATGCGGAATTTCGCGCAGGCTTCCAGCAGTGGGTCAGCACGCTCTGGGCAGAGAAGGACCAGCGGATCGAGGCGCTGCTAGATTCCCGCTCGCGCTGAAGGAGCGGGGCACCCTGCCGCCGCCAGACAGTCAGAGAGCGGGTAGTCGGCTGTCTCGACAAGGACCTCCCATGCCCTCCCCGACCCTGGATACCACCACGGCCCGCTGGCTTCCCTGGCTGATCGCCGTGGCCTTCTTCATGCAGTCGCTGGACGCGACCATCGTCAACACCGCCCTGCCGCGCATGGCCGCCGACCTCGGCGAGAATCCGCTGCGCATGCAGGGGGTGGTGATCGCCTATCTGCTCACCGTGGCGCTGCTGATTCCCGCCTCGGGCTGGATTTCCGATCGCTTCGGCAGTCGCCGCGTCTTCTTCACCGCCATCGCCCTCTTCACCTTCGGCTCGCTGCTCTGCGCCCTGGCGCCCAGCCTCAACCTGCTGATCGCCGCCCGGGTCATCCAGGGCCTCGGCGGTTCGCTGATGCTGCCGGTGGGACGCCTGGTGATCCTGCGCGTCTATCCGCGCAGCGAGCTGGTCCGCATCCTCAGCTTCATCACCATTCCCGGCCTGATCGGCCCCCTGGCCGGCCCGGCCCTGGGTGGCTGGCTGGTGGAAGCCGTGTCCTGGCACTGGATCTTCCTGATCAACCTGCCAGTGGGCATCCTCGGCTGCCTGGCCACCCGCCGCCTGCTGCCGGATTTGCGCAGCCCCCTTCCGCAACGCTTCGACGGCCTGGGCTTCCTGCTCTTCGGCACGTCCATGATCCTCATCAGCATCGCCCTGGAAGGCCTCGGCGAATTGCACCTGCCCCATGTGCGGGTGGTGCTGCTGCTGATGGCCGGCATGGCCTGCATGGTCGCCTACTGGCTGCGCGCCCTGCACCACGACCAGCCGCTGTTCTCCGCCGAGCTGTTTCGCATCCGCAGCTTCGCGGTGGGCATCTTCGGCAATCTCTTCGCCCGTCTCGGTAGCGGCGCCCTGCCCTTTCTCATCCCGCTGCTGTTCCAGGTGGGCCTCGGCTACTCGCCGACCCAGGCCGGCCTGCTGATGATGCCCCTGGCGCTGTCGGCGATGCTGGCCAAGCCCATCGCCGGTCCGCTGATCGGACGCCTCGGCTATCGCCGCCTGCTGGTGGGCAACACCCTGCTGCTGGGTTGCCTGATCGCCAGCCTCGCCCTGATCGGTCCCTCGACGCCCTTCGTCTGGCTGCTCATCCACCTCGGCATCCTCGGCGCGGTGAATTCCATGCAGTTCACCGCCATGAACACCATTACCCTCATCGACCTGCACGACCAGCAGGCGGCCAGCGGCAACAGCCTGCTGTCGGTGGTGATGCAACTGGCCATGAGCTTTGGCGTGGCCTGTGCGGCCGCCCTGCTGGGCGGTTTCCAAGACGACTATGGCGACACCGAGGTGCTGTCCGCCTTTCGCGCGACCTTTCTCTGCGTCGGCGCGCTCTCGATGCTGGCGGCGGCGATCTTCCTGCAGGCCTCGCGGGAGACCGGGCGCCGGGTCAAGCCGCTGGCGGCAGAACCGGAAAAGAGCGCGCAGAACGTCGAGTGAAGCGGGCTTTCGCGCCGCGAGACACGCCATAAACGAAAAACCCCGGCCTGGCCGGGGTTTTTCGTGAGCTTCGGGCGACGTCAGGTGTCAGATGACCTGCACGTGCTCTGCCTGCATGCCCTTCTGGCCTTGCACGACTTCGAAGCTGACCTTCTGGCCTTCAGCCAGGGTCTTGAAACCTTTGCCTTCGATTGCGCGGAAGTGAACGAACACGTCCGGACCGCTCTCGGGAGTAATGAAGCCGTAGCCTTTGGTTTCGTTGAACCATTTGACGGTGCCGTTCTGACGATTCGACATGACGGGTGTTGCTCCTTGGAATAACGGGTTTGTTATGACAGGTGCTGGCGCGGCAGCGCGTTGCATAGACCAGGCACCCGGTACTGAGTTGCAAGGAGTAACAAGAATCGAGCAGCAAGGGGTGGACGGAAAGCCTACCGCCTCAGGTCACGATCGACGGCGACCCAAGCAAACACAGTTCTCGAACTCTACGCCATATTTTTCTGGAAAGCGATTACCCTCCGGAGACCGAAATCGTTTTTGACAAGAGGTAATTTGTCGCGCCATGCAAGGTACTGTCGAGCCGGTTTTCGACCACCCGGACAGCGGCGCAAACCCTCGCCAGTCCTGCTTCCGCGCTTCTTTCCCGCCGTTTCGAATGGCCCGGGCCCGCGGCCCCGACCATGAAATCCCCCTGCAAGGAATACCGATGAACGTCACCCCTGTGGAACTGCTGATCAGCGATTGCGATGGCGTGCTGGTCGACAGCGAAATCCTCGCCGAACGCGTCGTCCTCGACGGCCTGGCCGCCCATGCACCGCGCGCCGAACTCGAAGCCCTGCTGCACGGGACCTTTGGCCTGACCACCCGGGACATCTTCGCCTTGGTCGAGCAGCGCTTCGGCATCACCCTGCCGCCCGCGCTGTTCAGCGACCTGCGCACCCAGGCGGAAACGCTGATCTCCACCAGCGTGGAAGCCATTCCCGGGGTGAAGCGTGCCCTGGAGAGCATCGACCTGCCGCTGGCGGTCGCCTCCAACAGCCTCAGGCATAGCGTCGAGTCCTCGGTCCGCCGGGCCGATCTGGTCGAGCGGGTGGCGGGCCATATCTTCAGCGCCGACATGGTGGCCCAGCCCAAGCCGGCACCCGATGTCTACCTCCTGGCCGCCAGGACGATGAGCGTCGCGCCGGAGCGTTGCCTGGTGATCGAGGACAGCGCCACCGGCGTGCGCGCGGCGCTGGCGGCCGGCATGCGCGTCATCGGCTTTACCGGCGCCAGCCACATTCCGCCCAGCCATGGCGAGACCCTGAGCGCGCTGGGCGTGACCGCGCTGATCGCGCACATGGACGAACTCCCCGCGACCGTCGCCCGCCTCCGCGCCGCCGCCAGCGGCGGGCAATGAAAAAGGGGCCCTCAGGGCCCCTTCGCGTTCCGCCTCGGCGAAATCAGGACAGGACTGCACCCACTGCCTTGGGCAGCGCGACCGGTGCCAGGTCGGCGCTGGCGTTCCAGGCCGACTCGCTCAGCTGGGTTTCCAGCAGCTGGCGATGGATCGCCTCGCGATGCTGTTGCAGGACGATGTCCAGGGCGCGGCTGGGGGTCAGTTCGACGTCGTCGAAGGTGACGATCTGACCCGGCTCCAGGGCGCGCTTGAGCACGCTGTGCTTGAGCAGGCCGATCGGCAGGTGATCCGGGCATTCGGCGATCTTGACCGCCTCGCCGCGCACGCTGTAGCCACCGATGCCGCGCTCGATGATGTCGCCGGCCGCCATGGGCTTCTTCATGATGGCGGCCACGCTCAGGGTCGGCGTGGTGGAGTTGTTGAGCAGGATCTTGCCGCCGGCGATGACGCGTCTCAGGGTCTTGCCGACCTCCAGGGAGCACAGGTGGAAGGGGCGGACCAGCACGTAGTACGGGCCCTTGCCCAGCTTGAAGTACTCGATGGCACCGGCCTGGTCTTCGTCATGGCGCCCGACCACGAAGACGCCACCGGCGGAGTAGCCGCTGGGGATCACGTAGTCGACGATGGGCTGGCCCAGTTGCTCGGCCATCTGCGCGAGGATGTTGGCGCTGTCCTGCAGGTTGGTCGAATTCAGGCCTTCCAGACCCTGGCGGGTGATGGTGGCGCCATAGTTGTTACCGACCACCACCTGCTCGATCTGCACCTTGGTGCCGTCGGTGAAGGAAGTGGTCTGGTCGACGCTGGTACCCTGGCGCGCGGACCAGTAGGCCATGTCTTCCGGCGTCGGGTTGTGGTTCAGATAGCCCTTCATGTTGCCATAGACGAGCGGCTTGAAGCCCATCTGCACGGCCTCTTCGTGCAGCGCCGCCAGCGAACCCGGCTGGTCGCCCTCGGCCTCGGTCAAGAAGCCCTTGCCGGCCAGGTAGGAACCGGTCGTCACCTGCAGTTCGGCATTGATGGTGACCACCTTGATGCCGGCTTCGAAGGCGCGCTCGATGATCTCGGTGCCGTGGTAGGGGTCGCCGCTGCACTCCACCAGCAGGTCGCAATGATCGATGAGATCCGCCACCGACTGGGTGAGCGCCTCGGTCAGCGGATAGTCGGTGACCGTGGCGATGGGCCGGCGGGTCAGGACGCGGGTCACGGTCATGTCGTCATAGTGACGGCTGATGAGCCGGGCCAGGCAGCGCGAGATCATGCCGGTACCGACGATGCCGATACGGGTGACAGGGGATTGGGAGGACATAGGATCGATTCCTTTCAAAGAGAATGTCGGTAGCGAGCAAAGCCACCATGCGAAGTGCCGACCCCAACTACATGTCCGATCTCTTGCAAATGGAAAAAAGCTTCCATCAGAAATTCTTTGACTGGGATCAATCTTTCCGTGCGACTCGAAGCCAAATCAAAAATTCATGACTTCGTAACAGATAGCGACCAATGGCTGCAGATCGCCACCTTTTTCCTTGCCGTCCAGCGACGGCCGTTCAACTCGTCGGTTCAGCGCGCCCCGTGCCCGAGTCACCGCGCGCCCAATAGCCGCGGCGGAACAGGTCACGTTCGCCCAGGACCAGCAACAGCACCAGGAAGCCCAGCATGGCCACGCTGACGCTGACGATCAGCTCCAGCAGGCCGACCGGCTTGGGCAACAGGAAACTCAGCAGGGCCACCGCGCTGCCCGCGCTGAACCAGCGCAGCAGCAGCGACAGGTGCAGGCCGGCCAGGGAGTGGCGATAGAGCGCCAGCGCCATGAACACCGCCTGCAGGAAGGCTCCGGTGGTAAAGGAGTAGGCCAGTCCCTGGGCACCGAATGGCCGATAGACAACAGCGTCCAGGGCCACAGTGATGAAGGAGCTGGCCAGGGTGGCGTAGAGGAAGGTGCGGGCGCGTTGCTGCGACAGCAGGGCACGCCCCCACAGCAGGGCCAGTCCCATCCAGGGCAGGCCCAGGGCATAGGCCACCACCAGGGTCGCGGTCGCCGCGCTCTGCTCGGCGCCAAAGGCTCCGCGCTCCAGCAGCACCTTGACCACCGGCTCGGAGTAGCTGAACAGCACCACGGCCGCCGGCACCAGGAACAGCAGGGTGCCGAGCAGCGCCTTGCGCATCAGCGCGCTGTACTTGTCGGCATTGCCCTCGTTCCAGCTGCGGGTCAGCTCGGGAAAGATCATCGCCAGGATGGACAGCGCATAGAGCGTCAGCGGAATGGTCACGATGCGGTAGGAGAAGGACAGCATGGTGATGTTGCCCTCCGCCAGCAGCGAGGCGAAGAAGCGCTCCGCCAGCATGCAACCCTGCTGGGCGCCGGCGGCGAGCAGCACGGGAGCGAAGGTCACGGCGAAGGGACTGCCCTCGGGCTTCTCGAAGGCCACCGAGCGCTGGCCGAGATAGCCCAGCCGGCGGTGCTGGATGACGATCAGCAGCACCTGGGGCAGCAGCATGCCGGTGAACAGCGCGATACCGCTCGGCTGCAGGATGACGATGGCCAGGATGGCACCCAGATTGAGCATCAGGGTGCGGGTCATCGGCAGAATGAAGATGCGATCGAGGTTGAGCAGCGCGCCCTGGCAATAGAGGACGGCCTGCACGCAGATCAGCAGGGTACCGACGGCGAAGACCAGCTTGCCGGTCTCGACCTGCTCGTCGCTCCAGCCCGGCGCCAGGGCATGCATCAGCCAGGGACTGGCGAGGACGCCGATCACCGACAACAGCAGGCCGAACAGGCCGATGCGCCAGTACAGCCAGCGACCGACCTGCTCGTACTGGGCGTTGCAGCGGTCGCGGATGCGTTGCAGATAGGGAATCATGGCATCGCGCAGGGCGAGGCCGAAGAAGCTCTCGAAGAACACCGGCAGGATGAGCGCGACAAAGATCAGGTCGGCTTCCCAGCTCACGCCGAATTGGCGGGCGATCAGCAGGTCGCGCAGGAACCCCAGCAGAAAGCTGGCGACCGTGATGGCCAGGATGATGAGGGTCGAACTCACGCCCGCACCTCGATCGACCTAGACGGGCCAAGCGCGGCAATAAGCGGACGGATAAAGATGGCAGGCATTGGCGGTCTCGTTCCGTGAGCCGGAGGTGATCCGGATAAAGGCGGGCAGTGATGCCCGTTTGGTCCAGACTCAGAGACCAGCTTCCGCGCTTAAGTTTCCCGAGGCAAATCTGGAGACACGCGGAAATGTCGAACGATTGGCAAATTGCCATGAGTGACCGAAGGCTGACCGCCGAGCGGTAGTCCTTGCAATCCCGCGACAAGCCAAATACTGTATGTATAACCAGATACAGAATACGAGGTGACGCATGGCCGTCGAAGTGTTGTATCGCAGCAGCCGAGATCCGGAGCGCCTGTTCATGGATAAAGCCGAAGCCGATCGTCACGACAAGATGTTGGAGCTGGCCGAGTCGCTCGCCAGCGTATTGGACAAGGCCGTACCCGGTCTTGCCGAGAAGCAGTGCGAAGACCTGGGGCTGTTCATGGCCCGCAATCGCGAAGTCTTCGCCCGGGCGTTTCGCAACCAGCCGGATGCGCTGGGCGAGTTGGACCTGCCCAGCTAGCAAGGGGCGCTGCCCCTCGGGTAGCCTGGGAAGAGATCTGAGCCGGAGAAAGCCTCTTGTCCCTTCCCATCATCTTCGATACCGATCCTGGCGTGGACGACGCCCAGGCCATCGCCCTGCTGTTTGCCGATCCCGCCTTCGAGGTGATTGGGCTGACCACCACCTTCGGCAATGTGCCGGTCACCACGGCGACCCGCAACGCCCTGCTGCTCACCGAGCTGGCCGGCCGGGACACGCCCGTCGCGGCAGGGGTGGCCGAACCCCTGGTCAAGCCGGCCGGCAACCACGCCCTGCACGTGCATGGCCAGGATGGCCTGGGCAACCAGCAGCTGCCCGCGCCAAGCCAGACACCCCACGCCCTGGATGCGGCGCGCTTCATCGTCGAGCAGACCCGCCTGCAACCGGGCGAGATCACCCTGGTGGCGGTCGGGCCGCTGGGCAACCTGGCCCTCGCCCTGGCGCTGGATCCCACGGTCGCCCAGCGCGTCCGCGAAGTGGTGGTGATGGGCGGCGCCATCGTCGAGCCGGGCAACGTCACGCCAGTAGCCGAAGCCAACATCTTTTCCGATCCCCATGCCGCGGCACGGGTCTTCGCCGCTCCCTGGCCACTGACCTTGGTCGGCCTGGATGCCACCCACCGCGCCGTGCTCGATCCGCCCCGCCTGCAGCGCATCGCGGCGCGCCAGGGCGCCCTCGGCGAGGTACTCGCCCGCAGCTATGACTTCTATGCGGACTTCTACCGCAGCGTGAAGGACATCGACGGCTGCCATCCCCACGACAGCTGCGCCCTCGCCTATCTGCGTCGCCCCGAGCTGTTCCACACCGCTCGCGGTCACCTCAGCGTCGGCACCGAAGGCCTGGCGGAAGGCCAGACCTTTTTCGCCCCCGAGGGGCGCGCCTACCTGGACGGGCGCTGGTCCGGCAATCCGCTGGTCACGGTCTGCCTGGGCATGGATGGCCCCGCCATGGTGGCCTGGATGGAAGAGGTCCTGACCGCAGCGGAGCGGTAATCGGTCACGAATCCGCCAGAAGGGCGTGCCAGAGCGGCCCAGAGCCGCTCAACTGAGAGCCATGCACGCAACGCGATTGCAGCAGTGAGGTAGAAAGCCGCTCTGGATTTCTACCTGCCGCCCCGGCGGACGACTGCGCAAAGGATTGCCCATGGCTCGCTACGATCTCCTGCTCAGCGGCAGCTGCCGCGACGATGTTTCCCCCGACACCCTGAGGATCAGCCTGCTCTATCAGCTCAAGCTGACGCCGGAGCAGGTGGAGCGCCTGCTGCCCCCGGCCAGGGGCATCCTCAAGCGGGATCTGGCCAGCGCGCAAGCCCATGAATGGGTCGAGCGGCTGCGGGATACGGGACTGGATGTCCATCTGGTCGAGCGCCCGGAATCCACCCCCGTCGCCCAGGACCTCGATCTGCAGGCGCGCCTGGCCGCGTTGCAGGCAGCGGGCCTGCCGCGCCCGGGCTTTTCCCTCGGTGAGCGCCTGCACCTGCTGGCGGCCGTGTTCCTCGGCCTGACACTCAGCCTGCTCTATCTACTGCCGGGCCTGGCCGGATTGCTGCTGGCGATCTGTGCCCTGGCGGCCTTCATCACCCTGCTGCACCAGGATCTCGCCATCGCCTGTGGCCTGGCCCTGCCGCTGGCCGGCCTGCGCGCCTGGCTCGCCCTGGGCTTTCTGGCGCCGCGCCCGGGCCGAGGCGCAGAAGCCGCTGCCGAACGGCCGCTGACGCCAGCCCAGGAGCCAGCGCTGCATTCGCTGATCGCAGCGCTCTGCCAGGCCATGGGGGTCTGCCCGCCTCGGCGCCTGCTGCTGACGGCGGAGGTCGACATCCGCTTCGCGGTCAGGACCCGGACGCTGCGCCTGGGTCTGCCGCTGATGACGGCACTCACCCGCGATCAGTACCTGGCCAGCCTTGCCCATGTGCTGGGGCACCAGGTGAGCGGTCTGGATCGTCTGGGGGGCGCCCTGCTCAATGCCTGCCTCGCGCAACTGGAACGCCTCGGCCAGGCGGCGTCCCGGGGGACCCTCGCCCATGTCGCCCGTGGCTGGGCCCGCCTGCTCTTTGCCAGCGGCCAGCGCCTCACCCGCACCGCCAGCCAGCGCCGGGAAGCCCGCGCCGATCATTACCAGGTCCTGCTGGGCGGTAGCGCGGCGTTTCGCACAACGGCGCGCCAGACGCGCCTCGCCCAACAGGCCTGGCGTGAAGCCAGACGGCGCAGTCTGACGGCACCCGCGGCCCAGGGCCTGGTCAGCAATCTGCTGGAGTTGCACGCGGCCCTGCTGGCTCGCCAGACGCTCTCCCCCACGCCGGCCGCCGCCAGCAGCCGCTACTGGGGTCGTCATCCGGCGGATCGGCAGCGGATCGCCTGGGCCGAGCGGCATCCGCTCCCCGGACTGCTGGACGACCGGCGCCCTGCCAGTGCCCTGCTGGAGCAGCCCGATGCGCATGGCCGCGCCCTGACCCTGCTGGTCCATCGCCTGGCCGGCCGCCAGCCCGAGGCGGAGCCAGCGGCCACGGTGGCCACGCGGGTTCCGGAACAGGACCAGGACAGTGACACGGACCTGCGGCGCTGGAGTGGCCATGCCTGGCCCGATTGTCCCTGGCTACCCCTGCACCTGCCGCTGGAGCGGACCACTCGCGCCCTCGAGGCAGACACTGTCCGCGAACGCATCCTGCTGCTGGCTGCCGGCACCGCGGACGCCTGGCAGGAAGCGGAAAAGCAAAGCCAGCGGCGCTGCCTGCTGGCCTTCTATGAAGAGCTGCACAGTCATGGGTTGGCCCACGTCGTTCACGGCGAAGGGGCGTTCAACCCGGAGCACCTGCAGGAGTATCGGGCCATCGATACCTGGCAGACCGCCGCGCGCCAGCAGTTGCTGGCCGTGGCGCCGCTCTATCGGCAGCGCATCGAACGGGCCCTGGCCCAGCGTCTGCCTGGCCAGGAGCAGGCCGTCGAGCTCTATCGGCTGCTGCTCACCCTGGCCGAGCGCTATCCGGACGTGGAGCGCCTGCGCGAGGCGCGCCTGCTGGTGAAGGAATACCGCACCCTGCAGCGGCGACCGCAGGGCCCCAGCCAGATCAATGCCCTGTGCGAATTCGCCAAGCAGGACTATCGACGTCGGGTGGCGGACTGGCTGGCCTGCGACCTGCCGCTACCACCCGTCATCGCCACGGTCAGCCTGGGCGACTACCTGCAGCGCCACTGCCCCCGGCTCGACCTCGCCGAGGATTCCCTCTCCGCGGTCTATCGCCAAAGCACCGAGCTGCTGCCTGCGCTCAACGCCCTGCACCAGCGTCTCTGGCTGCTCCTCGCCCGCGCCTGCCTGGCCGCCGAAGCCGATCAGGCGTCGCTGCGACAAAGCGCCTGAGCCTGCGGCGGGCCATAAAAAAAGGCCCCATACGGGGCCTTTTCTTGCAGCGCGGGATCAGTTGACCTTGGGATCCAGCTCGCCGCGGGCATAGCGCTCGAACATGGCGTCCAGGGAGATCGGCTTGATCTTGGAGGCCTGGCCGGCGGTGCCGAAGGCTTCGTAACGGGCGATGCAGACGTCGCGCATGGCGGTCACGGTCTTGGCCAGGTACTTGCGCGGGTCGAACTCGCTACGGTTCTTGGCCATGAACTCGCGGATGGCACCGGTGGAGGCCAGACGCAGGTCGGTGTCGATGTTGACCTTGCGGACCCCGTACTTGATGCCTTCGACGATCTCTTCGACCGGCACGCCGTAGGTTTCCTTGATGTCGCCACCGTACTCGTTGATGATCTTCAGCCACTCCTGGGGCACCGAGCTGGAGCCGTGCATGACCAGGTGGGTGTCCGGGATGCGCGCATGGATTTCCTTGATGCGCTGGATCGACAGGGTGTCCCCGGTCGGCGGCTTGGTGAACTTGTAGGCGCCGTGGCTGGTGCCGATGGCGATGGCCAGGGCGTCGACCTTGGTGGCCTTGACGAACTGGGCGGCTTCTTCCGGATCGGTCAGCAGCTGGCTGTGATCCAGGGTGCCTTCGGCGCCCACGCCGTCTTCTTCACCGGCCATGCCGGTTTCCAGGCTGCCCAGGCAGCCCAGCTCGCCTTCCACGGACACGCCGCAGGCATGGGCGAAGGCCACGGTCTGCTGGGTGACGCGCACGTTGTAGTCGTAGTCGGACGGCGTCTTGCCGTCGGCCATCAGCGAGCCGTCCATCATCACCGAGGAGAAGCCCAGCTGAATGGAGCGCTGGCAGACGTCGGGGCTGGTGCCGTGGTCCTGGTGCATGACCACCGGGATGTGCGGGAATTCTTCCACCGCGGCCAGGATCAGGTGACGCAGGAAGGGAGCGCCGGCGTACTTGCGGGCACCGGCTGAGGCCTGGACGATGACCGGCGAATCGGTCTTGTCGGCGGCTTCCATGATGGCGCGCATCTGCTCGAGGTTGTTGACGTTGAAGGCCGGAACGCCATAGCCGAATTCGGCGGCGTGATCCAGCAGCTGACGCATGCTGACGAGTGCCATTGGTGATTATCTCCCTACAAAGGCGGTGGTGGCGCCAGCCTGCATGAGCGGCTGGCAGGGTTCAAGCGGCCGACCCCTGGCCGCCCTGGATTAATCGGTTCAGCTGACATTCGCCGCTTCAAGGCGTCCGGCAGCCGCGGCCGATGAGGTCGTTGTTGGCGATCCAGTAGACGAGTCCCTGGTCGCCGCGGATATGCAAAGCCACCAGCCCGTCGGTATAGGACTGGCCATCGGTGGCCGGTTCGCGGTTGAGATGACGGATCAGGCCATCGCCTTCCAGCTTGAGGTCGACGATGGACTGGCTGCGATCCACATAGCGCCAGTCGAAGGCCGCCTTGGAATCGCAGACCCAGTGGGTCCAGCCGCCGGTCTGCTGCGCGCCGCGACCGGCACAGCCGGCCAGCACGGCGAGGCCCAGCAGACCGAGGGCGAGCGTGCGCCCCTTCACTGGGCGCAACCGCTGGCAGGACGGCTGGCGTTGCCATTGAGCGTATCGACCCGCTCGCCATTCTGCGCCGTGGGCGTGGCGGCTGCCGCCGGTGGCGGCGCGAACACCGCGCAGGCCTTGTCGGCATTGCCACCGGCACAACCGGCCAGCATCAGGACAGCGGAACAGACGAGCAGCGGCGTACGCATGGCGATTACTCCTGGGCGCGTTGCTGGAGGACTTCGACGGCCGGCAGGACCTTGCCCTCGACGAATTCGAGGAAGGCGCCGCCACCGGTGGAGATATAGGAGACCTTCTCGCCGATGCCGTACTTGTCGATGGCGGCCAGGGTGTCGCCACCCCCGGCGATGGAGAAGGCGTCGCTGTCGGCGATGGCCTGAGCCAGGGTGCGGGTGCCTTCGCCGAACTGGTCGAATTCGAAGACGCCCACCGGTCCGTTCCAGAGGATGGTCTTGGCCGACTTGAGCAGGTCGGCGAATTGCTGGGCGCTGACCGGGCCGATGTCGAGGATCATGTCGTCGTCGGCCACGTCGTTGATCGACTTGGTGACGGCTTCGGCGGTCTCGGCGAATTCCTTGGCGACCACCACGTCCACCGGCAGCGGCACGCTGACCTTGGCGGCAATGGCCTTGGCGGTGTCCACCAGGTCGGCTTCGTACAGCGACTTGCCGACCTTGTAGCCGGCTGCGGCCAGGAAGGTGTTGGCGATGCCGCCGCCGACGATCAGCTGGTCGCAGATCTGCGCCAGGGAGTTGAGCACGTCCAGCTTGGTGGAGACCTTGGAGCCGGCGACGATGGCGGCCATCGGGTGGGCGGGATTGCCCAGCGCCTTGCCCAGGGCGTCCAGTTCGGCGGCCAGCAGCGGACCGGCCGCGGCGACCTTGGCGAACTTGGCCACGCCATGGGTCGAACCCTCGGCGCGGTGGGCGGTGCCGAAGGCGTCCATGACGAAGATGTCGCACAGGGCGGCGTATTTCTTCGCCAGCTCATCGGCGTTCTTTTTCTCGCCCGCGTTGAAGCGCACGTTCTCCAGCAGCACCAGCTGACCCGGCTCGACCTGGACGCCGTCCAGGTAGTCCTTCACCAGGGGCACCTCGCGGCCCAGGGCCTTGCTCAGGTAGGCCGCGACCGGGGCCAGGCTGTTTTCCTCGCTGAACTCGCCCTCGGTGGGACGACCCAGGTGCGAGCAGACGATCACCGCGGCACCCTTTTCCAGGGCCAGCTTGAGGGTCGGCAGGGCGGCGACCAGGCGGGCATCGCTCTTGATCTGGCCTTCCTTCACCGGAACGTTGAGGTCTTCGCGAATCAGGACGCGCTTACCCTTCAGATCGAGGTCGCTCATTTTCAACACGGACATACAGGCAATCCCTTAGTTGTGCTTGTTTCAGGTGGGCTTGGCGATGCGCAGCCAATGGCCGGCGACGTCGAGCATGCGGTTGGCGAAGCCCCATTCGTTGTCGAACCACACCAGCAGATTGACCAGCCGGGGGCCGGAAACGCGGGTCTGGCTGCCATCGACGATGGCGGAATGGGGATCGTGGTTGAAATCGCAGGAGGCGTGGGGCAATTCGGTGTAGTCGATCAGACCGGCCAGGGGACCGCTCCGGGCGGCGTCACGCAACAGGGTATTGAGCGCCGGCGCCGTGGTGTCGCGGCCGACGATGCAGGTGATGTCCAGGCAGGAGACGTTGACCGTGGGGACGCGCACGGCGCGGGCCTGGATGCGCCCGCCGAGCTCGGGCAGCAGGCGTTCGATGCCCCGCGCCAGGCCGGTCGCCACCGGGATGATCGACTGGAACGCCGACCGCGTCCGCCGCAGATCTTCGGCATGGTAGGCGTCGATCACGGGCTGGTCGTTCATGGCCGAGTGGATCGTGGTGATGGAGACGTACTCCAGACCCAGGGTCTCGTGCAAAAGTTTCAGCACCGGGACGCTGCAATTGGTGGTGCAGGACGCATTCGAGACCAGCGTCTCGTCACCGCGCAGGGCCTGCTGGTTGACCCCGTAGACCACGGTGGCGTCGACGTCGGTCTCGCTGACCATGGGCTGGGAGAACAGCACCCGCGGTGCGCCGGCGGCGAGAAAGCGCCCGGCCTCGGCACGGGTGCTGAAGGCACCGGAGCATTCCAGCACCAGATCGACGTCCAGCGCCCGCCAGTCAACCCGCTCGGGCTCCGCCTCGCGGCGGATCTCCAGGGCCTGATCGCCGATGCGCAGGCACTCGCCCTCCAGCGCCACCCGCCCCGGAAAGCGACCATGGGTGGAGTCGAAGCGGGTGAGGTATTCGAGGCTGGGCCGGTCGGCCAGGTCGTTGAGGGCGACGATGGCGAGCTCGGTCGCCGCACCGCGCTCGTGCAGGGCACGCAACACGCAACGACCGATGCGACCGTAGCCGTTGAGAGCGAGGCGATAGCGAGCGGAACTCATGCGTGAACGGACTCGGGCGCAAGCGAAAGGCCGATTATGCGGCGGTTCGACGACGAATGGGAGTCGCCAGCGTAGTCCGGTCGACTTTCGCACTACAAAAAGGCGCTCTCCTTGGCAGACAGGAAAGAAATCCGCCGTCTGGCCAAGCGTTCCTGCCGCAGTCACGGCGTCTGGCGGTCTGCAGGGGGAAGTCCGCAGGTAGCCCCAGGGGCCGCGGGACTACCGGGTTCAGCAGCCCTGGCCTGACAGAAATCGTCATCCAGGCGTGATAGAGCAGAGCCATGACCTGGATCAAAATCCCCACTTGTTGTGGTGTAGAAATTCAAAAACACCATATGTAGTATCTGGACCGAACTTGAGACCCAAGTCGAACTCAAAGGAAAAGACCCGCGCCGCCATGGCAAACGCCCGCTGGCGACTGGCTTTTTCCTTTGAGTTCGCCCCACTACGGACAGGAGTCAGCCATGACCATCACCATCTACAGCAAGCCCGCCTGCGTGCAGTGCAACGCCACCTATCGCGCCCTGGATCGCCAGGGCATCGCCTACCAGGTGGTGGACATCGAGCAGGACGCCAAGGCGCGCCAGACCGTGGAATCCCTGGGTTATCGCCAGGTGCCGGTGGTGGTGGCCGGTGACGACCACTGGGCCGGCTTTCGCCCGGACAAGCTCGGCCAGCTGGTGGCCTGAGGCCAGGGCCATGGGTGAGTTGCTGTATTTCTCCAGCACCTCGGAGAACACCCACAGATTCGTCAAGAAACTCGGACTGCCGGCGCGGCGCATCCCCCAGGATCTCGCTGCCGAACCGCTCAAGGCGCGCGAGCCCTACATCCTGGTGCTGCCCACCTATGGCGGTGGCGGCAGCAAGGGCGCGGTGCCCAAGCCGGTGATCCACTTTCTCAACGATCCGCACAATCGTGCCCTGATCCGCGGCGTCATCGCCGCGGGCAATACCAATTTCGGCGAGGGCTACTGCCTGGGCGGACGCATCGTTGCCCAGAAATGCGCGGTACCCCTGCTCTACCAATTCGAATTGCTCGGCACGACGGAAGACGTCGACCGGGTGCGCACGGGAGTGAACGACTTTTGGCAACGTCAGGCCTGACCCCGACCGGCAGCGAGGCGGACTACCACGCGCTCAACGCCATGCTCAATCTCTACGGCCCGAACGGCGAGTTGCAGCTGGACAAGGATCGCCAGGCGGCGCGCCAGTACTTCCTGCAGCACGTCAACCAGAACACCGTGTTCTTCCATAACCTGGACGAGAAACTCGACTACCTGGTGGACAAGGGCTACTACGAGGCGGCGGTGCTGGAGCAATACGCCCCGGCCTTCGTCAAGGCGCTGTTTGAGCGCGCCTATGCCTACAAATTCCGCTTCCAGAGCTTCCTGGGTGCCTTCAAGTACTACACCAGCTATACCCTCAAGACCTTCGACGGCCAGCGCTACCTGGAACGCTACGAAGACCGGGTGTGCATGGTCGCCCTGAGTCTGGCCCGTGGTGACGAGGGCCTGGCCGAGTCCCTGGTGGACGAGATGATCAGCGGGCGCTTCCAGCCGGCCACGCCTACCTTTCTCAACGCCGGCAAGCGCCAGCGCGGCGAGCTGGTGTCCTGCTTCCTGTTGCGCATCGAAGACAACATGGAGTCCATCGGTCGCGCGGTGAATTCGGCGCTGCAGCTGTCCAAGCGTGGCGGCGGCGTGGCCTTCCTGCTGAGCAATGTGCGTGAGGTCGGGGCGCCGATCAAGCGCATCGAGAACCAGTCCTCTGGCATCATCCCGATCATGAAGCTCTTGGAAGACGCCTTCTCCTACGCCAACCAGCTGGGTTCGCGCCAGGGCGCCGGGGCCGTCTACCTCAATGCCCACCACCCGGACATCCTGAGATTCCTCGACACCAAGCGCGAGAACGCCGACGAGAAGATCCGCATCAAGACCCTGTCCCTTGGCGTGGTCATCCCGGACATCACCTTCGAGCTGGCCAAGCGCAACGCCGACATGTACCTGTTCTCGCCCTACGACGTGGAGCGGGTCTATGGCGTGCCCTTCGCCGACATCAGCGTGAGCGACAAGTACGCCGAGATGGTGGCCGACGCGCGCATCCGCAAGCGCAAGATCAACGCCCGGGAATTCTTCCAGACCCTGGCGGAGATCCAGTTCGAATCCGGCTACCCCTACCTGATGTTCGAAGACACGGTGAATCGCGCCAATCCCATCGCCGGGCGCATCAACATGAGCAACCTCTGCTCGGAGATCCTCCAGGTCAACACCCCCAGCCGCTTCGACGAAGACCTGGGCTACGAGCATGTCGGCCAGGACATCTCCTGCAACCTGGGCTCGCTGAACATCGCCCGCAGCATGGATTCGCCGGACCTGGGCCGCACCGTGGAGACCGCCATCCGCGGCCTCACCGCGGTCTCGGAGATGAGCGACATTCGCTGCGTACCCTCGGTGGCCGCCGGCAACGCTGCCTCCCACGCCATCGGCCTGGGGCAGATGAACCTGCACGGCTACCTGGCCCGCGAGCATATCCACTACGGCTCGGCCGAAGGCCTGGATTTCACCAATCTGTACTTCTATACCGTCACCTACCACGCGGTGCGCGCCTCCAACCGCCTGGCCATCGAACGCGGCCAGAGCTTCCAGGGCTTCGCCGAGTCCAAGTACGCCAGCGGCGACTACTTCGATCAGTACACCGAGGGCGACTTCACCCCGCGCACCCCGCGGGTGGCCGAGTTGTTCGAGGTGGCCGGCATCCGCCTGCCGACCCGCGCGGACTGGCAGGAACTCAAGGCGTCGGTGATGGCGCACGGCCTGTTCAACCGCAACCTCCAGACCATCCCGCCGACCGGTTCGATCTCCTACATCAACCACTCCACCTCGAGCATCCACCCCATCGTCGCCAAGGTGGAGATCCGCAAGGAAGGCAAGCTGGGCCGCGTCTACTACCCGGCGCCCTATCTGGCCGACGACAACCAGGAGTACTACCAGGACGCCTACGAGATCGGCCCGGAAAAGATCATCGACACCTATGCCGAGGCCACCCGCCATGTCGACCAGGGACTGTCGCTGACGCTGTTCTTCCGCGACACCGCCACCACCCGCGACATCAATCGGGCGCAGATCTACGCCTGGAAGAAGGGCATCAAGACGCTCTATTACATCCGCCTGCGCCAGGCCGCCCTGGAAGGCACCGAGGTGCAGGGCTGCGTGTCCTGCAGCCTGTGAGGAAAAGGTCATGAATGCAGCTATGAACGCCCCGCGCTTGAACCGTATCAACGCCATCAACTGGAACCGCCTGCAGGACGAGAAAGACCTGGAGGTATGGAATCGCCTGACCGGCAACTTCTGGCTGCCGGAAAAGATCCCGCTGTCCAACGACATCCCCTCCTGGGCGACCCTGACGCCCAAGGAACAGCAGCTGACCATCCGCGTCTTCACCGGGCTGACCCTGCTGGACACCATCCAGAACGCCGTGGGCGCCCCTACGCTGCTGGCCGATGCCGTCACCCCCCACGAGGAAGCGGTGATCGCCAACATCGGCTTCATGGAAGCCGTGCATGCGCGCTCCTACAGTTCGATCTTCTCCACCCTCTGCTCGACGCCCGACGTGGACGAGGCCTATCGCTGGAGCGAAGAGAATCCCTATCTGCAGACCAAGGCCGACCTGATCCTTGAGCGCTACCACGCCGAAGACCCGCTGCTGCGCAAGGTGGCCAGCGTCTTCCTGGAATCCTTCCTCTTCTATTCGGGCTTCTACCTGCCGATGTACTGGTCCAGCCGCGCCAAGCTGACCAACACCGCCGACCTGATCCGCCTGATCATTCGAGACGAGGCGGTGCACGGCTACTACATCGGCTACAAATTCCAGCAGGCCCTGGCCAAGGAAAGCCCGGAGCGCCGCCAGCAGGTCAAGGACTTCGCCTACGAGCTGCTGCAGGATCTCTACGACAACGAGGTGGCCTACACCGAGGACCTCTACGACAGCGTCGGCTGGAGCGAGGACGTGAAGAAATTCCTCCACTACAACGCCAACAAGGCGCTGATGAATCTGGGCTTCGAAGCCCTGTTCCCCAGCAGCATGACCGACGTCAGCCCGGCGATCCTCGCCGCCCTGTCGCCCAGCGCCGACGAGAACCACGACTTCTTTTCCGGCTCGGGTTCGTCTTACGTCATCGGCAAGGCGGTCAGTACCGAAGACGAGGATTGGGATTTCTGAGCCAGCCGCCTGCTCCAGCAAGCCCCCTCTTCCCCTGGGAGAGGGTTGGGGTGAGGGCGCCCCGGGCAACGAAGCCCTCAGTGGAAAAGGCTGCGCCGTTTTCCACGCTACGGCGCTGAGCCGTCTTGCTCCGACAAGCCCCCTCTTCCTCTGGGAGAGGGTTGGGGTGAGGGTGCGCCGCGCGACGAAGTCCCCAGTGGAAAAGGCTGCGCCGTTTTCCACGCTACGACGCCAAGTAGTACGGTTTATCGCGGCCATGGCGGTCCGCCGATGCGGCCGCTTCTACAGGGCAGTGCTGCTTTTGTAGGAGCGGCCCATGGCCGCGATAGCTCTCTACGTCAGCGGTCCCGTCCGAAAACGGCCAGTCACCCCTCCCCCGCGGTGCTAACCTGCCGCCATGAACGCCTTCCCCGATATTCCCGCCTTCGAACGCGCCCGCCTGGCGCGGGACCCGCGTTTCGACGGCCTGTTCTACACCGCGGTGCTTACCACCGGCATCTATTGCCGGCCGGTGTGCCCGGCGCAACCGCCACGCCCGGAAAACGTCAGCTACTACCCCAGCGCCGCAGCCGCCGAGGCCGCGGGCTATCGCCCCTGCTTGAGATGCCGTCCGGAGCTCTCCCCCGCCAGCGGCCACTGGCAACGCGGCGACGCCACCCTGGCGCGGGCCCTGCGACTGATGGACGAAGGCCTGGACGACGGCGGTCTGCCCGCCCTCGCCGCCCGCCTCGACCTCAGCGAACGCCAGTTGCGCCGGCTGTTCGTCGAGCGCCTGGGCGCCGCGCCCCTGGCGGTGCTCACCACCCGCCGACTGCTGTTCGCCAAGCAATTGCTCAGCGAGACCCGGCTGCCCATCACCGAGGTGGCCCTGGCCACCGGCTTCGGCAGTCTCAGGCGCTTCAACACCGCCTTTCGCGACGCCTACGGCCTGGCCCCCAGTCAGGTGCGCAAGGGTCAGGCCGCGGCTTCGCCAGTGCTGGTCCTGCGCCTGGCCTATCGTCCGCCCTACGACTTCGTCGCCCAGCTGGATTTCCTCCGCGGCCACGCCCTGCCCGGCGTCGAGGTCCTGGATGACCACAGCTACGCCCGGGTGATCGGTACCCCCGAACAGCCGGGCTGGTTGCGCGTCTCGGCCTGGGACGCCGACACGCCGGCGCTGCGCCTGGAGCTGCACGGCGCCGCCCCTGGAGAGCTGCAGGCCGCGGTGGCGCGTATCCGCCGCATGTTCGATCTGGACGCCGATCCCGAAGCCATCGCCCAGGGCCTGGCGGTCGATCCGACCCTGGCCGAACTGGTGGCGCGCCGGCCCGGCCTGCGCCTGCCCAGTGGCTGGGATGGCTTCGAGATCGCCGTGCGCGCCGTCATCGGCCAGCAGGTCAGCGTGGTGGCGGCCACCACCATGACCGCCCGGGTGGTGCAGCGCTTCGGCCGCCCCTGGGGCGAGCCCGGTCACGAGGCCAGTCGACCGCCAGCCGGTCTGCATCACTTCTTTCCCACGGTGGACGCCCTGGCCGATGCCGCCCTGGAAGACCTCACCGGCCTCGGCCTGATCCGCGCCCGCGCCGGTACCCTGGGTACGGTAGCCAGAGCGCTGCGCGCCGGCGAGGTGGACTTCGACACCGGCCGCACCCTGGACGATTTCGCCCGGCGCTGGATCGCGCTCAAGGGCATAGGGCCCTGGACCGCCCAGTACATCGCCCTGCGCGCCCTGGCCCATCCCGACGCCTGCCCGGTGGAAGACCTGATGCTGCAGAAGCGCCTGGCGCCCCCGGGCGAGCGCCTGACCGCCAAGGCCCTGTACGCCCGCGCCGAAGCCTGGCGGCCCTGGCGTGCCTACGGGGTGATGCAGGTCTGGCGCGAAGCCACCTGGAAGGCGCCCGCCGATGCCCCCGCCGAACCCGTTCCCACCCGTCTCGCCAAGGAGTCGCCCCGATGATCGCCTACTGCCTGCTGGACAGCCCCATAGGAACGCTCACCCTGGCCGCCGACGACAGTGGCCTGCGCGTGGTGGAGTTTCCCGAGAATCGCTACCTGGCCAAGCGTGACGCCAGCTGGAGCGCCGCCGACCACCCGATCCTCGATCTGGCCCGCGTACAGCTCGGCGAGTACTTCGCCGGGCAGCGCCAGACCTTCGAGCTGCCCCTGGCACCGCGCGGTACCCCCTTCCAGCTGGCGGTCTGGCAGGCCCTGGCGGAAATCCCTCACGGCCGGACCTGGAGCTATGGTCAACTCGCCAGCCATCTCGGTCGGCCCCAGGCGATGCGCGCGGTGGGCGCCGCCAACGGGCGCAATCCGCTGCCCATCGTGCTGCCCTGCCACCGGGTGATAGGGGCGTCCGGCGCCCTGACCGGCTTTGGTGGCGGCCTGCCGACCAAGCAATTCCTGCTGGAGCTGGAGGGCGCGCTGCCGCCGCCGCAGGATCTCTTCGCCGCCTCCCAGCCTGACACTGCGCCAGAATATGCCTACTAAAATGCTCTAGAATGCGGCTTTCAGCCCTTGAGCCGGTGCAACCCTGTAGCGCACACTGGAGCTTTCGATTCGCAAGGACGCGATGCGATGTTCAGCTCAGCCAATACCCCACTCTTCACCCTGACGCTGGACGGCGTCGCCCAGGATTTCCAGTTACTCGCCTTCGACGGCCACGAGGCCATCGGCCAGCCCTATCGCTTCCAGCTCGAGCTGGTCAGCGAGCGCCCGGACTGGCCGCTGGAAGCGCTGTTGCAGCGGCCCGCCTTTCTCGCCCTGGGTCCGGGTGACCAGGGCATCCACGGCCAGCTCGCCGCCGTGGCCCAGGGCGATACGGGCCGGCGCCTGACCCGCTATCGCGCCGACCTGGTACCGCGCCTGGCCAGCCTGGCCCACCGCGTCAATTCCCGCATCTTCCAGGGGCGCAGCGTGCCCGAGATCCTGACACAGCTGCTCGAGGAGCACGGCATCCTCGACGGCGACTATCGCTTCGCCCTGGGGCCGACGCGCTATCCGCCGCGCGACTACTGCGTGCAGTACGGCGAAAGCGATCTGGCCTTTCTGACCCGCCTCTGCGAGGAAGAAGGCCTGCACTTCCACCACCAGCATCGCCGCGACGGCCATGTGCTGGTGTTTGGCGATGACGCCACCGGCTTTGCGCGGCTGGGCGCCACCCGCTATCGACCCGGCAGTGGCCTGGTGGCGGAGGAACCCGTGATCAGTCGCCTGGCGGTCGGCCTGCAGATCCGCAGCAGCGCCGCAACCCTGCGCGATCACGACCCATTGCAACCTCGGCTGCGCCTGCACAGCAGTGCGGACGCCGCGGCTCAGCCCGCGCTGGAAGACTATGGCTTTCCCGGCCGCTTCACCGATCGCGCTACCGGCCAGCGCCTGAGCAGCCGGCGCCTGGAGCGCCTGCGAGGGGACGCCGTTCAGGCCGAGGGCGCGAGCGACCAGCCCAGCCTGGTGAGCGGGCATTTCCTGCCACTGGAACAGCACCCGCGCGCCGACTGGAATCAGCTCTGGCTGCTGACCGAGATCCAGCACCAGGGTCGCCAGCCCCAGGTCCTAGAGGAAGACGCTGCCGACGCCATCCCGGCCGACGGCTGGCGACAGGGCTATCGCAACAGCTTTGTCGCGCGGCCCTGGACGCAGCCCTTCCGCCTGCCCCTGCGCCATCCCAAGCCCAGACTGCTGGGCGCCCAGAGCGCCGTGGTCACCGGACCGGCCGGCGAGGACATCCATTGCGATGCCCTGGGCCGGATCAAGGTGCAATTCCACTGGGGTCGCCAGGGCCAGGCCGATGAGCGCAGCAGCTGCTGGCTGCGGGTCGCCAGCGGCTGGGCGGGTGACGGCCATGGCGCCCTGGCGGTGCCGCGGATCGGCATGGAGGTGCTGGTGGGCTTTCTCGAAGGCGATCCCGACCAACCCCTGGTGATCGGCTGCCTGTACCACGCCGAGCATCGCCCACCGCTGGAGCTGCCCCGGGTCAAGACCCGCAGCACCTTCAAGAGCCTCAGCAGCCCCGGCGGCAATGGCTACAACGAATTGCGCAGCGAGGATCAAGAGGGTCAGGAAGAGATCCATGTCCATGCCCAGCGCGACTGGGACGAACGCATCGGCCATGATCACCGCAGCGAGATCGGCCACGAGCGTCGTGAGCGCATCCGCGGCAACAGCTACAGCGAATTCCACGCCGAGGAACACCGCATCACCCGGGGCGAGCGCCGCAGCGAGGTGCGCGCCGACGACCACCTGGACATCGGCGAGAGTCAGCACCTGCGGCTGGACGCCAGCCTGCCGGTCGAGGCCGGCAGCGAGATCCGGCTCCAATCCGGCCAGAAGGTCGTCCTGGAAGCCGGCGCCTGCCTGACCCTCAAGGCCGGCGGCAGCTTCGTGCAGCTGGAGGCCGGCGGGGTCACCCTGGCAGGGCCGAGCATCCGGGTGAATCCCTGAGCAGGCACTGAATCCCGGGCATAAAAAAGCCACGCTTCAGCGTGGCTTTTTCTATTAGCGCGGCAGGACTCAGTCTTCCAGCAACTCGCCGGCCACCGCCAGGACGTTGTCCAGGGTGAAGCCGAAGTGCTCGAACAGCGCGGCCGCCGGCGCGGATTCGCCGTAGGTGTGCATGCCGATGATGCGCCCGTCGAGACCGACGTACTTGTACCAGAAGTCGGCGATGCCGGCTTCGATGGCGATGCGGGCGCCGACTTCCACCGGCAGGACCTGCTGGCGGTACTCGGGGCTCTGGCGGTCGAAGACGCTGGTGCTGGGCATGGAGACCACGCGCACGTTGCGACCTTCGGCGCTCAGGCGCTCGTAGGCCTGCACCGCCAGGCCGACTTCGGAGCCGGTGGCGATGAGGATCAGCTCGGGCTCGCCCACGCAGTCCTTGAGCACGTAGCCGCCGCGGGCGGCGTTGCCCAGGGTGGCTTCGTCACGCACGCTGTGGGCCAGGTTCTGGCGCGAGAAGATCAGCGCGCTGGGACCGTCGCGACGCTCCAGGGCCGCGGTCCAGGCGATAGCGGATTCCACCGCATCGGCCGGACGCCAGGTGTCCAGGTTGGGGGTGTAGCGCAGCGAGGCCAGTTGCTCCACCGGCTGGTGGGTGGGGCCGTCTTCGCCGAGGCCGATGGAGTCGTGGGTGAAGACATAGAGCACCCGCTGCTTCATCAGCGCCGACATGCGCACCGCGTTGCGGGCGTATTCCATGAACATCAGGAAGGTGGCGCCGTAGGGCACCAGGCCGCCGTGCAGGGCGACGCCGTTCATGATGGCGCTCATGCCGAATTCACGCACGCCGTAGTGGACGTAGTTGCCGCTGGCGTCTTCGGCGGTGACGCCCTTGGCGCCCTTCCACAGGGTCAGGTTGGAACCGGCCAGGTCGGCGGAACCGCCGAGCAGCTCGGGCAGCAGCGGACCAAAGAACTGCAGGGCGTTCTGGCTGGCCTTGCGGCTGGCGATGGTCTCGCCCTTGGTGGCGACGTCCTGGATGAAGGCGGCGGCGCGCTCGGCGAAATCGGCGGGCAGGTCACCGGCCATGCGGCGCTTGAATTCGGCGGCCAGCTGCGGATGGGCCTGGGCGTAGGCGGCGAAGCGCTCGTTCCACTCGGCTTCGGCGGCGGCGCCGCGCTCCTTGGCGCTCCAGTCGGCATAGAGCTCGGCGGGAATCTCGAAGGGCGCATGGGACCAGCCGAGCAGCTCGCGAGCGGCCTGGATCTCGTCGTTGCCCAGGGGGGCGCCGTGGCACTCTTCCTTGCCCTGCTTGTGCGGCGCGCCGTAGCCGATCACGGTCTTGCAGCAGATCAGGGTGGGCTTGTCGCTCTTACGCGCGGTGTCCAGGGCGGTCCTGATCTCGTCGGCGTCGTGGCCGTCGACGTTGCGGATCACCTGCCAGCCGTAGCTCTCGAAGCGCTTGGGGGTGTCGTCGGTGAACCAGCCCTCGACCTCGCCATCGATGGAGATGCCGTTGTCGTCATAGAAGGCGATCAGCTTGGACAGGCCCAGGGTACCGGCCAGGGAGCAGACCTCGTGGGAAATGCCTTCCATCATGCAGCCATCGCCGAGGAAGGCGTAGGTGTGGTGGTCGACGATCTGGTGGCCGTCGCGGTTGAACTGGGCGGCCATGACCTTTTCCGCCAGGGCGAAGCCTACGGCGTTGGCGATGCCCTGGCCCAGGGGACCGGTGGTGGTCTCGATGCCCGGGGCGTAGCCGTATTCGGGGTGGCCCGGGGTCTTGCTGTGCAGCTGACGGAAATTCTTCAGGTCGTCGATGGACAGGTCGTAGCCGGACAGGTGCAGCAGCGAATAGATGAGCATGGAGCCGTGGCCGTTGGACAGCACGAAGCGGTCACGGTCAGCCCACTGGGGGTTGCCAGGGTTGTGCTTGAGCTGATCGTGCCAGAGCACCTCGGCGATGTCGGCCATGCCCATGGGGGCGCCGGGATGGCCGCTGTTGGCTTTTTGCACGGCATCCATGCTGAGGGCACGGATGGCGTTGGCTCGATCACGACGGCTGGGCATTGCGGTGTCTCCTGGCAGAGGCAAAGCGAAAGGGCCATCATTCTGGCCCAGCCAGGGCACTTCCAGCAATCGGCGCGGTCGCCTCAGCCCGCCGGGCAGACCGTCGCGCCGTCGGCCACGAAGGCCCGCGCCACCGGTTCGATACGCCTGGCCAGGGCCGCCAGGGCCTGGCGGTGCGCTGCGACGACCTCGGCATAGGAGGCGCCGGCGGGCTGGCTGATCCGGCTGCCGCAGGTGAGCACCCGCTCGCCACCCGGTTCGGCCAGGCGCAGGGTCCAGAGCGCGTCCTGCTGGACGCCGCGCCCGGGCTGCGAATCGAAGCGCTGCAGATCCACCTTGATGCGCAGCACCGGAGCGCCAGTGCCGCGCGGGGCATCGCCCAGGTCCAGGGTGCCGAGATCCCGGGACAGGTCGGCGGACAGGGCGCTGCGCACCTCGTCGGCCAGGGGCGCGATCCAGCGTTCGTTTTCCAGCAGAGCGATGCCGTCGCCCTGGCGCACCACCAGCTGCGGCTGATCCACCTGGGGCGGCACCGAGACGCTCTGCAGGGCGAAGCGGAAGTCCGCGGCGCGCGCCTGGCTGGCGGGCTCCGCGGCGCTGGTCAGGGTGTGGTAGTTGAGCGGTGTCTTGGACGAACAGGCGGCCAGCAGCAGGGGCAGAGCCAGGCAGGTCAGGCGCTTCATTGCAGTTTTCCTTTGGCGGGATCGCGGGAGCCTGGTTCGAACTTGGGCGGCGGATCGGTCACCAGACCGCGGATCAGGGATTCCGGATGACGGCCGAGGTAGTCGCCGAACACGCGCAGGGAACGCGCCATGCGCTGCATCTCTTCCAGGGTCTGGGTCAGATTCTGCTGCACCGGGGAATCCGCACCGAGACTCTGGCTGGCGCTGCCGGTGAGTTGCTGCACGCCCATCAGGGTGGTGGTCAGCTGCGGCAGAACCCCGGCGTTGAGTTGCTTGAGGGTGCCGCTGAGCTGCGCCAGGCTGGTGTCGAGATTCTTGCCGATGGAATCGAAGGGGATCTTGTCGATCTTGTTGACGATGCCGGCCATCTGCTCCTGCAGGCGATCGAAGCTGCCGGTGACGGTGGGAATCGACAGCGGCTTGGCCTGGGGATCGAAGGCCACCTTGGGCGCATTAGGCACGAAGTCGACGGAAATATAGAGCTGGCCGGTCAGCAGGTTGCCGGTGCGGGCCTGGGCGCGCAGACCGCGGGCCACCCAGCCGGCGAACAGCTTGCCGTCGCGGTCCTTGGTCTCGATGCGCTTGCCGACGTCGCCCAGCCGCTGGGGATAGATGACCGCGCCGACGATCAGCGAGAAGCGATCCTGGGCGTCCTCATAGTCGGGGGTCAGGGAGACCACCCGGCCAACGTTCATGCCCAGGAATTCCACCGGCGCCCCGGTCGCAAGCCCGCGCAGCGACTGCTGGAATCTCATCCGCACATAGAAAGGCTCGCCATCCGGCGGGGCCAAGGCGCTGGTCTGGTCGTCGAACAGGGTGAAACTCTGGTCTTCCTGGGCCTCCTCGGGATCCTTGGGCCATTCGGGGGTGACGAAGGCGATGCCGCCCGCCACCACCGTGGCCAGCGACTGGGTATTGAGCTTGAGGCCGGAGGCGCTGAGCGAGACATCGACCCCGCTGGCGTTCCAGAAGCGGCTGTTGGCGGTGACGAAGCGGTCGTAGGGCGAATCGACGAAGATCTGGGCGCTGACGCCCTTGCCGTCTTGGTTGAGGTGGAAGGACACCACCCGGCCGACCTGGATGCGCCGGTAATAGACCGGCGAGCCGACGTCCAGCGAGCCGATGTCGTCGGCGGTGACGATGAATCTCTTGCCCGAGGCGCCGTGGATCAGCGCCGGCGGCTGCTCCAGGCCGCGGAAGTCGCGATGGGACTCGGTGGAGTCACCGATGTCGGCGCCGATGAAGGCGCCCGACACCAGGGTGTCGACCCCCGAGACGCCATTGACGCCGAAGCGCGGCCGCACCACCCAGAAGCGGGCGTCCTTGGTGGCAAAGCCCTCGGCGGACTTTTCCAGCTCGATGGTGGTGATCACCCGGTTGCGATCCGGCGCCAGCTGGATGTCGCTGACGGTGCCGATCACCACGTTCTTGTACTTGACCTGGGTCTTGCCGGCTTCCAGGCCCTCGGCGGTGAGAAAGGTCACTGTGATGGTCGGCCCGCGCGAGGCCCAGCTGTGGATCACCATGGACAGCCCGATCAGGGCCGCCACGATGGGCACCAGCCAGATCAGCGATACGCTCCAGCGACTGCGGCGTACCTCGGGGGTAGGCGCCAGGGCGTCGGGTTCATGCCTGTCCGTCATCGTTCACCTCTGCATCCCAGATCAAGCGGGGATCGAAACTCATCGCGGCGAGCATCGTCAGCACCACCACGAAACCAAAGAACACGATACCCAGGCGCGGCGCCGCCGAACTCAGGGCACCGAAGTGCACCAGCGCCGAGACCAGGGCCACCACGATCACGTCGAGCATCGACCAGTAGCCGATCAGCTCGACGAAGCGATAGAGCCGGGCACGCTGGGCGGTGGCCCAGTCGCTGCGGCGCTGGCAACTCACCAGCAGGGTGCCGAGCACCAGAAACTTGATGGAGGGCACCGCCACGCTGGCGATGAAGATCACCAGGGCGACGCCCCAGGAGCCGTTCTCCCAGAATTCGATCACCCCTTCGAGGATGGTGCTTTCCGTGCCGCGGCCCAGGGTACCGGTGAACATCACCGGCAGGGTATTGGCCGGGATATAGAGGATCAGCGCAGCGAGCAGATAGGCCCAGGTCTTGGCATAGACGTTCGGCTTGCGCCGGTGCAGCGCCGAGCTGCAGCGCGGGCAGCCGGCCTTGCGATGGTGTGGCGCGGTGCAGACCTTGCCGCAGACGTGGCAGAGGCACAGGCCGAGTTCGTCGGCGCGCGGCGGCAACTGTGGCGCGCTCAAGACTGGCGCTCCCCGACGGCGTCCCACAGCGGGTGCAGGTCGCGCTTGGCGATGATCAAGAGGACCACCATCAGCCCGACCATGCCGAACAGGCCCAGGCCCACCACCACGTGCAGCAGGCCGGCCAGCTTGATCACCGCCACCAGGGCGCCGAGCACGAAGACCTCGATCATGCTCCAGGGCCGCAGGTAATGCAGGGTGACCATGGCCGTGGCGAAGCCGGGGGCACGCCGGCCGAGTTGGGCGAAGCCGAGCACCCAGAGCAGCAGCAGGATCTGCAGCAGCGGCACGACGAACAGGGTCATGGCCACCACCAGCGCCATGGGGCCGGCGAAGCCGCGACTCATGGCGACCACCGACTCCAGCAGGGTCGCCTCGCTGTGCAGGCCGCGAAAGCTGAGCTGCAGGATGGGCCCGACGTTGGCGATGACGAACAGCACCGCCGCGGCGATCGCCAGCGCCAGCAAGCCCTGGATGTCCAGGCGGCTGGCGCGATAGAGCAAGGCGCCACAGCGCAGGCAATGCGCCCGTTCGCCGGCGGCAAGCGGCTCCAGGCGATGCACCGAATCGCAGTGCTCGCAGATCACCAGGCGCGTGCCGGCGGCAGGCGCGGAAGGGGACGGTGGCTGGACGGACATGGGTTACCCGGTGACGCTCCTGGAAGAGGGCTGCAGGTTGGACGCGCGAGTCTCGCGGTCGTTACCGCAAGCCTGCGACGACCGCTGAGCAAAAGGCCCCGGCATCTTACCTTCCTCGACGAAGGTATGCGCGGCCCGCCGCCATGGACAAGTATCAAAACTTTTTGATGCTTTTCTTGCGAGGCCCGGGACGGGTCTCTAGACTAGCGCCCCATGAATCCGCTCCGCGTGCCGGCGCTCGGCCAAGAACCAGGAGATACCCTCGCCGCCCTGTGCAAGGCCGGCGGCGATCCCCTGCGCCTGAACGTCCTGCGCGCCCTGCACAGCGCCTCCTTCGGCGTGCTGGAACTGGCGCAGATCTTCGCCACCGGCCAGTCCGGCATCAGCCACCACCTCAAGGTGCTGGCCCAGGCCCAACTGGTGGCCACGCGCCGCGAGGGCAATGCCATCTTCTATCGCCGCGCCCTACCCCGCCCCGGCAGCCTGGGTGGCGCCCTGCACGCCGCCCTGCTCGAAGAGGTGGACGCCCTGGACCTGCCCAGCGCGGTGCAGACGCGGATCACTGAGGTGCATGCCCAGCGCGCGGCGGTGAGTCGCGACTTCTTCGCCCGGGTGGCGGAAAAATTCCAGGCCCAGCAGGACCTCATCGCCAGCCTGCCGCAGTATCGCGACGGTCTGCTCAGCCTGCTGGACGCCCTGGCCCTGGATCCGCGCGGCTGCGCCCTGGAAGTGGGCCCGGGCGACGGCGCCTTCCTGCCGGACCTGGCACGGCGTTTCGCCCGGGTGGTGGCGGTGGACAACAGCCCGGCCATGCTCGAACTGGCGCGCCAGCGCTGCCAGCGCGACGGCCTCGCCCATGTCGAACTGCAACTGGCCGACGCCCTCGCCGAGCCACTGCCAGCGGCCGACTGCGTGGTCCTCAACATGGTCCTGCACCACCTCGCCGCCCCGGCGGAGGCGCTGCAGCAGCTGGCCCGCCGCGTGGCGCCGGGGGGCAGTCTGGTGATCACCGACCTCTGCCCCCACGACCAGACCTGGGCGCGCGCGGCCTGTGGCGATCTCTGGCTCGGCTTCGACCAGGACGAACTGGCGCGCTGGGCCCAGGCCGCCGGCCTGCATGCGGGCGAAAGCCTCTACCTCGGCCTGCGCAACGGCTTTCAGATCCAGGTGCGCCAGTTCGCGCGCCCGGATCAGGGAAACACCCCGTCATGAGGCCAACCGGCCAGTGGCGGGCGGACCCGACGCTCAAGGGCGTCATGTCCAGCAAGGAAACTGCTGTCTCGACCGGCCTGCGGGCCCCTACCCCTTGGTAATTTAGGAACCATTCGATGAGCGAATATTCCCTGTTCACCTCCGAGTCCGTGTCCGAAGGCCATCCGGACAAGATCGCCGACCAGATCTCCGATGCCGTGCTCGACGCCATCATCACCCAGGACAAGCACGCCCGCGTGGCCTGCGAGACTCTGGTCAAGACCGGTGTGGCCATCGTCGCCGGCGAGGTGACCACCTCCGCCTGGGTCGACCTGGAGCAACTGGTGCGCGACGTCATCGTCGACATCGGCTACGACAGCTCGGACGTGGGCTTCGACGGCGCCACCTGCGGCATCGTCAACATCATCGGCAAGCAGTCGGTGGACATCGCCCAGGGCGTCGATCGCAGCAAGCCGGAAGACCAGGGCGCCGGTGACCAGGGCCTGATGTTCGGCTACGCCTGCAACGAGACCGATGTGCTGATGCCCGCGCCCATCACCTTCTCCCACCGCCTAGTGGAACGTCAGGCCGAGGCGCGCAAGTCGGGCCTGCTGCCCTGGCTGCGTCCGGACGCCAAGTCCCAGGTGACCTGCCGCTACGACGGCGGCAAGGTGGTCGGCATCGACGCCATCGTGCTGTCCACCCAGCACAATCCCGAGGTCAAGTACGCCGACCTGCGCGAAGCCGTGATGGAGCTGATCGTCAAGCACGTCATCCCCGCCGAGCTGCTACACAAGGACACCCAGTTCCACATCAACCCGACCGGCCAGTTCATCATTGGCGGCCCGGTGGGTGACTGCGGTCTGACCGGCCGCAAGATCATCGTCGACAGCTACGGCGGCATGGCCCGTCACGGCGGTGGCGCCTTCTCCGGCAAGGACCCGTCCAAGGTCGACCGCAGCGCCGCCTATGCCGGTCGCTACGTGGCCAAGAACATCGTCGCCGCCGGCCTCGCCGAGCGCTGCGAGATCCAGGTGTCCTACGCCATCGGCGTGGCCCAGCCCACCTCCATCTCGATCAACACCTTCGGCACCGCCAAGATCAGTGACGAGAAGATCGTGCAGCTGGTGCGCGAGCATTTCGACCTGCGCCCCTACGCCATCACCACCATGCTCGACCTGCTGCACCCGATGTACCGGGCCACCGCCGCCTACGGTCACTTCGGCCGCCATCCCCAGGAAATCACCGTGGGCGATGACACCTTCACCACCTTCACCTGGGAACGTACCGATCGCGCCGCCGCCCTGCGCGCCGCTGCCGGTCTGTAAGACGCCTCCCGGCGATCAGCCCCGCCACCTCAGGTGCCGGGGCTTTTTTCTGGGTCTGTAACGGGAATCCCAGCACTTTCTTGCGCCAGTCCACAGGCTGGCACGCGCGATGCAACCTCTGGGCATCCGGTGGTCAGAATGCCTCGTCTTCTCCAGGAGTGTGCTTATCCATGTGGCTGTTCATCACCAACTTCGGCGATTCCTCGGTGATGCTTCCCTGTGCGGTGCTGATCGCGCTCTGGCTGCTGGCCGGTCTGTCCGCGCGGGCGGCACTGCTCTGGTTGCTGCTGTTTGGTGCTGCCAGTCTCAGCGTTGCCCTGTCGAAGATCGCCTTCTTTGGCTGGGGCCTGGGCATTCCGCGCCTGGACTTCACCGGTTTCAGCGGCCACTCCATGCTGGTGGGCAGCGTGCTGCCGGTCCTCGGCTGGCTATTGGCCGGCCGGGCACGGCCGTCGCTGCGGCTGACCGCGGCCGCCCTGGGCGCGCTGTGCGCCTTGCTCATCGCCGTCTCGCGGGTGGTACTGGGCTATCACTCGATCTCGGAAGTGGTGACCGGCCTGCCCATCGGCTACGCCGCCAGCGGCAGCCTGCTGTGGCTGCTGCGTGGCCAGGAGGTCAACCTCAAACCGCGCCAGGCCGCGCTGGGCGCCAGCCTGCTGCTGTTGCCCCTGCTGTTGCTGCATGGCACCAATGCGCCGACGCAACGGGTGCTGGAACGTCTGGCGGTGAAATTCGCCGACGAGCAGAATCCCTGGACTCGCGCCCATCAGCGTGCCAGGGTGGCGCCGCTGCAGAACTGAGGGTCAGAACTCAGCGCGTGCAATAGATGGCGCCCGCGGCTGGCGAATACGCAGAGGACTTCTAGACTGGCAGAAGCCCTGACGTTCCCGGGGTGAACGTCAGGGCCTTTCGGCCGCTCCTATCTAAGTCAGTCCTTGCCGCCGAGTCGTCCGCATGCGCTACTGCCTCCCCCTTGTCTGCAGTCTGGTGTTCATCGGGTTGCCCGCTTCACCCGTGGCGGCTGCCGACCCGTTGCGGCTCTATACCTGGGAAGGCTATTTCAGCGACACCCTGCTGCAGCGCTGGGCCAAGGCCCACTCCCCCCTGCAGGAAATCCATTTCGACAGCAGCGACGTGCGCGACGCCACCCTGGCACGCGGCGACGCCGATCTCGACCTGGTGGTGATCAACGAGGTCAGCGCCACCCGCCTCGGCCAGGACGGCCTGCTGATGCGTATCGATCCCCAGCGCCTGCCCCATCTGAGCGAGCTCGATCCGCGCTGGCGCCAGAGTTGCGGCGACTACGCCGTGCCCTACGTCTGGGGCACCCTGGGTCTGCTCTACCGCAGCGATCGCCTGGCCCAGGCGCCTTCGTCATGGCAGCCGCTGCTGCAGCCGGAGCCAACCCTGCACGGCCATATCGCCATGCTCGAAGACCATGACGATCTGCTGGTGCCCCCCCTGATCACCCTGGGCGCGGCCATCAACAGCGACGATCCCGAGTTGCTCAGACGCAGCTTCGCCCTGCTCAAGGCCCAGGCACCGGCGGTGCTGACCTATCAGTACGTGGTCAGCGCCCTGCACAATCCGGCCTACAGCGATCGTATCGAGCTGGCCCTGGGCTACAGCGGCGACCAGCACCTGCTCAATGCCGCGACGCCCGGGCAGCCCTGGCGCTTCGTCACGCCTCGCGAGGGCAGCCTGCTGTGGGTGGACTGCGTGGCCCTGCTCAGCAGCTCCCGGCACCAGGCCGCCGCCTGGCGCTTCATCGATTTTCTCAACGAACCGCGCAATGCCGCGCTGGCGACCGAAGACCTGCATCTGGCGACCCCTAATGCGGGTGCCCTGCGCCTGCTGCCGGCAGACCTGCGTCAGGATCCCAGCCTCTTTCCCCCCGACGACGTACTCGCCCGCAGCCAGGTATTTCGCGAAGGTCCACCCGATACCTTCCAGACCCGGCAACGCATCGGCAGTGCTCTGGTAGGTCGCCATGACGCTCAATAGACGCGCCCTGCTGCTGATCCTGCCGGTCGCCCTGCTCTGCAGCCTGACCCTGGTGGGGCTGGGCTACACGGTGCAGCGCGAAGCGGTGATCGGCCTCGAACGCTCGCGGGTCAACCACGACCTGGCGGCACTGGAAACCTCCTATCGCGAGTACGACCACTTCAGCCGCAACCTGCTCTATGCCCTGTCCAACAGCGCTGCCCTGGGCAACTTTCTGCGGCAGACCGAGGTGCCCTATCGCAACGAAGCCCTGGGTACCCAGCTGCAACTGGCAGTGCGTCAGCTGGCCGGCGACGATGCGCCCAGCCACATCTCCCTGGCGATCGCCCGCCCCGACCTCAGCCTGGCCTACTACTACGAACGCAGTGGCGACCCCTTCGCCCAGCTGAGCGCTGCCCAGCGGCAGCTGCTCGAACACCTGGCCCAGGAGCCGAGCGGCCCGCTGGAGCGGCGCGACTACCTGCTCGACGAACAGGGGCGATCGTTGCTGGTGGCGACCACCTCGCTGCTGCCGAGCACGGCCGGACCACCCCTGCCGGGCCAGCGTGGGCTGGCGATGACGCTGCAATTGGCGGTCAGCCCGGACCGGATGGAGGCCATGCGCCGTACCCTGGAACAGAGCTATGGCGCGCCCCTGGAATTCACCCGGACGCTGCCCGTCCGCACCAGCGATTTCACCGCCGTCGAGCGGCTGTCACCTGACCTCTATGTCCGCCTGACCCCGGACCCGGAGCACCTGGACAAGCAATTGCGCCGCCTGGCCATCGCCTATTTCAGCGGCGGCCTGCTGGTGACCCTGGCCTGCATCCTGGTACTGATCGTCCTGATCCGCCGCTATATCACCCGGCCCATCGCGCGGCTGGACACTCAGCTCACCGAGGTCCTGGAAGGTCAGCGCCAGGCGCTCGAAACCGGCAACGAACCCGGTGAGATCGGCCATCTTGGCGCCAACATGAAGCGCCTGCACGACAACAACCTGGCTATCCTGGCGCAGTTGCGCACGGCCTTGCGCACCGACGTCCTCACCCAGATCGGCAACCGCCGCTACTTCCAGCTCATGGGTGAATCCTGGCTGGCGGGCAAGCCGGACGGCCGCGGCATCGCCCTGCTCTATTTCGGACTCGACCATTTCAAGTCGGTGAACGACAGATTCGGTCACGAGGTGGGCGATGAGCTGCTGCAAGCCGTAGCCCGGCAGACCCAGCAACAGCTCGAGGCCTATCAGGTAGACAACGAGCTGGTGTTCACGCGGCTGGCGGGTGATGAATTCGCCATCCTGCTGCGCGGCCCGGCGGCAGCAACCGACGCCCTCGCCCTGGGCCAACAGCTGCAGCAGAACCATGACAATGGCACCCTGGTTGGCGAGCGTCGCTATGCCGTGACCCTGAGCATCGGTCTGGCGACCCCCGAGGCCCCGCTGGATCTGGCCGACCTGCTGGCCCAGGCCGACCTGGCCCTGAACCGGGCCAAGAACGAAGGCGGCAACCGCCTGGTGCACTTCACCCCCGAACTGGCCGCGCGCCAGCGGCGCCAGGATCTGTTGGACGAGCACCTGCGGCGTATGAATCCGGACGAGGAATTCCATCTCGTCTATATGCCCGCGGTCGACAGCAACGGCCAGGTGCGCTCTGCCGAAACCCTGCTGCGCTGGAATTCGCCACGCCTAGGTCCGGTGTCACCGGCGGAATTCATCCCCATCGCCGAACGCCAGGGGCACTTTCGCTGGATCGATCGCTGGGTCGTGGACCAGGCCTGCCGTGAATACCCGGCGCTGCAGGAGGTGCTGGGCAGCGACCTGGTGCTGTCCATCAACCTGTCGTCGGCGCAACTGGATCAGGCCGACATCGTGCCCTATCTGCGCGAGCGGGTCCGCCACCACGGTGTCGATCCGGGCCGATTGGAACTGGAATTCACCGAGACTTTCGCCGCCGAGTTGAACGAGCGAACCCTGGGGCTGCTGCACGAACTGCGTGCCGAGGGCTTTCGTGTGGCCATCGACGACTTCGGTGTCGGCTACACCTCCATCCAGCAGGTCACCGACTATCCCGCCGACACCATCAAGTTCGACCGGCTCATCGTCGAGCGCCTCAGCCAGCCCGGCAACCAGGCCAGCCTGGATGCACTCATCGCCTTCTGCCACGCCCGCGACGCCCAGGTGATCGCCGAGGGCGTGGATACCGAACTCAAGCAGCTCTGCCTGCAGCAGGCCGGTTGCGATCTCCTGCAGGGCTTTCTGGTCTGCCCGCCCCGGCGCCTGGACGAATTGCGCGACTGGCAGCGCCAGCGCCTGGGCGATCCCAGCCGGGTCTAGCAGCGATGCCCGCTGACACGCCGTCAATGGGCATCGCCCGCAGCGCAGCGATTAGAAGTCCAGCGACAGGCCCAGGCTCACGCCCTGCTGGTGGCTATCGCCTGCGCTGGCATAGCTGTAGCCACCGCGCAGGGTCAGCTCCGGGGTCAGCCGCTGGACCACGCCCAGGCTCAGCCGGGTGCGCTCGCTGTCGGGCTGGTAGCCATCCAGGGTGTAGTCCAGGCCCGGCACACTGTTCAGGCGCATGGTCACGTCGCGGGTGCCGTCGGCGAATTCTCGCTCGCGACCCAGATCGGCGAACAGCGCCGTGGCCGGCGCGAGTTGCCAGCGCCCCTGCAGACCCAGTCCCAGTCGCCGCGAGGTGCTCGACTGGTCGTCGAATTCCAGCGCCGTGGCGTCATTGCCACGCTCCCGATAGCCGTCCACCTGGACGCGGGCATAGTCGGCGCTGAGATAGGGACTCAGGTGCCAGGGACTGCCGGCCGCCGCCAGGTCGTAGCCCAAGCGCGCCGAGAGGGCGCGCAGATCGCCGTCGGTGTCGCCCTGCTCGTTGCGGGTGGTCGGGCCGAGGGCGAAGCGGCGGCTCAGGTCGTCATAGTCCAGCCGGCCACCGGTGGCGGTGAGGTCGCCCCAGAGGCGCTCGCCCTGGTACTGGGCGAAGGCGCTGAGCAGATAGCTGTTGAGGCGATAGCTGGAATCGGCCGCGCCGGGCTCCAGGTGCTGGCGTGCGACGCCAGCCGCCACGCCGAGGCGCCACTCCTCGCTGAGTCGATAGCTGCCGCCCAGATCCAGGCTGTAGCCGTTGCCATCGCCGCCGGCGGTGCTGCGCTGGTCGTCGACGTCCAGGCGCCGCGCGCTGGTATCCACATAGCCCTGCCAGCGCCCCACCGGCTGCCAGGCATGCCAGTCGCCCAGCCAACGCTGGTGCAGGCCGTCCTGGTGCGCCCGGAGGGTGGACTGGGCCATCTCCGGCAGCAGGGTGACCTCCCAGGGCGCCGCCAGCAGCGAATAGGCGTAGTCGGCGATCAGCCGCTGACCGGTGATGGTGGGGTGGACGCGATCGTTGAACAGCAGCTGGCTGGGATCGGCCGCCGCCGCGCCCAGGCCATAGGTGGTGTTGCGCGCACAGCTGTCGCCGCTGAAGCAGGTGCCGGTGAGGTTCTGCCCGCTGGCCAGGCCATAGCGGCCCGGTTCGGCCACCACCTCGGCCAGCAGCTGGGGCACGTTGAGGCCGATGATCTGGGCGTCGATGCCGGCCAGACGTGCGACCAGCGCCTGGTTGTAGACCCGGCTCAAGGCCGAGCTGGCCGCCTGTTGCGGCGAACCGGCCAGGGCCGGGGTCTGGCCGATGTCGGGCAAGAGCCAGACCACCATGTACCGAGCGCCGGCCTGCTGCAGCGCAGCCACGCCGTCGCCCAGGCGATTGGCTGCCGCCGCCGCGGTGGCCGGCGAGGTGACCAGGCCCTGGAGGAAGTCGTTACCCCCGCCGCTGATGTAGAACAGGGTGTTGGGATCCAGGCCCAGTCCCTGGCTGGCAAGTCCGGGCAGGTAGCCATCGCGGCTGCGCAGGGTCAGGCCACCCACCGCCACCACCGAACCGTTGCGAGCGGTGATGGAATCGCGGATTTGCGCCGTGGTGTAGCCACCCGTGGCCCAGTTGTCGCCATCGCTCAGGCCGATCCGCTGGTTGATCAGGGAGGTCGAGGCGTCCAGGGTACGGACATCGAAGCCCAGTTGCTGACCGAGCAGGATCGAGGACACCGGTCCGGTGACCGCACCGCTGGCCGGGCTGTAGCCGGGACCGACGCGGTTGGTGAATCTGAGGCTGGCACCATTGACCCCGGTATCGGGAAATTGCCCGGCATCGAGCAGGCTGTCGCCGAACACGGTGAAGCCACTGTAGGGATTAGGAGCCGCCTGGGCGTTTGCCGCGAGCGCCGTGGCCAGGGCGATGGCCAGCGGCAGGCGTTGCCTGAGAAAAGATGTCATGCCTGCATCCTTGGTTGTTGTTATCGGGGCACGCGTCAGGGCGTGTCGCCTCACGCTAGACGGTTTTCATGACGTTGTATCTGGGTGTAAACAAAAACATGGAAGACATTTATTTGGCGTGAACGGCATGCGAGATGGCTGTCGGCAATTCGACCGGAGCGGCCTGCCATGACTGTCGAGTCTGCCGATCAATCCGTGGGCGCTCATCGGAACGATGACGCCGAGCGCCCGCTCTGGATAGCCCCCTCTCCCCCCCGGGAGAGGGTTGGATGAGGGAACGGCGCGCCCCCCTATCCCGCCAGCTACCTCACTGCCCCAGCTTGCCCGCCTCGCAACCGGTGCTGGCGCATTCGCGCAGGCGTTCCTTGAGCACCTCCAGACGGCTGTCGGTCAGGCTGACGGCGCAATCCAGGTTGACGAAGTAGCCATCGGCTTCCTCCCGGGCGCACTGGCTGTCGCGCTGCTTGATCCAGGCCAGCTGGCTCTGCTTGAGCACGGCCTGCTGATCAGCCGGCAGCTGCTTGCGCAACTCCCCATAGGTCTGGTTCAACGACTTGTCGCTCTGGGCGAACAGGTTGCTGGCGCAGTAGACGGTATCGAAGGCATTGCGCGGCGTGCCGCAACCGGCGGCCTGGGCCGTGGCGAACGCGAAGAGACCGCTCAGGGCGAGAGCGGCGACGAGGGTGGTCTTGAGCATGGCAGCATCCTGCAAAAGGGGCCGTCCCGAATGGCGCGGCCGCAGGGCAAAAGCTAGCAAAGCCGCCGGTCCCGCGCGCGGCATTCGCCGCAAGACAGGCAACAAAAAAGCGCCCGAAGGCGCTTTCCTGCATGACCCGAGCGGGATCAGACCTTGGAACGCTCGAAGCGCTTGCGGTCGTTCTCGTTCAGGAACTTCTTGCGCAGACGGATGGACTTGGGCGTCACTTCCACCAGCTCGTCGTCGGCGATGAATTCCAGCGCCTGCTCGAGGGTGAACTTGATCGGCGGCACCAGGGCGATGACTTCGTCCTTGCCCGAGGCGCGCATGTTGTCCAGCTTCTTGCCCTTGGTGGGGTTGAGCACCAGGTCGTTGTCACGGCTGTTGATGCCGCACAGCTGGCCTTCATAGATCTCGTCGCCCGGCGCCAGGAACAGCTTGCCGCGGCTCTGCAGGGTTTCCAGCGAGTAGGTCAGGGCGGTACCGGTGGCCATGGACACCAGCACGCCGTTCTGACGGTTGCTCACTTCGCCGGCCTTGATCGGGCCGTAGTGGCTGAAGGTCGAGGTCAGGATGCCGCTGCCCGAGGTCAGGGTCAGGAAGTTGTTACGGAAGCCGATCAGGCCACGCGCCGGGATGGTGTATTCCAGGCGGATACGGCCCTTGCCGTCGGGGATCATGTTGGTCAGATCGCCCTTGCGCAGACCCATCTGCTCCATCACCGAGCCCTGGTGCTGCTCTTCGATGTCGATGGTGACGTTCTCGTAGGGCTCCTGCTTCTCGCCGTCCTTCTCGATGATCACCACTTCCGGACGGCCCACGGCCATCTCGAAGCCTTCGCGGCGCATGTTCTCGATCAGAACCGACAGGTGCAGCTCGCCACGACCGGAGACCTTGAACTTCTCGGCCGACTCGCCCGGCTCGACGCGCAGGGCCACGTTGTGCAGCAGTTCCTTGTCCAGACGGTCCTTGATGTTGCGGCTGGTGACGAACTTGCCTTCACGACCGGCGAACGGCGAGTCGTTGACCTGGAAGGTCATGCTCACGGTGGGCTGGTCGACGGTCAGCGGCGGACGGGCTTCGACGTTCTGCGGATCGCACAGGGTGTCGGAGATGAACAGCTCGTCCATGCCCGAGACGCAGACGATGTCGCCGGCTTCGGCTTCGGCCACTTCCACGCGCTGCAGGCCGGAGTGGCCCATGATCTTGAGGATACGACCGTTGCGCTTGCTGCCGTCGTCGCTGATGGCCACGACCGGGGTGTTGGCCTTAATGCGGCCACGGGCGATACGGCCGATGCCGATCACGCCGAGGAAGCTGTTGTAGTCCAGCTGGGAGATCTGCATCTGGAAGGGACCATCCAGATCGACCTGGGGCGCCGGGACGTGGTCGACGATGGCCTGGAACAGGGCATCCATGTTGTCGTCCATCTTCTCGTGGTCCAGGCCGGCGATGCCGTTCAGGGCGCTGGCGTAGACGATCGGGAAGTCCAGCTGCTCATCGGTGGCGCCGAGGTTGTCGAACAGGTCGAAGATCTGGTCGATGACCCAGTCCGGACGCGCGCCGGGACGGTCGATCTTGTTCACCACCACGATCGGACGCAGGCCGGCCTTGAAGGCCTTCTGGGTCACGAAGCGGGTCTGCGGCATGGGGCCGTCCTGGGCGTCGACCACCAGCAGCACGGAGTCGACCATGGACATCACGCGCTCCACCTCGCCACCGAAGTCGGCGTGGCCGGGGGTGTCGACGATGTTGATGTTGTAGTCCTTCCACTTCAGCGCGGTGTTCTTGGCCAGGATGGTAATGCCGCGTTCCTTTTCCTGGTCGTTGCTGTCCATCACCCGCTCGTTTTCCGCTTCTTTGCGGTCCAGGGTGCCCGACAGGCGCAGCAGCTTGTCGACGAGGGTAGTCTTGCCATGGTCGACGTGCGCGATGATGGCGATGTTGCGTAGTTTCTCGATCACAGTGGTGTTCTCGGTATAGAAATGAAGGAGCTTCAGCCAGCAGGCTGACAGCCAGAGATTGCAAAGGCGCGAAACGCGGCCGACGGCAGAGCAGCCGTCCGGCTAGAAGAGGTCGGGAGGGCGGTGGCGGATACTGCCACCCAGCAGGCCCGGCTGCTTAGGCCGGACGATAAACGCGCACATTGGCGTGCCCTTCGGTGAGCAGGTGATGGGCGTGCAGTCGGCTCATCACCCCGCGATCGCAATAGAGAAGGTACTGGCGATTCTCGTCCAGTTCCTTGAAACGGCTGTTCAGCGCGAAGAACGGCATGGCCTGCACCTCGATGCCGGGCAGTTCCAGCGGCTGGTCTTCCTGGGCGTCGGGATGGCGGATGTCCACCACGATCTGCCCGGGCAGCGGCTGGTCCACCTCTTCCACCTGCACGTCCTTGCCCAGCTCCTCGATCACCTTGTCGACGGTGATGAAGCGCGCACGCTCCAGGGCGGCGTCGAGCACCGCCAGGTCGAACTTGCCTTCCTCGTGCTCCACCCGCAGGGCCTTGGCCTTGGTGGTGGGATTCACCGAGATGATGCCGCAGTATTCGGGCATGTGCTTGGCGAAGTCGGCGGTGCCGATGCGCTGGGCGGTGTCGATGATGTCCTGCTTATGGCTGGCCAGCAGCGGGCGCAGCACCAGGGTATCGGTGGCCTTGTCGATCACCGCCAGGTTGGTCAGGGTCTGGCTGGAGACCTGGGAGACGGCTTCGCCGGTCACCAGCGCCTCGATCTGCAGCTGCTCGGCGATGCGGCTGGCCGCGCGCAGCATCATGCGCTTGAGGATGACGCCCATGTGGCTGTCGTCGCACTGGGTGAGGATCTGCCCCACCACTTCCTCGAAGGGCACGCTGATGAACAGCACACGCTGGGAGCGCCCGTACTTTTCCCAGAGATAGTGGGCCACTTCCATCACGCCCAGCTCGTGGGCGCGCCCGCCGAGATTGAAGAAGCAGAAATGGCTGACCATTCCCCGTCTCATCATCTGGTAGGCGGCCACGGTGGAATCGAAACCACCGGACATCAACACCAGCACCTGCTCCAGGGCGCCCAGCGGATAACCGCCAAGCCCTTCATGGTGCTCGTCGATGATGAACAGCTGCTGGTCGCGGATCTCCAGGCGGACGGTCATCTCGGGATTCTTCAGGGCGATGCCGGCACCGCCGCAGCGCTCGCGCAGACCACCGCCGACATAGCGCTCCACGTCCATCGAAGAGAAGTCGTGCCGGCCGGCGCGCTTGCAGCGCACCGAGAACACCTTGCCGCGCACCCGCTCGCCGAAGTGGCGCTCGCACAGGGCGAGGATGGACTCGAAGTCACCCAGCGGATATTCGTGCACTTCGAGGAACTGACCGATGCCAGGGGTGCAGGCCAGGCGCTGCTTCATTTCCGCCAGCAGCCGCGGCTCGGCGAGCGCGGTCTCCAGGGTGATGTTGTCCCAGACCCCTTCCACGCGGACATCCGGATCCAGATCGCGCAGCACGACACGAATGTTCTTCACCAGCTGGCGAATGAAATTCTTGCGCACCGGGCGACTCTTGATGGTGATTTCCGGAAAGACCTTGATGATGAGCTTCATGAGCGGGAAACAGGGGGCGGGCAACGCGAAAGAAAAGGGCGAATATGATACCTGAAAACCACTCCGCACTCGAATTCAGCCGACAAAATCACCTAAGGCGCCATTAAGGTGCATCCACAGAATTAGACGCACCAAATTGGTGCCTTAATACGGCCTCCATTGACCTGAAAACGGCACGATAGGCGCCCGGATGGCTCTCCAGCCCATTTAGGGGCACTGGCATACAACTTGCTCTCTTGTGAGGCAGCCGCCCCTGGGCCAGCATAGGGCGCTTTTCGTGGAACGCCGGTCGCTGACCAGGCAGTACGGGAGCGCCCCTCAAGGGCACAGCTGATACCGGGAGTACCGCCAACCGCTCCCGGCCGAAATTCCTCTGGAGGAAACCATGTCGAAGGCTGTTCAACTGATCAAAGAAAACGACGTGAAGTGGGTAGACCTGCGCTTCACCGACACCAAAGGCAAGCAGCAACACGTCACCATGCCGGCGCGTGACGCGCTGGACGAAGACTTCTTCGCCCACGGCAAGATGTTCGACGGCTCCTCCATCGCCGGCTGGAAAGGCATCGAAGCCTCCGACATGATCCTGCTGCCCGACGACAGCACCGCCGTTCTGGATCCCTTCACCGAAGAGCCGACCCTGATCCTGGTCTGCGACATCATCGAACCCTCCACCATGCAGCCCTACGAGCGCGACCCCCGCGGTATCGCCAAGGCCGCCGAGGAATACCTGAAGTCCACCGGCATTGGCGACACCGTGTTCGTCGGCCCGGAGCCCGAGTTCTTCATCTTCGACGAAGTGAAGTTCAAGTCGGACATCTCCGGCTCCATGTTCAAGATCTTCTCCGAGCAGGCTTCCTGGAACACCGATGCCGACTTCGAGTCCGGCAACAAGGGCCACCGTCCGGGCGTCAAGGGCGGCTACTTCCCGGTTCCGCCGGTCGATCACGACCACGAAATCCGTACCGCCATGTGCAACGCCCTGGAAGAGATGGGCCTGGTCGTGGAAGTCCACCACCACGAAGTGGCGACCGCTGGCCAGAACGAGATCGGTGTGCAGTTCAACACCCTGGTCAAGAAGGCCGACGAGACCCAGACCCTGAAGTACGTCGTGCACAACGTGGCCGATGCCTACGGCAAGACCGCCACCTTCATGCCCAAGCCCCTGTACGGCGACAACGGCTCCGGCATGCACGTGCACATGTCCATCTCCAAGGATGGCAAGAACACCTTCGCCGGCGAAGGCTATGCCGGTCTGTCCGATACCGCCCTGTACTTCATCGGCGGCATCATCAAGCACGGCAAGGCGCTGAACGGCTTCACCAACCCGTCCACCAACAGCTACAAGCGTCTGGTGCCCGGCTTCGAAGCCCCGGTCATGCTGGCCTACTCGGCCCGCAACCGCTCCGCCTCCATCCGTATCCCCTATGTGTCGAGCCCGAAAGCCCGCCGCATCGAAGCCCGCTTCCCGGATCCGGCTGCCAACCCCTACCTGTGCTTCGCCGCCCTGCTGATGGCCGGCCTGGACGGTATCCAGAACAAGATCCACCCCGGCGATGCCGCCGACAAGAACCTGTACGATCTGCCGCCGGAAGAAGGCAAGAAGATCCCGCAGGTCTGCGGCAGCCTGAAGGAAGCCCTGGAAGCCCTGGACGCCGGTCGCGCGTTCCTGACCAAGGGCGGCGTCTTCACCGACGAGTTCATCGATGCCTACATCGAGCTGAAGTCCGAGGAAGAGATCAAGGTGCGTACCTTCGTGCACCCGCTGGAATACGACCTGTACTACAGCGTCTGATCCCGCTGCAGTAAGGTAAAGAGGCCTCCTTCGGGAGGCCTTTTCTTTTGCCCTGGGAAAACCGCCGCGACCGACGCCCGTGCCGAGCGGCCGAGTTGCCTACCTGCGCACAGGGCGCGCCTGCTACCCTTGATCTCCATCGCCCGGCCGAGATCCCGCCATGCCTCGCCTGCTTGCCTGCTGTCTGCTCTGCCTCGCCTGCTCCACCCAGGCCGCGATCTACAAGTCGGTGGACGCCGAAGGCAACACGGTGTTCAGCGATCAGCCCTCGGCCAATGCCAAGCCGGTGCAGGTGGCGCCCACCAACACCGTGGACAATCCGCGACCCGCACCCACCATCCCCAGTGCCCCCGTAGCCGCGACGCCGGCCGGCCCGGCCTTCAGCCGCCTGGAAGTCAATGTGCCCGACGATGAGGCCATCCGCGCCAACAACGGCACCTTCTCGGTGGGCGTATCCGTGGAACCGGCCCTGGGCGCGGGACAGTCGCTGCAACTGCTGGTGGACGGCGCCCCCTATGGCAATCCCGGCCAGAGCACCCGTTTCGGCGTGGCCAATCTGGAGCGCGGCGAGCACCGTTTCGCGGCCCAGGTGCTGTCCGGCAGCGGCGAAGTGATCCAGACCAGTGCCGAGAAGACCGTGACCGTGCAGCGCATCAGCGTCAACAGCCCGGCCCGCTGATGCGCGCGCTCCTGACCCTGCTGCTGCTCTGCCTGCTGCTGCCTGTCCAGGCGGCGGTCTACAGCTATGTCGACAAGGAGGGCAATCGGGTCTACACGGACCAGCCGCCCAAGGGCGTCAAGGCCACCCAGGTGCCGATCACGGTGCCCAACAACCTCAATCAGCAGGGCCAGCCGACCCGCAAGCTGAGTCCGACCCCCGCCGCGCCGGTGGCCAGGACGCCCAAGGCGGCGCCCTTCCGCTACCAGATGCTGCGCATCCTGGTGCCCGAACCCGATGCCACGGTGATCGATCAGGAAGGGCAGCTCATCGTCAGCCTGGTCAGCGAGCCGGAATTGCAGCCGGGTCACAGCTACCGCCTGCTGCTGGACGACCGGGAAGCCGGCACCGGGCGCAGTCCGGTGTTTCCTCTGGGCGGCCTGGACCGCGGCACCCACAGCCTGGTGGCGGAGATCCTCGCCGCCGATGGCAACGTGCTGGAGCGGACGCCGGCCCAGCCCTTCCATCTGCGGCGCCCCTCCCTGGAGCAGAAACGTCGTGCCCATCCCTGCAGCGACAAGGACTGGGGCAAGCGGCCGGAATGTCCGCTGGACATGAAACCGCCCGAAGCCAGGAAATCCTGGCTACCCTTCCTATAGCGCACCTCTTTGGTGCGCCTTTTAGCCGTGCACCATCTTGATACAAATCCTGTGCAGCTGCGTCCGGCGTGCGGCGGCTGTTAGTGCACGTTTCAGCTATCTGCCCTAACTCGGGGCGTCTTGGTTTGCTTCTTGCATTTTCCTATCGTCCCTATAGCGCTGTGGCCTCTCATGCCTACCGACGTCATCCACCGACTCCTGCTCGACAACCTCACCACTGCAGTCATCCTGCTCGATGCGGAGTTGCGTCTGGAGTACATGAATCCGGCGGCCGAGATGCTGCTGGCCATCAGCGGCCAGCGCAGCCATGGCCAGTTCATCAGCGAGCTGTTCACCGAATCGCCCGAGGCCCTGCAGGCGCTGCGCCAAGCGGTGGACCATGCCCACCCCTTCACCAAGCGCGAGGCGCTGCTGATCTCCACCTCGGGCAACAGCCTCACGGTGGACTATGCGGTGACCCCGATCCTGGATCGCCACAACACCCTGCTGCTGCTGGAAGTCCATCCCCGCGACCGGCTGCTGCGCATCACCAAGGAAGAGGCCCAGCTCTCCAAGCAGGAGACCACCAAGCTGCTGGTGCGCGGCCTGGCCCACGAGATCAAGAATCCCCTCGGCGGCATCCGTGGCGCGGCCCAGCTGCTGGCCCGCGAGCTGCCGGAAGAGGCGCTCAAGGACTATACCAACGTCATCATCGAGGAGGCCGATCGACTGCGGAATCTGGTCGACCGCATGCTCGGCTCCAACAAGCTGCCGAAGCTGGCCATCACCAATGTGCACGAGGTGCTCGAACGCGTCTGCAGCCTGGTGGAAGCGGAAAGCCAGGGGCTGATCAACCTGGTGCGCGACTACGACCCGAGCATCCCCGACCTGATGATCGACCGCGAGCAGATGATCCAGGCGGTGCTCAACATCGTGCGCAACGCCATGCAGGCCATCTCCCAGCAGAACGAATTGCGCCTGGGCCGGGTCACCCTGAGAACCCGCACCCTGCGCCAGTTCACCATCGGCCACCACCGCCATCGCCTGGTGTGCAAGGTGGAGATCACCGACAACGGTCCGGGCATCCCCCAGGACCTGCAGGAAACCATCTTCTATCCCATGGTCAGCGGTCGCCCCGACGGCACCGGCCTCGGGCTCGCCATCACCCAGAACATCATCACCCAGCACCAGGGGCTGATCGAGTGTGAAAGCCATCCTGGCCACACCGCCTTCAGCATCTTCCTGCCGCTGGAATAACGAGGAGTACGCATGAGCCGTCAGGAGACCGTCTGGATCGTCGACGACGACCGTTCCATCCGCTGGGTCCTGGAAAAAGCCCTGCAACAGGAGGGCATGACCACCGTCGCCTTCGACAGCGCCGACAGCGTCATGACCCGCCTCGGCCGTCAGCAGCCGGACGTGGTGATCTCGGATATCCGCATGCCGGGGACCAGTGGCCTGGACCTGCTGTCACGCATCCGCGAGATGCACCCGCGCCTGCCGGTCATCATCATGACCGCCCACTCCGACCTGGACAGCGCCGTGGCCTCCTACCAAGGCGGCGCCTTCGAATACCTGCCCAAGCCGTTCGACGTCGACGAGGCCGTGGCCCTGGTCAAGCGCGCCGGACAGCACGCCCAGGAGCAGCAGGGCTTCGCCGAACCGGCGCACCTGACCCGTACCCCCGAGATCATCGGCGAGGCGCCGGCGATGCAGGAGGTGTTCCGCGCCATTGGCCGCCTTTCGCACTCCAACATCACCGTGCTGATCAACGGCGAATCCGGTACCGGCAAGGAGCTGGTCGCCCACGCCCTGCACCGCCACAGCCCGCGCGCCGCCGCGCCCTTCATCGCCCTGAACATGGCGGCCATCCCCAAGGACCTGATGGAGTCCGAGCTGTTCGGCCACGAGAAAGGCGCCTTCACCGGCGCCGCCGCCCAGCGTCGCGGCCGCTTCGAGCAGGCCGATGGCGGCACCCTGTTCCTCGACGAGATCGGCGACATGCCGGCCGACACCCAGACCCGACTGTTGCGAGTATTGGCCGATGGCGAATTCTATCGCGTCGGTGGCCATACCCCGGTCAAGGTGGACGTGCGCATCATCGCCGCCACCCACCAGAACCTCGAAGGCCTGGTGCGCGAGGGCAAGTTCCGCGAAGACCTCTTCCATCGCCTCAACGTCATCCGCATCCACATCCCGCGCCTGGCCGATCGCCGCGAGGACATCCCCGCCCTCGCCCGCCACTTCCTGGCGCGCGCGGCCCAGGAGCTGGCCGTGGAGCCCAAGACCCTGCGCGGCGAGACCGAGGAATACATGAAGGGCCTGCCCTGGCAGGGCAACGTGCGCCAGCTGGAGAACACCTGCCGCTGGATCACGGTGATGGCCTCCAGCCGCGAGGTGCTGATCGACGACCTGCCGCCGGAGCTGCTCAACCAGCCCCAGGACGCCGCCCCCGCCGCCAACTGGGAACAGGCCCTACGCCAGTGGGCCGACCAGGCCCTCACCCGCGGCCAGTCCAGCCTGCTGGACAACGCCGTACCGGCCTTCGAACGCATCATGATCGAGACCGCCCTCAAGCACACCGCCGGCCGCCGCCGCGACGCCGCCGTCCTGCTCGGCTGGGGCCGCAACACCCTGACCCGCAAGATCAAGGAGCTGGGCATGAAGGTGGATGGGCCGGATGAAGAGGGGGAGGACTGAGGGTTCCCAACGGTGCCGTAGGTTGGGCTGAGGCGGCTCCATCGCCGAAGCCCAACAATGCGAAAGTCCGTGCTAGGCGCGAAGTCTTATTGGCGCCTTGGCTGTTTTCCCGAGTTTTGTGAGTACCTTTTGTTTCGCCCACCCGGGCGAGTCACTTTTGCTAGTCGCGGCTGCGCGCCCTGGACTACGCGTGCCGAACAAAAGGAACCAAAACCGCTGTTCCCACGTTTTGTCCTCCGCTGCGCTCAGGGTCCCCTCGCTCCGGCGCCGCTCCAGTGCACGGCACGAAGGGGCGTCCTGCCTCGCATCCCCCTCCACGACACCTATACTCGCCCCACTGACGGGGACGGGGCGCAAGCTTGAGGCTTGGGTGTGTTCAAAGGTGTAGCGTGGAAAACCGCATAGCGTTTTCCACTAGTGGGCACCGACGCTATCAGTGGACAAGGCTTCGCCGTTGTCCACGCTACGGGCTCTTCAACCAACACTTTCAGGCTAGCGAATCGCCCCGTTCAGGAGGGCGAACGCCAGTGTCGTGGAGTGGGTCGAGCCGCATGGATGCGGCGAGAGGTCCAGTGGGCCATGGACGGCCCATCTGGACCGACCCCGGAACGGCGCTGGCGTGAGCGGACCCGCAGCGCAGCGGAGGGCCGCCTGACCGGGGCAAGCGTTTTTGGTTACTTTTTTCGCGACTGAAAAAAGTGAGTCGCCCGGGTGGGCGAAACAAGAGGTACCCACAAAACTCGGTAAACAGCCAAGGCACCAATAAGCCTTATTACCTAGCACCTAGCACCTAGCACCTAGCATTGGCTTCACCTTGTTGGGCTTCGGCGATAAAGCCGCCTCAACCCAACCTACAAATCCCCCAAAACCACCCAACGCAAAACTTGGCACACCTTCTGCAATATCCTAGGTAACTACCCTTTTGGGGACCTCGGTACAGGCAGGCTGGGGAATCCCCTCTTTTCTTCCCGAGGCCATCACTCAGTGTGATGGCCTCTTTTTTCGCCCGCGAAAAGCTGCAAACCCCAAGCTAGAGCGCTTCCTACCTGATGACCAGGTCAAAGGGCTTGGCAAAGGCAGACAAGACGTCAGGGCAACCCGGCACCCTACCCCGTTCCGCTCTGGTGCAAACCGGCGGCCTTTTGCCTGATAACGGGGCATTTCATGGTGTCAGCGGGACCTCGACGTGGAGCACCCAGTCCTCGCCGGCTTCGACGATCCGGTCGCTGGCCTGCAAGGCACCGCCCACACCGACCAGCAGTACCTTGAGGTCCTGCCCGTCCTGGCGCACCGTCCAGGAAAAGCTGCCGCCCGGCCGCGCCACCCGCCCTTGGCGTTCGCCGCCGTCCCAGCGGGCGCGGGGCAGGCGCAGGCTCAGGGCGCCGTCGGGGCGATAGCGTTCGTAGAACAGCGAGCGGTCGGCGGTGATCAGCAATTCGAAGCGCCCCGCGTCCTGATGAGCCTCCACCCCCAGGATGACCGGACGGCGGGCTTCGGCCGACCAGGGATCGGGATGGGTGCGCTGGTACATCAGCTGGCCGAGGATCATGCCGAACAGCCCGGCGCCGAGTGCCGCCGAGGCCAGCCAGAGGGTCAGGCGCTGGCGCTGGCCGCGCCATTCGGCCTTGAGCAGATCGGGATCTTCCACCCGCGCCAGTTCGTCCCGGCGGGCGCGCTGTTCGCGCAGCAGCCAGTCGACCAGCCGGCGCCAGAGGTTCATCGTCCGACCCCGCTCGCGACGGCGCGACAGCGGCGCAGTACCATAGGCGCTTTGCCAGGCGCCCTGCCCTTCATGTTCGACATCATCCTCTACCAACCGGAAATTCCGCCCAATACCGGCAACGTCATTCGCCTGTGCGCCATTACCGGCTGCCGCCTGCATCTGATCGAGCCGCTGGGTTTTGCGCTGGACGACAAGAAACTGCGGCGCGCCGGCTTGGACTACCACGAGTGGTCCAGCGTGCGGACCCATGCCAGCCTCGCGGCCTGTATAGCAGATTTGCAGCCGCCCCGACTGCTGGCCTTCACCACCAAGGCCAGCCACCCCTTCACCGAGATCGCCTATGCGCCGGGCGATGCCCTGCTGTTCGGTCCGGAAAGTCGCGGGCTGCCGGCCGAGGTGCTGGAGTCGCTGCCGCCCGAACAGCGGCTGCGCCTGCCGATGCTGCCCAATCGCCGCAGCCTCAATCTGTCCAATACCGTGGCCGTGGCGGTCTACGAAGGCTGGCGCCAGCTGGGCTTCGCCGCACCGCCTGGCTGACCACCAGAACCTTCCCGCCAGACGCGTCGTCCCATGACCTACAGGCACATCGCCAGACAGTCACGTGAGGCGCACCATGAGCAAGATCGGCAAACCCAAGGTTGAACGCTATGACGCGCCCTCCGGTGGCTGGGGCTCGGCGCGTTCGGTGACCGAGATCGTCCTGCGTGAACGGGTGCCGCTCAAATCCGGTGCGCTGCTGGCCCGGCAGAACAAGCACGGTGGCTTCGCCTGCGTGAGTTGCGCCTGGGCCAAGCCGGGCAAGCCCCATCCGCTGGAATTCTGCGAGAACGGCGCCAAGGCCACTGCCTGGGAGGTCACCAGCAAGAGATGCGGACCGGAATTCTTCGCCCAGCATTCGCTCAGCGAACTGCGGGGCTGGCGCGACTATGACCTGGAAGAAGTTGGTCGGCTGACCCATCCGCTGCGCTACGACGCCGCCACTGACCGCTATCGTCCGGTGAGCTGGGCCGAGGCCTTCGCCGACATCGGCGCCGAACTCAAGGCGCTGGCGCCGGACTCGGTGATCTTCTACGCCTCGGGGCGTGCGGCGCTGGAGACCTCCTACCTCTATCAGCTCTATGCCCGCCTGTACGGCACCAACAACCTGCCGGACAGTTCCAACATGTGCCACGAGAGCACCTCGGTCGCTCTGCCCAAGAGTATTGGCGTGACCGTGGGTACCGTGACCCTGAACGACTTCGATCAGGCCGACTGCCTGCTGTTCTTTGGCCAGAACCCGGGCAGCAACAGTCCGCGGATGCTGCATGACCTGCAGGAGGCGCGCAAACGCGGCGCGCCCATCATCACCTTCAATCCCCTGCGCGAGCGCGGCCTGGAAACCTTCGTCAATCCGCAGTCGCCGGTGGAGATGCTCACCGACCAGCCCACCCAGATCAGCACCCAGTACCACCAGCTCAAGCCCGGTGGTGACACCGCGGCCCTCGCCGGCCTGTGCAAGGCCTTGCTGGCGGCCGATGATCTCGCGCGCGAACAGGGCCAGCCGGCCGTGCTCGACCATGCCTTCATCGCCGAGCATTGCCATGGTTTCGCCGACTTCTGCGAGTGGTTGCAGCGCCAGGAATGGCCGCAGCTGGAGCGCCAGTCGGGGCTGACCCGCAGCGCTCTGGAAGCCGCCGCTGCCGTCTATGGTCGCTGTCAGAAGGTCATCGGCATCTATGGCATGGGGCTGACCCAGCATCGCCATGGCGTGGAAACCATCCAGATGCTGACCAACCTGCTGCTCATGCGCGGCAACATCGGCAAGCCCGGCGCCGGCATCTGCCCGGTGCGCGGGCATTCCAACGTCCAGGGCCAGCGCACCGTGGGCATCACCGAGAAGCCGGAGCTGGCGCCGCTCGAACAACTGGGCGAGCGCTTCGGCTTTGCCCCGCCACAGGACAAGGGTCGCAATACCGTGGAAGCCTGCGAGGGCATCCTCGACGGCTCGGTGAAGGCCTTCATCAGCCTGGGCGGCAACTTCCTGCGCGCCATTCCCGAGACCAGCCTGATGGAGCCGGCCTGGCGCACCCTGCGCCTGTCGGTGCAGATCGCCACCAAGCTCAATCGCAATCATCTGGTGCCGGCGGACAAGACCTATCTGCTGCCCTGCCTGGGGCGTACCGAAATCGATCGCCAGAATGGGGTGGAACAGGCCCACAGCACCGAGGACAGTACCGGCTGCATCCACGGCTGGCGTGGCGTGGCCGAGCCGCCCGAAGGCGACCTGTTGTCCGAGCCGGCCATCGTCGCCGGCCTGGCCAAGGCCACCCTGCCCGACAACCCGCGGGTCACCTGGGATGCCTGGGTCGCCGACTATGCGCTGATCCGCGACGAGATCGCGCGCTCCTTCCCGGAAATCTTCCATGACTTCAATGCGCGGATGTGGGAGGTAGGCGGTTTCCATCGCCCACTGCCGGCGGCCAAGCGCGAATGGAAGACCGACACCGGCAAGGCCAATCTCATCGTGCCGCGCAGCCTGGAAGAGGATCCGGACATGCCCGCCCACGGGCGTGACGTCCTGACCCTGATGACGCTGCGCAGCAACGATCAGTTCAACACCACCATCTATGGCTATCACGATCGCTTTCGCGGCGTGAAGGGCACCCGTGCGGTGCTGCTGATGAATCGCAACGACATCGAACGCCTGGGTCTGGCCGAGGGCGACAAGGTACAGGTGTCGACGGTGGCCGACGATGGCGTGCGCCGTGAGGTGGGTCCGCTGCGTGTCACGCCCTACAACATTCCGGAAGGGGCCTGTGGCGGCTACTACCCCGAATGCAACGCCTTGATCCCGCTCTGGCACCACGCCGAAGGCAGCAAGGTGCCGGCGGCCAAGGCCATCCCGGTACGCCTAAACAAGCTGATCGCGGCCAACAATGGCGGCTTTCCGGTGGAGCCGGAGGGGTATGGGGCGCTGTATTAGGTCCTGCTATCGGAGCCAGACAGCGAGCCTGCCTGTTGGGCTTCGCTGCGCTCAACCCAACCTACGGACGTGCATTCGTAGGTTGGGTTAAGGCGGCTCCACCATCCCAGCCCAACAGCCCTGGGCCTATCCCTCGCACCTCGCCCTCACCCCAACCCTCTCCCGGAGGGAGAGGGGGAACCGCGGCGCGTCCGTAGGTTGGGTTGAAACGGCTCCACCGTCGAAGCCAATCAGCCAATCAGCCAATCAGCCGATGGTCATCAGACTCGCATTACCACCCGCCGCTGCGGTATTCACGCTAAGGGCGCGCTCGATGAGCAGGCGCTCCAGCGGGATGGCGGTCTCGCCGCGGGCCAGGCCCTGGACGCCGACGATGGGACCATTGCGCTTGGCCACCTGCTGGCAGACCTGGCGCAGCTGATCGGAATCGCCGTGGTGCAGGACCGCCTCGAAGGCGACCTCGTCCTTGCGCCAGTCGGTCGCGACCTGGACGCGCGAACGCACGGCGTGCGGCAGGCGGGTCAGGATCGTCTTGTGAGTCTCCTCGACCAGGGCAGTACTGCCCACTGCCATGACCGCCGCCAGTTGCAGCAGCAGATCGCTTTCGTCCGTCGCCAGGCACAGTACCCGGCTGCGCGGCAGCAGGCTGTAGCTGTTGCGCTCGCCGGTCGGGCCCGGCAGCAGCCGGGTCAGGCCGCTCAGGGATTCCTCGGCGAATCTCAGGCAGGCCTGCTCCAGCTCGCCCAGGCCTTGTTGCTTGGCCCAATCGTGCAGGGCGCCCAGCGGATTGCCGGCCTGCTGGCGCAGGGCGTCGCGCACCTGCCATTCGGTCTCGCCGGTGCTGCCCTTGGCCAGGGCTACCGCGGGATCGCCATCCGGGCGGGTACTGAGCAGGCGATAGAGGTACAGCGGACCGCCCGCCTTGGGACCGGTGCCCGAGAGGCCTTCGCCGCCGAAGGGCTGCACCCCGACCACCGCGCCGACCATGTTGCGGTTGACGTAGAGGTTGCCGGCATGGGCGCGCTCCACCACCTTGGCGATGGTCTCGTCGATGCGGGTGTGCACGCCGAAGGTCAGGCCATAGCCGGTGGCGTTTATCTGGTCGATGACCTTGTCCAGGTCCTTGCGGCCATAGCGCACCACGTGCAGCACCGGGCCGAAGACCTCGCGCCCCAGTTCGGCCAGGCTCTCCAGCTCGATCAGGGTGGGCATGACGAAGGTGCCGCGGTGGATGGCATCGCCTTCCACGCGCCCGCCCTGGTGTACCCGGCGACCCTTACCGCGCAGGGTCTGGATGTGCTTGTCGATGGTGGCCTTGGCCTCGCCGTCGATCACCGGGCCGATGTCGATGGCCAGATTCTCCGGATTGCCCAGGCGGCACTCGGCCATGGCGCCCTTGAGCATTTCCAGCACGCGATCGGCCACGTCGTCCTGCACGCAGAGCACACGCAGGGCCGAGCAGCGCTGACCGGCGCTGTCGAAGGCGGAAGCGACCACGTCGGCCACCACCTGCTCGGCCAGGGCCGAGGAGTCGACGATCATGGCGTTCTGGCCGCCGGTCTCGGCGATCAGCGGGATCGGCCGGCCCTGGGCGTCCAGGCGTCCGGCGATGTTGCGCGCCAGGATCTGGGCCACCTCGGTGGAGCCGGTGAACATCACGCCCTTGACCCGGACATCGTTGACCAACGCGGCGCCGATGCTGGAGCCCTCGCCCGGCAGCAGTTGCAGCACGCCTTCGGGGATGCCGGCTTCCAGCAGGATACGCACGGCCTGGGCGGCGATCAGCGGGGTCTGCTCCGCCGGCTTGGCCAGCACCGTGTTGCCAGCGGCCAGGGCCGCGGCGATCTGGCCGCTGAATATGGCCAGGGGGAAGTTCCAGGGGCTGATGCAGACCACCGGACCCAGGGGGCGGTGGCTGTCATTGGCGAAGTCGCGACGCACCAGGGCGGCGTAGTAGCGCAGGAAGTCCACCGCCTCGCGCACCTCGGCGATGGCGTTGGCGTAGGTCTTGCCGGCTTCACGTACCAGCAGGCCCATCAGCGGCTGGATCTGTGCCTCCATCAGTTCGGCGGCGCGATCCAGCGCGGCGGCGCGCTGCTCGGGCGGCGTGGATTGCCAGATGGGTGCGGCGGCCAGGGCTTCTTCCAGGGCGATGTCGACATCGGCGCGGGTGGCGTTGCTGACCTGGCCGACGCGATCGCGGCGATCGGCCGGATTGAGCACCGGTTGTGCAATCGACGGCTCGCTGGCGCGACCCAGCAGCGGGCGGGCTTCCCAGGCGGTGTTGCCACTGGCCAGCAGGGCCGCGGACAGCGAACCCAGGCGGTGTTCGCTGGACAGGTCCAGACCGCTGGAATTGCAGCGCTCAGCGCCGTACAGGGCGCTGGGATGGGGAATGCGCGGATGCGGCAGGCCGATGGCGCCTTCATTGGTGGACTGCTGCTCGATCTGCACCACCGGATCGGCCACCAGTTCATCGAGGGAGATGGAGTGGTCGGCGATGCGGTTGACGAAGGAGGTGTTGGCGCCGTTTTCCAGGAGGCGGCGGACCAGGTAGGCCAGCAGCGTCTCGTGGGTGCCCACCGGGGCATAGATGCGGCACGGCCGTGCCAGCTTGCCGTCCTTGACGCTGCCCACCACCTGCTCGTACAGCGGCTCGCCCATGCCGTGCAGGCACTGGAATTCGTACTGGCCGGGGTAGTAGTTCTGCCCGCCGAGCTGGTAGATGGCGGCCAGGGTGTGGGCGTTGTGGGTGGCGAATTGCGGGTAGATGGATTCCGGCGCCGCCAGGAGCTTGCGGGCGCAGGCCAGGTAGGCCACGTCGGTGTAGACCTTGCGGGTATAGACCGGATAGCCCTCCAGGCCCTCCACCTGGGCGCGCTTGATCTCGCTGTCCCAGTAGGCGCCCTTGACCAGCCGGATCATCAGGCGCCGACGGCTGCGCCGAGCTAGGTCGATCAGGTAGTCGATCACCAGCGGGCAGCGCTTCTGGTAGGCCTGGATGACGAAGCCGATACCGTTCCAGCCGGCCAGTTGCGGCTCGAAGGACAGGCGCTCCAGGAGATCCAGGGAGATCTCCAGGCGATCGGCTTCCTCGGCGTCGATGTTCAGGCCGATGTCGTAGCGCTTGGCCAGCAGGGTCAGTTCCAGCAGGCGCGGATAGAGCTCGCTCATCACCCGGTCGTACTGGGCGCGGCTGTAGCGCGGATGCAGCGCCGAGAGCTTGATGGAGATGCCCGGGCCTTCGTAGATGCCACGGCCATGGGAGGCCTTGCCGATGGAGTGGATAGCCTGCTCGTAGGAGGCCAGGTAGCGGCGGGCATCGGCTTCGGTCAGGGCGGCTTCGCCGAGCATGTCGTAGCTGTAGCGGAAGCCCTTCGCCTCGAACTTGCTGGCGTTGGCCAGGGCCTCGGCGATGGTCTCGCCGGTGACGAACTGCTCGCCCATCAGGCGCATGGCCATGTCCACGCCCTTGCGGATCACTGGTTCGCCGCTCTTGCCGATGAGGCGATTGAGCGAACTGGTGAGACCGGCCTCGTTGTGGGTGGAGACCAAGCGGCCGGTCAGCAGCAGGCCCCAGGTGGCGGCGTTGACGAACAGCGAGGGGCTGTTGCCCAGGTGCGGTTGCCAGTTGCCGGTGCTGATCTTGTCGCGAATCAAGGCATCGCGGGTGCCCTTGTCGGGAATGCGCAGCAGGGCTTCGGCCAGGCACATCAGGGCCACGCCCTCCTGGGACGACAGCGAGAACTCACGGAGCAGACTCTGCACCATTCCAGCGCGCCCGGTTGCACCCTTGGCGTTGCGCAGCTTCTCGGCGATGCGGTGCGCCAGCTCATGGGTGGCCTTGGCCTGGGCCGCCGGCAGGCGCGCCTGCTCCAGCAGCAGCGGCAGCAGTTCCTCTTCCGGCCGGCGATAGGCCGCGGTGATGGCCGAGCGCAGCACCGATTGCGGCAGGATGCTTTCGGCGAATTCCAGGAAGGGCTGGTAAACCGGATCGGCCAGGGCCTCGACGGCTTCGTTGTCGCCCTCGGCCAGGCGCTGGGCGATACCCTGCAGATCGGCAAGGGTCGCGCCGCTTTCCAGGGTTTCCAGATAGGTATAAATGGCCTGCTTGATCAGCCAGTGAGGCGTCCGATCGATACGGCGCGCCGCTTCCTTGAGGCGATCGCGGGTGGCTTCGTCGAGCTTTACGCCCAGGGTGGTGGTAGTGGCCATGCGCAGGTCCTCAAGCAAGAAGGCGTCGAAATTCGGCGCAGCTTAGCGCCGCTCGAAAGAAAAGTGCAACCAAGTGCAACCCGCAAGGTTCTACCGTCGATCCGGTTGCACCGAAAGCCGGGTAACAGAACGGAAGGTTATGCAGAGATCAGGCCAAGAGGTGCGACCTGGTTGAACCCCTACCACAGGGGAATCGCCTGCCCGGGTGACGACGGCCGGGAATCGTTAGCCAGACAAGTGTTACCTGGCGCCACACCGCGATGATCGCTACGGCTGCAGGGAAGGAAAGTGCGGGAGTACGAATTCGCCCAGTTCCTGGACTACTTCGCTGGCCGGACGCCGTGAGGGGCGCAGGTTGAGGGCCAGGTGATTGACGCCGGCTTCCTGCAACTGACCGAGGTAGTCCACCAACGCCCGCCGCCCGCAGGACAAGCCGGCATGGATGGGCCGAGGCGGCTGGGCCGGATCGCGGGCCAACTCGAAGAACAGCCCCTGGGCGAAGGGCTTGAACAACTCGCGCCCACCGATCTCGTCCAGCGCCTCGCGCCAGACCCGCGTCAGCGCCGGAACGTGCTCGGCCGGTACGAAATAATAGAACCAGCCATCCGCCTTGGCGGCGATCCAGTCAACCGTCTGCCGACTGCGCCCGGTGACCAGCGCCGGGATGCGGCCATGCACCGGCTTGGGCACCAGATCGGCCTGACCCTGCAGATCGCCGAAGCGGCGAAAGGCCCCGAGCGGGAAATTAGTCTCGCCGGCCAGGCGAAACATCTCGAAGGCATCGCGAAAGCGCTCGCCCCGCCGCTCGAATTCACTCTCCAGGCCGAAGGCCGGGTATTCCACCGGGCGATCGCCGGAGGCCACCCCCAGCACCAGCCGGCCATCGCTCAACTGGTCGACCGAGGCCGCCATCTTGGCCAGGTGCAGCGGATGGCGCAGGGTGATGACAGCGCTGCCGGTGGCCAGGGTCAGGTGCTGGGTGATACCCGCCAGGTAGCCGAGATAGGTGAAGGGTTCGAACACCTGGCCGGCATCGTTGAAGCCGGGATCGTAGAAGGGCACGTCGCGCGCCCAGAGCGCCGCGAAGCCCAGCTGGTCGGCCAGCCGCGCCAGGCGGGCGTGGTCGCGCAGGGTCGGCATGGGATCGTCGGGATAGCCCTCCAGCGGCAGCAGAAAGCCCAGGGTCAGGCGCCCGGGTGCAAACAGCCGCGAAAAGCCCGGATGCTGAAGAAAGGCGCGGCGACGCTCCGTGGTGGACATGGGGATTCCTTGCCAGAGAGGGAAAGCGAATGACCTTTCTATGGAGTCTAGCGGTATTCCAGGGTTCGCCGGACAGCCGATGATGACGGAACGTCGTCCATTCCTGCCACTGAAAGCTCTACCTGCCGGCCGTGAGGCGCCCCCCAGATACCCTTCTTCGACGGACTCAGACCTGCAGGGCTCGATATTCAGCCTTTTCCTGCAGAAATAAAGAAATACTAATAAAAAAGTAGCCTATTAAAAATATCACTACCTTATTCAACCGAACTTCTGAACCGCACTTTAACTAATCAACAACCATCGAGACTAGAGACCAACAACCAGCCAAACAAGCAGGGATTTCCGTGCATCATAAATAGACTTACCTTTAATTAAATATTGTAAATATAAGACTTTCCCGCATTACCCTCGGCTAAATTCCGCCACTTCTCATCACCTTTCAAACTCCGGAACTTTCCGCCGAACATCGGGAATAGCCCCATGAAAATGAGCAATATGAGTGTTCGTACGAAGCTGTTTTCCGGTTTCACCGCCCTGATCATCCTGACCCTGGCCATTGCCTATGCCGGCTGGGATGGTATCCAGGCCCTGGGCCGGCGCGGCAATCTCATCGAGCAGTTCACCCAGATCGGCCTGCTCACCCGTGACATGCGCAATGCCCGTACGGATTTCGCTCTAATGCCGGAAGCGGATCAGGCCAATCGCTGGAAACTGGCCATCGACGCCCTCGAACAGCAACTGAAGGTAGCCCGTCCGCTCTTCAAGCGGCCGGAGAGTCAGGCGCTGCTGGCCCGTACCGAGCAGACCCTCAAGGAATATCGTGACCTCTATCAGCAGACGCTGAAGGTGACCCGGGACCGTACCACCCTGGTGCAGAGCATCCGCGATACCGGCGATACCATGGACAAGCACCTGCAGGAGGCGTCCAGCACGCTGGACAGCGAGATCGACCATGGCGGTGTGCAGCTGCCTCCCCTACTGGCGGCACTGCAGAAACTGCGAATCGATCTGCGCCTCTATGTACTCAAGTCTGCCGGTCCGCAGCAGGAAGCTCTGCAGGCGTCCCTGAGCCGGGTCGGCAACGTGCTCAAGGCCTTGCCAGCCAGCAGCATCTCGACCCCGGGCCTACAGCCATTACCAGGGCTCTACGACGGATATCAGCGCCAGGTGCAACAGCTGTTCAGTATCCAGAAGCAGTACGAAGACGCGGACCAGGGCCTCGACCAGCGCATCCAGGCGCTGCTCAAGACCGCCGACGAGATGAAGCAGGTCCAGGGTCAGTTCCGCCTCGGCGACATTCGCGACGCCAAGCTGATGCTCCTGGGTGGCCTGCTGCTGGCGGTGCTGCTGAGCCTGGTCGCGGCCTGGATCATCACCCGCTCCATCGTGACCCCGCTGCGCCAGACCCTGGCGACCGTGGAGCAGCTTGCCGCCGGCGACCTGACCGTCCAGACCCAGACGGAGCGCAAGGACGAGCTCGGCCAGTTGCAGGCGGCCATGCAACGCATGATCGTCAACTTGCGCGACCTGATCCGCGAACAGAAGGATGGCGTCGTCCAGGTGGCCAGCGCCGCCGAAGAACTCTCCGCCATCACCCAGCAGACGCGCTCCGGTGCCACGGCGCAAAAGGTCGAGACCGAACAGATCGCTACCGCCATGCAGCAGATGACCGCCACCATCAGCGAAGTGGCCCGCAATGCCGAACTGGCCTCGGCCTCCGCCCGCGAGGCCACCCTCAAGACCCGTGAAGGCGATGAGATGGTCAACCAGGTCGCTGCCCAGATCCAGACCCTGGCTCAGGAAGTGGACAGCACCCAGGTCACCATGGGGCTGCTCAAACAGGATGCCGACCGCATCGGCGGGGTGCTGGACGTGATCAAGACGGTCGCCGAACAGACCAACCTGCTGGCGCTGAATGCCGCCATCGAGGCCGCCCGTGCCGGTGAGGCGGGTCGCGGCTTCGCCGTGGTGGCCGACGAGGTGCGCGGCCTGGCGCAGCGCACGCGCTCCTCTACCGACGAGATCGCCAGCCTCATCACCAGCCTGCACGGCAGCACCGACAAGATGAGCGCCGCCCTGGACCGCAATATCCAGCTGACTGGCGACAGCGTCGACCTGACCCGCCAGGCGGGTGTGGTCCTGGCCAGCGTCAGCAGCGCAGTGGGCGAGATCGAGGCCATGAACGAGCAGATCGCCACCGCGGTCGAGCAGCAGAGCGCGGCCGGTGAAAACATCAGCCGCAGCGTGGTCAAGGTCCACGAGGTCGCCGACCAGACCGCTGCTGCCACCGAGAAGACCGCCGGCTCCAGCACCGAACTGGCTCACCTGAGCCTGCAACTGCAGGAGCTGACCGCAAGATTCAAGGTCTGAGGCCTGTACCGGGCGGTCCTTGGGTACCGCCTGGCAGCCCGGCTGCCACGCCAAAGGCGCAAAAGGCGTCGCGCTCGACAGCCCTGCCGCAACGCCATCGGCAGGCACTGCCGAGCAAAGCCTGCGCGAGCACCGTCAAGGCGCCTGAATCCGCAATCGCGGCCACCGCCCGAGCCAACCCTTGGTCGCGACGCGCTGACGAAAGGCCTCGGGCCGGGGCCGCCAGGGGTTGGGCGTGAGGTGCAGGGCAAAGAGCCCGGACTGAGCGAAAGGGCTGATCACTTCGATAGCGCCTGCCGGAGTAAGGCGGGCGGCCAGCGCCGTTTCCACCTCGGGCCAGTGGGCCATGGCATCCCGGCAGTGGCGATAAGGGCGATCGCCGTTACGCAAATGCATCCGCGCCTGATTCTTGACCGACCAGGGCCAGCCCGGCGCCTGCGCCGCCAACAGCGCTTCGATCTCCCTGTCCCGCTCGGGCCGGCAGTCGGCGGCATCGAAATAGATGACATCCAGATCCGCCAGCGGCGTCGGCTCAGCATGGCCGTGCAGTCGATCCCAAACCAGATTGCGCACGAAGCCAGCAGCCAGCCAGGCGTCGGGCAGGTTCAGGTCGGCGAGAGCGGCGAGCAGCCCGTAGCGGACCAGGTCGCGCTGAGCCAGGTGACGATGCGCTGCATGGCTGCCCTCTCGAATCGAGAGGACAGCCTAACCCCGATCAGGCCACCGAGGCGATGCGGTTGTCGGCGCTGGCCTTCTCGACCTTGATGGCGACGAACTTGGAGGTGGGCGTGAAGCTGCCCTCGCCGTAGCTTTCCAGGGGCACCAGCGGATTGGTCTCCGGATAGTAACCGGCGGCCTGGCCGACCGGGATGTCGAACGGCAACGCGGTGAAGCCGCGGACCCGGCGCTCGAGGCCGTCGTCCCACAGGGCGACCAGATCCACCTTCTCGCCGGCGGCCACGCCCAGGCGATCCAGATCGGCCTGGTTGACGAAGACCACATCGCGCTGGCCCTTTACGCCGCGATAGCGATCGTCGAGGCTGTAGATGGTGGTGTTGTACTGGTCGTGGGATCTCATGGTCTGCAGGATCAGATCCGGCTTGATGCCCTGGCGACGGACCGCGTCCGGCAAGAGGTCATGCAACAGCGCATTGGCCGCGAAGTTGGCCTTGCCGGTGGGGGTGTTCCACTCGCGGCGCCCGGCCTTGTTGCCCAGGTAGAAACCGCCGGGTGCAGCGAGACGCGCGTTGAAGTCCTGAAAGCCGGGGATGACGTCGGCGATCAGGTCGCGGATGCGGTCGTAATCCTCGATCAGCCAGTCCCAGTCCACCGGATGGTTGCCCAGGGTGGCCTTGGCCAGGCCGGCGACAATGGCCGGCTCGGACTTCATCTGCGACGACAGTGGCCGCAGGATACCGGCCGAGGCGTGCACCATACTAAAGCTGTCTTCCACGGTGATGGCCTGCTTGCCGCCCTTCTGCACGTCCATCTCGGTGCGGCCCAGGCAGGGCAGGATCAGCGCCTGGCGACCGGTCACCAGGTGGCTGCGGTTGAGCTTGGTGGCGATATGCACGGTCAGGTCGCACTGGCGCAGCGCCCTGTGGGTGCGCGGGGTGTCCGGGGTGGCCTGGGCGAAGTTGCCGCCAAGGCCGATGAACACCTTGGCCTTGCCCTGCTCCATGGCGGCGATGGCCTCCACGGTGTTGTGACCACGATTGCGCGGCGGCTCGAAGGCGAAGCGCTTGGCCAGGGCGTCGCTGAGCCAGGCCGGGGCCTTCTCGTCGATGCCCATGGTGCGGTCGCCCTGGACGTTGCTGTGGCCGCGCACCGGGCAGAGGCCGGCGCCGGGCCGGCCGATGTGGCCGCAGAGCAGCTGCAGGTTGGCGATCTCCTGCACCGTGGCCACCGAATGGCGGTGCTGGGTGATGCCCATGGCCCAGCAGATGATGACCTTCTCGGCGCGGGCATACATGCGCGCGGCCTGTTCGATCTCGTGCAGCGACAAGCCCGACTGGCGCTCGATCAGTTCCCAGGAGGTGGCGTCGACCTGGGCCAGGTAGTCGTCCATGCCCAGGGTGTGGGCGGCGATGAAATCGTGGTCGAAGACGCGCTTGGCGCCCTTGGCAGCGGCTTCGCGCTCCCACTGCAGGAGGTACTTGGCGATGCCGCGCAGCGCCGCCATGTCACCGCCCAGGGCCGGACGGAAGTAGGCGGTGTTGGTCGGCCGCGAGTCGTTGGTAAGCATCTCCAGCGGACTTTGCGGATGCTGGAAGCGCTCCAGGCCGCGCTCCTTGAGCGGGTTGAAGCAGACCACCTGGGCGCCGCGCTTCACCGCGTTGCGCAAGGTCTCGATCATGCGCGGGTGGTTGGTGCCGGGGTTCTGGCCGATGACGAAGATGGCATCCGCCTCGTCCAGGTCGTGATAGGTCACGGTGCCCTTGCCGACGCCGATGCTGCGGCCCAGGCCGACGCCACTGGCCTCGTGGCACATGTTCGAGCAGTCGGGGAAGTTGTTGGTGCCATAGGCGCGCACGAACAGCTGATAGAGGAAGGCCGCCTCGTTGCTGGCGCGCCCCGAGGTATAGAACTCGGCTTCGTCGGGGCTGGCCAGGGCCTTGAGCTCCTTGGCGATCAGCGCGAAGGCGGCGTCCCAGGCGATGGGCACATAGCGATCGGTGGCCGCGTCATAGCGCAGCGGCTCGGTCAGCCGGCCCTGGTATTCGAGCCAGTAGTCGCTCTGCTCCAGCAGCGAGGTCACGCTGTGGCGAGCGAAGAAAGCGGCATCGACGCGGCGTTTGGTGGCTTCCCAGTTGACCGCCTTGGCGCCGTTCTCGCAAAACTTCACCAGGCCGTTTTCCGGGGCCTCGCCCCAGGCGCAGCCGGGGCAGTCGAAGCCATGGTCTTGGTTGGTCTTGAGCAGGGTACGCAGATTCTTGAAGGCGTTGCCGCTGTCGAGCCAGAAGTGCACCACGCTCTTCAGGGCGCCCCAGCCGGCGGCGGGGCCTTGATAGGGTTTGAAGGACTGCTGAGGTTTGTTCATGGCGATTCCCGTGGGATCAAGGGGCCACCGGCGCCGGGGCATATACCCGCGGCGGCGACCGGTGTGGCAGATGGATCAGATTGAGACGATGACGGCGCGCCCACTCCACGGCCAGCCCGGTAGGCGCCGACAGGGTGATGAGGGTGGCGAGTCCGGCCCGCACCGCCTTGTGGATGAGTTCGAGGCTGCAACGGCTGGTGACCACCACGCAGCCCTCGCGCACCGGCTGGCGCTGGCGCAGCAGGGCGCCGATCAGCTTGTCCAGGGCGTTGTGGCGGCCGATGTCCTCGCGACACAGGGTCAGTTCGCCCTGGCCGTCGATGAACAACGCGGCATGCACTGCGCCGCTGCGCTGGCCCAGGTCCTGGGCGGCATCGATGCGTTGGCGCAGGTCATGCAGGTGGGCGGCCGGTGGCAGCGGCACCTTGCGCAGGCGATCCAGCTGCGGCAGCGCCTGTTCCAGGGCCTCGACCCCGCACAGGCCGCAGCCACTGGTGCCGGCCAGCTGGCGGCGCTGCTGCTTGAGCGCCCAGAAGGTACGGCTGCTGATCTCGACGTCGACATTGAGGGCTTCGCCAACACGCCGCACCTGGATGCCATAGATGTCGTCGATGGCATTGACGATACCGGCGCTGAGGCTGAAACCGACCACGTAGTCTTCGACGTCGGCCGGCGTCGCCATCATCACCGCATGGCTGATGCCGTTGTAGGCGATGGCCAGCGCCACCTCCTCGGCCAGCGGCTGTTCGCCGCGCACGGCAGGCTGCTCCAGCTCGGCGAAGGCATAGCCGGCGGGGGGCGCGGCAACGAGGTCTGGCGAATCCTGGGACATGGGCGAAAACGACCTGCGGCGGTTTGACACAGATCAAAGATTAACCAGCACATCCCGGGGCGTCTAATCGCTATGACCGATGCCTTGATAAACGCTATCTATCACTCTCGGCATAGAGCGCCTTGACCGCTTGGAAACAGGCATCGGCGACCGCCAGTCGGGGTTCGGTCCGACGAATGAGCAGCCCCAGGGGCGCCAGGGTACGGGCCGTGGCGATGGGGATCAGCCGCGCATGGGGGGTGAGCCGATCGAAACCGCCGGCCAGGGGCACCACGGCGCAGCAGAGACCGGCATTGACCGCCTGCAAGAGCAGATAGACGGCGTCGGTCTCCAGCACCGGCTGCGGCGTCAGCCCCAGGCTGCGAAAGCCATGGTCCACCGACTGGCGAAAATGCATGGCGCCGGTAAGCAGGCCGAGCGGCAAGCCGGCCACCGCCTGCCAATCCAGCGCGGCCTGGTCGAAGCTGAAATGCCGCTCGTCATAGAGCAGGCCCATGCGCGTCTCGGTCAGGGTCAGGCTGTCGAAGCGCGCCGGATCCAGGTGTTCCAGGTAGGAGATGCCCAGCTCCAGGCGATTGCTGGCCACGGCTTCGAGGATGCGCTCGGTGCTGAGCACCTGCAGCTGGAAATGCAGCTTGGGGTGCAGCAGGCGCAGGTGCTGCAGCAGCGGCATGGGATCGAAGCTGGCCAGCGGCACCAGGCCGACCCTCAGGGTGCCCACCAGTTGCCCCTGGAAGGCCTGGGCTTCGGCATAGAGACCGTCATGAGCGGCCATCAGGGTGCGCGCCCAGGCGAGAATGCGCTGCCCCGCCTCGGTGAATCCCTCGAAGCGCTGCCCGCGACGCACCAGCTCCACGCCCAGCTCGTCTTCCAGACCACGCAGGCGCATGGACAGGGTCGGCTGGGTGACGTGGCAGCGCGCCGCGGCCTGGCCGAAGTGACGCGTCTCGTCCAGGGCGATGAGAAAGCGCAGTTGCTTGATATCCACTGATTACCTCCGGGCGCTCTGCCCCCTCTCCCCCTGGGAGAGGGCCGGGGTGAGGGTCGCCAGGACTGCGGCAGTCCTCACTGCGGCAGCAGCTCGCGATAATCCCGCACCGCCTCGAACTCCTCGCTGTCCTTGGGACCGCGACGGCTGTCCGGCTCGTGGATCGCCAGCAGGTGGGCGACGCCATAGTCGCGGGCGCTGCGCAGGATCGGCAGGTTGTCGTCGATAAAGAGGGTGCGCGCCGGATCGAAGGCGAAGTCCGCCTGCAGGGCGTGCCAGAACTGCTGTTCTTCCTTGGGGAAGCCGTAGTCGTGGGAGCTGATCAGCCGGTCGAAATAGGGCGCCAGCTCGATACGCTCCAGCTTCAGCGACAGGGAATCGCGGTGGGCGTTGGTGATCAGCGCCACCCGCTTGCCGGCGCGTTGCAGGGCGGCGAGAAAGGTGTCGGCGTCCGGCCGCAGGGCGATCAGGTGGGCGATCTCCTCCTTGAGTTCGCGCATGGAAAAGCCCAGCTCGGCGCTCCAGAAGTCCAGGCAGTACCAGGTCAGCTTGCCCTGGTGGCTGAGAAACAGCGGCTCCAGCTCGGCCTTGGCCAGCGCCAGGGACTGCCCGTGGCGCTCGGCATAGCGCTGCGGCAGGTACTCTAGCCAGAAATGGTTGTCGAAATGCAGATCGAGCAGGGTGCCGTCCATGTCCAGCAACACGGTATCGATACGGCTCCAGTCGAGAGGGGTCATGGTGACTCCGGATCATGTAACAGGCGGGTTATCATACCCGTCCGCCCAGCCCAGGAGCCGTCCATGCGCCAGAAACCCACTGTTCTCGCCCGACAGATCGTGGCCAAGAGCCGTCTGTTCACCGTCGAGGAGATGCAGTTGCGCTTCGCCAACGGCGAGGAGCGCACCTACGAGCGCCTGGCCAACAAGGGCACCGGTCATGGCGCGGTGATGGTGGTGGCCCTGCAGAATGCCACCCACGCTCTGCTCATCGAGGAATACTGCGGCGGCGTGGAAGACTACGAGCTGTCGCTGCCCAAGGGCCTGGTGGAGCCGGGCGAGGAGATCCTCGACGCCGCCAATCGCGAACTCAAGGAAGAAGCCGGCTTTGGCGCGCGCCAGCTGGAATACCTCACCGCCCTGTCGCTGAGCCCGGGCTACATGAGTCAGCGCATCCACGTGGTGCTGGCCCGCGATCTCTATCCCGAGCGCCTGCCGGGCGACGAACCCGAGCCCCTCGAAGTCAGCAGCGTCGACCTGCGCGAGCTGTCGCAGCTGGTGCAGAATCCGCGCTTTTCCGAAGGCCGCGCCCTGGCCGCCCTCTACCTGGTGCGCGACCTGCTCACCCAACGCGGAGAACTGCCGGCATGATGGCGCCCGTTTCCATTACCGCTCCGCTGGTGCTCAACGTCATCGACCTGGTGCGCCAGGCCGGCGCGGCCATCCTGCCCCATTGGCGCCAGGGCGTGGCGGTACGGCAGAAGAGCGACGACTCGCCGGTGACCGCCGCCGACCTCGCCGCCCACCGGGTGCTGGCCGAAGGCCTGGCACGCCTGACCCCGGACGTGCCGGTGCTGTCGGAAGAAGCCTGTGACATTCCCTTCGCGGCGCGCAGCGCCTGGGACGTCTGGTGGGTGGTCGACCCCCTGGACGGCACCAAGGAATTCATCGACGGCAGCGAGGAATTCACCGTCAACGTGGCCCTGGTCGAACGCGGCCAGGTGATCTTCGGCGTGGTCGGCATCCCGACTCGGGACGTCTGCTTCAGCGGCGGTCGCGAACTGGGCGCCTTCCGCATCCAGGGCGAGGACGGCGTCGAGATCGGCGTGCGCACCCAGCCGGAAGAAGCCTTCACCGTGGTCGCCAGTCGCCGCCACGGCAGTCCGGCGCAGCAGCGCCTGCTGGAAGAACTGGGCACCACCCTGGGCGAACCCAAGCTGGTCAGCGTCGGCAGCTCGCTCAAGTGCTGCCTCCTGGCCGAAGGCCTGGCCGACTTCTATCCCCGGCTCGCCCCCACGTCCCAGTGGGACACCGCCGCCGCCCAGGGCGTGCTGGAAGGCGCCGGCGGCGAGGTCCTGACCCTGGACGGCCAGCCCCTCACCTACGAGATGCGCGAGTCCTTTCTCAATCCGCACTTCCTCGCCCTGCCCCGCGAGGCCACCTGGCGGCAGCAGGTGCTGGAGCTGGCCGGAGACCTGGGCGACGCCTGAGGCCGTCAGGCCACTACCTTGGCCAGCTCCGGCACATCGCCGGACAGGCCCAGGGCGCGGCGCACGAACAGGGCCTTGGCTTCGAAATGGCGATCGACCTGCTTGAGCGCGACGTTGCGCAGCCAGCGCAGCGGCAGGCGGTCGTCCTGGAACAGCCGCTGGAAGCCTTCCATCGCCGCCATCATCGCCAGGTTGTGCGGCATGCGGCGGCGCTCGTAGCGCTCCAGCACCCGCTGCTCGGCGATGGATTCGCCGCGCGCCTGGGCATGGCGCAGTTCCTCGGCCAGCACCGCGGCGTCGAGAAAGCCCAGGTTCACGCCCTGCCCGGCCAGCGGGTGGATGACGTGGGCGGCATCGCCGATCAGGGCCAGACCGGGTTCCACATAGCGCTTGGCATGGCGCTGGCGCAGGGGGATGCACAGCCGTGTGTCGCTGCACTCCACCTTGCCCAGGCGCTGCTCGAAGGCCTCGCCCAGGGCCTGGCAGAAGGCCGCGTCGTCCAGGGCCATCAGCCGCTCGCCCTGCTTGGGCGTGCAGGACCAGACGATGGAGCACCAGCGGGTATCGCCGCCGCGGTCCAGGGGCAGGAAGGCCAGCGGGCCGTCGTCGGTGAATCTCTGCCAGGCGGTGCGCTGATGCGATTCGGCGCAGCGCACGCTGGTGACGATGGCGTGGTGCAGATAATCCCATTCGCGAGTTTCCAGCCCGGCCAGGCGGCGCACGGCGGAGGTGGCGCCATCGGCGGCCACTACCAGCGGCGCGCGGATCTGGCGGTCGCCGGCCAATTGCACCAGCCACTGATCACCGGAGCGGCGCAGCAATTCCAGGCGCGCCTCGGGCAGGAGCAGGACGTTGGCCTCGGCCAGGCGTCCGAGCAAGGCGTCCTGCACCACGCGATTCTCGACGATGTGGCCGAGCACCTCGGCGTGCACGCTGGCGGCATCGAAATGCACGGCACCGGTGCCGGAGCCGTCCCAGACGTGCATCGCCTGGTAGGGACTGACACGCCGCGCCAGGATGCCGTCCCAGGCGCCCAGGCGTTGCAGGATGCGCTGGCTGGCCAGCGACAGGGCGCTGACCCGGGGTTCGAAGGGCAGGTCGCTCTCGACCGCGCCGGGGGTGAGCGGGCCACGGTCGAGCAGCACCACCGACAGGCCGCTGTCGGCCAGGGCCAGGGCCAGGGCGCTGCCGACCATGCCGGCACCGACGATCACCAGATCCGCATGGGTCAGCATGCTCGTTTCTCCTCGCAGGTCAGGGACGGGTACCCAGGCCCATGGCCTGGCGGGCGAAGGCGCTCTTGGCCGGCGGGCACAGCTCCAGGCCGACCAGGCCCAGGTTGCGTCCGGCACTGAGCCAGGGCCGGCTGTTGGAAAACAGCCGGGTGATGCGATCGGAAAAGCCGATGGTCAGTTGCTGGTCCAGGCGCTGGCGCCGCAGGTAATCCTGCAGGGTGGCGAAGTCGCCGGGCGCCGCCGCACTTTCCAGCAGGCACTCGGCCAGGCTGTCGACATCGCGCAGGGACAGGTTGAAGCCCTGGCCAGCGATGGGATGCAGGCTGTGGGCGGCGTTGCCCAGCACCACCAGGTGCGGGCGGACCTGTTCGTTGGCTTCCAGCAGGGTCAGCGGATAGGCATGGCGGGTGCCGACCTGGGTGAAGCTGCCGAGGCGATAACCCACCGCCTGCTGCAGCTCGGCGCGAAAGACGGCAGCGGGCGCCTGTTGCAGCCGTATGGCCTCGCCGTCCGGCTGGGTCCAGACCAGGGCGCTGCGCTGGCCCGGTAGGGGCAGCAGCGCCAGGGGGCCGTGGGGCGTGAAGCGCTCGAAGGCGCGGCCGCCATGGCCGAGATTGGTCGAGACGTTGGCGATCAGCGCGGTCTGCTCATAGACCGTCCGCCGCACCTCGATGCCGAGGGACTCGCGCAGCGCCGAGCGGCCGCCGTCGGCCAGTACCGCCAGGCCGCATTCGAGGATGTCGCCATCCTCCAGCTCCAGGCGATAGCCGTCGGCAACGGCGGTGAGCGTGCGTACCTCGGCCGGGCAGCGCCATTCCACCACCTCGCGATCCAGCGCCTGCCAGAGCACCTGGCCGATCCAGGCGTTCTCCACCACATAGCCCAGCGCTGGCAGGTTCTCGTCGCGGGCGAGCAGCTGGGTCACGCCGAAGCGGCCCTGGTCGGAAACCTGGATCTCGCGGATCGCCTCGGCATGCTCGGCCAGGGCATCCCAGACACCGAGACGCTGGTAGATCAGCCGCGAGCCGTAGGAGAGCGCCGAGGAGCGGGCATCGTAGCTGGGCTGATAGGTGTCGCCGGGGGCGAAGGGCTCCACCAGCAGGATGCGCCAGCCGCGCGCCTTGGCGCCGGCCTGCAGGGCCAGGGCCAGACTCGCGCCCACCAGGCCGCCACCGATGATGGCGATATCAGGACGTTGCATGAGCGTTCTCCCGGCGGTCGCGCGCGGCCGCCATCAAGCCTTCGATCTCCGCGGCCGCCTTGGGCAGGCCGGCGGTCAGCACCTCGCAACCACTGCGCGTCACCAGCACCTCGTCTTCGATGCGGATGCCCAGGCCGCGCCATTTGCGCGGCACATCGGCATCCGTGGGAATGTACAGGCCCGGCTCCACGGTCAGCACCATGCCCGGCTCCAGCATCCGCCACTGATCGCCGATGCGGTATTCGCCGACGTCATGGACATCCAGCCCCAGCCAATGACCGGCGCGGTGCATGTAGAAGTCACGACAGGCGCCGGATTCGATCAGCTCTTCCAGTTCGCCGTCGAGCAGGCCCAGTTGCAGCAGCCCCTGGGTGATCACCCTGACCGTGGCCTCATGGGGTTCGTTCCAGTGCCGTCCGGGCGCCACGCAGGCGATGGCGGCCTGGTTGGCGGCCAGAACGATGTCGTACAGCTGCCGCTGCTCCGGCGAGAAGCGGCCATTGACCGGAAAGGTGCGGGTCACGTCGCTGGCATAGCATTCCAGCTCGCACCCGGCATCGATCAGCACCAGGTCACCGTCGCGCAAAGGGGCGTCGTTGGCCTGGTAGTGCATGACGCAGGCATTGGCCCCGGCGGCGACGATAGAGCCATAGGCCGCCAGCCGGGCACCGCCCTGGCGGAAGCAGTAGTCCAGCTCCGCCTCCAGATGATACTCGCGCAGCCCCGGTCGGCAGGCCTGGATGGCGCGCAGATGGGCGGCGCAGGTCAGCTCGGCGGCGGCCTTGAGCAGGCGCACCTCGGCGGCCGACTTGTACAGCCGGCTGTCATGCAACAGGGTATCCAGCGCCAGCAGCTCCCGCGGCGGCGAGGCGCCCTGGTCGGCCTTGGCGCGGATCAGTTCGATCCAGTTGAGCAGTTGCCGCTCGAATTCCGGATGGGCGCCCATGGCGTAGTAGACCCGTTCACGCCCTTCCAGCAGCCCGGGCAGGATGTCGTCCAGATCGCCGATGGGAAAGGCATCGTCGGCGCCATAGTCGGCCAGTGCCCCTTCCTGACCGGCGCGCCGGCCCTCCCAGCGCTCCAGCTCCGCGTCCCGCTCGCGGCAGAACAGCAGGTATTCTCCATGGGCGCGACCAGGAATCAGCACGGCCAGGGCCTCGGGTTCGGGAAAGCCGGTGAGGTACTGGAAGTCGCTGTCCTGGCGATAGGGTTGTTCGATATCGCGATTGCGCAGGCACACCGGCGCGGCGGGCAGCAGGGCGATGCCGCCGTGGCCGATCTCGGCCATCAGGGCGCGGCGGCGACGGGCGAATTCGGCCTTGTGGATTCGCGGCATGGCCGCTCAGTGCACCACGGGCGCGGGTTCGGGAATGGGACCGCGGCCGTATTCGCCATACAGCAGCAGCGGGGCGACGCGCAGGTATTCGGTGACTTCCATGAAGTCGTTCTCGCCCTCTTCGCCTTCTTCCGCAGGCTCCTGGATCTGGGCGATGGCCGCCAGGTCTTCGAGCACCTCGCGCGCCTCGCCGGAGACCTCGCCGGTACGCCCGGACAGGCCGAAGCCGGCCAGGAAGCCCTGGCACCACTGGCCCAAGGCGGCGGTGCGCTCGGCAAGGGGGAATTCGTCCGGGGGCAGCATCAGCACCAGGGCCACCTGCTGGCCGGCGAATTCCTGCTGCACCATGCCCAGCAGACCCGAGAGCGCCGCCTGCAGCCGCTCGCCCGGCGCGCCACCGAGCAGCTCGCTGGCCGCGGCCAGCCAGTCGTTCTCGTCGAAGCCCGCGCCCCCGCAGACCCGCCCGAGTAGGTGACCGTGGAGTTCGGCGGGCGAGACCGGCAGAGCGGCCTCGGCGAGCAGGGTGGAGAAGGCGGCGTAGGCGGATGCTGAGCTGGACATGGCGTCGAGGTGAGGCGCTGGCTAGAATGAAGCCTTATCCTACGCGCTGACCCCGCCGGCGGCCAATCTCGTTGCACCCTTCTGGAGCTGTAGCCCTCATGCGCGAGTCTCGCGACACGCCCCTCGACGCCGATCTGGAAGCCCTCGGTGACCGTGTGGAGCGCCTGCTCCTGCGTCTCGAGGAATTGCAGCGGCAGAATCGACAACTGCGCCAGGGCGAGCGCAACTGGCGCCAGGAGCGCGCCGAGTTGATCGAGAAGAACGAATTGGCCAGATCGAAGGTCGAAGCGATGATTTTACGCCTGAAAGCCTTGGAGCAGGACTCATGAGCATCGAGACCGTGACCGTCCAGATACTGGAAAAGGAATATCGCATCAGCTGCCCGGCTGACGAGCGCGCCAACCTGGAGAGCACCGCTCGCTACCTGGACGGCAAGATGCGCGAGATCCGCGGCAGCGGCAAGGTCATCGGCGCCGACCGCGTGGCCGTGATGGCCGCCCTCAACATCACCCACGAACTGCTGCACCGCCAGGACGACGTCAGCCTGGAAGTCAGCAGCACCCGCGAACGGGTCCGCGACCTGCTGGATCGCGTCGACCGGGCGCTGATCACCGAACACGACACCACCGCCTGACCGCCGACCGGAGACAGGTGGGGGTTTGCATCCCGGCTGAGGGGCGTATACTGGAGATCACTCTCTGGTGTGTACGCCAGTCGGTCATGTCCCCGAGCCGATAAGCAACACCCCGGGGGTTGCTCGTAAGACTGGTGTGCATGTCCGCTAAGGCGGAAAGCCTAAAGGTCTACGACTTCTCCCACCTTGAACCAAGGGTTCAAGGGCTACACCGGCAGCGGCATTCCGGAGAGCTCATTTTTCCCATGACCACCCCGCCTTCCCCTGATCTCAGCAGGCCCGCGCTGCGCAAGCTCCTTCGCCAGCGACGTCGCGCCCTTACCCCTGTTCAACAACGCCAGGCCGCCCGCCAGCTCTATCGGCAACTCGCCCAGCATCCGCTGTTTCGTCGTGCCCGGCATATCGCCTTCTACCTGCCCAGCGATGGCGAGATCGACCCGCGTCCGCTGCTCGAAGAAGCTCAGCGCCGCGGCAAGGCCACCTACCTGCCGGTCCTTTCCCGCTGGCCCCGCACTGCGATGATCTTTCAGCGCGTGGGTCGCGGCGAATCCTGGGTGCGCAATAGATTCGGCATCGCCGAGCCGCGCCCGGATCGGCGCCTAGGCCGCCCGACCTGGGCCCTGGAGCTGATCCTGATGCCACTGGTGGGCTTCGATCCCCAGGGCGGCCGCCTGGGTATGGGCAAGGGCTTCTATGACCGCAACTTGGCCTATCTGGCGCGCCGGCGGCAATGGCACAGCCCGCAGCTGATCGGCTGTGCCCATGAATGTCAGAAGGTGGAGCGGCTGGCACTGGCGGCCTGGGACGTGCCCATGGCGGCCGTGGTGAGTGATGGCGGCTGGTACGCTCAGCGTACAGGCGGTACGTCCCGCGCCGGCTGAACGACGCTGGTGTAGCGGGCGTATTGCTGCTGGCTCTGGTGCTGCTCCCAGAAGCTCTGGGTATACCCGGTGGTGACGACGCCCAGGGTAAAGATCAGGACCAGCACCCACAACAGATCAGGTTTGCGTTTCATCGAGCTGGGCCACCCCCTTGCTGGCACCTTTGGGCAGGACAGGACGTCGCCCTGTTATGCTCAGCGCGTACGATCAGACTACATCCGGAATGCGCGGCATTCTGCGACAAGCGGTCGCCCCTTGCAATCGACCAGACCCTTTCCCGGAAGCTCCCGAGCCTCCATTCGTCAGGAGACGAACCGTGGCCTGCTGGCTGTTGAAATCCGAACCCGCTGAGTTCTCACTGGACGACCTGCAACGCCTGGGCCAGGCGCGCTGGGATGGGGTGCGCAACTACCAGGCGCGCAACTTCCTGCGCGCCATGGCACCCGACGAGCTGTTCTTCTTTCACCATTCGAGTTGCGCCGAACCGGGCATCGCCGGCATCGGCCGCATCGTCGGCGAGGCCTTCGCGGATCCCACCGCCCTGGATCCCGAAAGCCCCTACCATGCGCCCAAGGCCAGTGTCTCAGACAATCCATGGACGGCGCGCCAGGTCGCCTTCGTCGAGGCCTTTCCGCGGGTCCTGACCCTGCCGAGCCTGCGCCTGTTGCCGGCACTCGCCGACTTCGCCCTGCTGCGCAAGGGTAACCGCCTCTCGGTGATGCCGGTCAGCGCGGCAGAATGGGCGGCGATCGTCGCCGCGGCGCGCGACTGATCGCCGGCTTCAGGGCTGAATGATCAGGTTGTTGAACAGCAGGTCTTCCACCAGCGGCTTGCCCTCCTCCTGGGTCAGAACGCTCTGCACCTGCTTGAGGGCTTCCTGGCGCAGCTTCTCGCGGGCTTCCACGCCGGCCAGGGTCTCGTCGGTCTGCTGGGCGAAGAGCATCACCAGCTGATTGCGGATCAGCGGCTCGTGGAACTCCACCCTATCCTTGGCTTCCTTGCCAGTCATCATCAGGGCGATGTCGGCCTTGTAGTACTTGAGCTTAGGGCCGCTGCCATAGTTGCCGACCAGGGCAGGAGTCAGGTTGTAGAACTCGGTCTTGGGCGCCTCCCCTTCCTTCTTCTCTTCGCTTGCCCAGACGTTGAAGGCCAGGCAGAAGGACAACAAAACGGCAGCGACGGCTTTCACGGCGAATCCTCTAGAGGTGAATGGCTGCAGCATAGCCAGCGGGACTCAAGGGGTCACCTCGAACCTGAGGGTTCCGATCACCTGGCCGACGTCCGTCACCACTTGCACCTGCCAACGGCCGGTCACGTCGCCGGGGAAGTTCTGTTTGTGGGTCCAGGCGCGATAGCCGGCCTCGCGCCCACCGCTGATATCCAGCGGAATCCGATCCACCTCCTGACCGGCGTGGCGCCAGACGTGGTAGATACGTTCGTTCAGACCGCGCGGCGCATTGATGGCGGTGAAGGCATAGAGCCCCTGGGCGCGCAGTTGGGCGATGCTCAGGCTTTTCACCGCATCGCCGGGCTGGCGCTTGAGGCTGTCGAAGTTGGTGCTCATGCCCATGTCGGTCAGCCACAGGGTGGCCGGGGGCACCCAGGCGCGCCCCAGCCAGCCGAAGGCGCCGATGGCCAGGCACAGCCCCAGCAGGCCCAGCCAGCGCCAGCCGAGGCGTACCCGGAAGGCCACCGCCAGACTGGGAAAGGACAGCAGCACGGCGACGCCCAGGGCCAGTTCGTAGCTCTGGGTGGTGGTCAGGTGCAGGATGATCGGCAGGGCGGTGAGTAGCACCGCGAACAGGGTCAGGGTGTGGTAGCTGAGGAAGACCCAGCGCCGCGGCGCCAGGGCCTTGTAGTAGAGCGGATCGATGATAGACACCAGGGCGGCCGCGCCCAGCAGCCCGGTGAACAGCGCCTGGCCGCTGTTCCAGGCCGTGGTGATGGCAAAGAACGGCAGGCAGAAGAACAGGCTTTCCTGGTGGATCAGCTGGGTAGCGTAGCGCAGCAGCGGCGGCGGCAACTCCCAGCCGAAGCGCCGGCTGACCCAGCCCCGCAGCACGTTTTCCAGCATCAGCCAGACCCAGCTCGCCAGCATGACCACGGCCATCACCGGGGCGAAGCCCTTCTGCCGGTCCACCAGCAGAAAGCTGCAGATCCCCGAGATGAAGCCGGCCAGGGCGATCAGCCGTGGATAGCGCTCGAACAGGGCGGTGGCCAGGTTCAGAGCACGGGAGGACAAGACTTTCCAGGCAGGCATGAGGACTCGCGAAAACAACGGCAAAGACGCGCCACCCTAGGCGCGCAACCCCCGCAGATCAAGAGGGAAGCCGGGCTGCCACTGCCACAGGGCGGAAAAGCCTGGACCCGCTGTAATATAATTGTAATATTCGAAAACGAACCTGGAATGTTCGCTTTCGATTAATACCTATAACAATACCGAGGCTCCCATGCTTGGAATCTTCGCCCCTGCGGCCCATCGCGCGCCGCTGCCCGCCGATCGTATCGACCCTGTCTACCGTCGTCTGCGCTGGCAGATCTTTGCCGGCATCTTCATTGGCTACGCAGGCTACTACCTGCTCCGCAAGAACTTCTCGCTGGCCATGCCCTACCTGGTGGAGCAAGGCTACAGCCGGGGTGAACTGGGGGTGGCGCTGTCCGCGGTGGCCATCGCCTACGGTCTATCCAAATTCCTCATGGGGCTGGTCTCGGACCGCTCCAATCCACGCTACTTCCTGCCGTTCGGCCTGGCGATGTCGGCGCTGGTGATGCTGCTGTTCGGATTCGCGCCCTGGGCCACCTCCAGTGTCAGCATCATGTTCGTCCTGCTGTTCCTCAACGGCTGGTTCCAGGGCATGGGCTGGCCGCCCAGCGGTCGCACCATGGTGCACTGGTGGTCGCAGAAGGAGCGTGGCGGCGTGGTCTCGGTGTGGAACGTCGCCCACAACGTCGGCGGTGGCCTGATCGGCCCGCTGTTCCTGCTCGGCCTGGCCTGGTTCAACGACTGGCACGCGGCCTTCTATGTGCCGGCGGTGGTGGCCCTGGCGGTCGCGGTCTTCGCCTTCATCGCCATGCGCGACACCCCGCAATCCTGCGGCCTGCCGTCGGTGGAGCACTGGAAACAGGATTTCCCCGAGGGCTACAGCGAAGGTCACGAACGTGAATTCTCCACCAAGGAGATCTTCGTCGAGTACGTGCTGAAGAACCGCCTGCTCTGGTACATCGCCTTTGCCAACGTCTTCGTCTATCTGCTGCGCTATGGCGTGCCGGACTGGGCACCCACCTACCTCAAGGAAGCCAAGCACTTCTCGGTGGACAAGACCTCCTGGGCCTACTTCTTCTACGAGTGGGCAGGCATCCCCGGCACCCTGCTCTGCGGCTGGCTCTCGGACAAGCTGTTCCGCGGCAACCGTGGCGCCACCGGCGTGGTGTTCATGCTCGGCGTGCTGGTCGCCACCCTGGTCTACTGGCTCAACCCGGAAGGCAATCCCGGCGTCGACCTGGCGGCCCTGGTCTGCATCGGCTTTTTGATCTACGGTCCGGTGATGCTGATCGGCCTGCAGGCGCTGGAACTGGTCCCCAAGAAGGCCGCCGGCACCGCCGCGGGCTTTACCGGACTGTTCGGCTACCTGGGCGGCTCGGTGGCGGCCAACGCCCTGGTCGGCTACACCGTGGACCACTTCGGCTGGGACGGCGGCTTCATGCTGCTGGTCGGTTCGTGCGTCCTGGCCATCGTCTTCCTGGCACTGACCCTGAGGCATACCGGCATGGTGGCCAAGTCGGCGCGTTGAGCCTGGCTGCGATTCCGTAGGTTGGGCTGAGACGGCTCCATCGTCGAGCCCAACCTTATCGGGCCCAGAGGCAAGACCTGTTGGGCTTCGCTGCGCTCAACCCAACCTACGGCGGCCCCCAAGAGCGGCCGCATCAACCCCGCGGCGCGTAGGCGAAGACGTCGGCACGCATCTGGTGCGGGTCCATGCCGGCGTCCACCAGGGCGTCCAGAGTGGCATAGACCATCGCCGGCGAGCCGCTGGCATAGACGTGCAGGCCATTCAGGTCGGCGAAATCAGCGCGCACCACCTCGTGCAGCAGACCGCAGCGCCCTTCCCAGCCACAGGCATCGCTCACCACCCGGTTGAGGACGAGATTGGGCAGCTCCGCCCATTGCTCCCAGGCCTCGATGGCATAGAAGTCGTCCGGCGTGCGCACGCCCCAGTAGAGATGCACCGGATGGGCGAAGCCACGGGTACGGGCGTCTTCGATCAGGCTGTGCATCTGTGCCATGCCGGTTCCGGCGGCGATCAGCACCAGGGGGCCATTGGGCAGTTCGGCCAGATGGGCATCCCCGTAGGGCAGCTCGACCTGGGCCATGCCCCTGGCTTCGAGTTGTGCCAGCAGCGCCTGGCTGCTGGCTTCGCGGGCCAGCACATGCAATTCCAGCCCACGCCCCTGGTGGGGCGCCGAGGCCAGGGAAAAGGCCGATTGCTTGCCGTCGTCACGACTGATCAGCAGGTACTGGCCGGCGTGATAGCGCGGCGGTCGCCCGGCCGGAGCGCGCAGGCGTACGCGGCGCACATCGCCGCCCACGTCGTCCAAAGCCACCACCTGGCAGGCCAGCTTGCGCACTGGCAACTCGCCGGGCGCCAGGACGCCATCCCACTGCAGCAGGCAATCGCTCTGGGGCACCGCCACACAGACATAGACCTCGCCGTGATCGACGGTCTGCCCGTGCTGGGTGACCTGCCCCTCCACCAGCAGCGCGGCGCAGAGCTGGCAGTTGCCGTTGCGGCAGCTGTGCGGCCCGCTGTAGCCGAGGCGCTGCGCAGCGGCCAGGATGGCTTCGCCGGGCTGGGTTTCCAGTACCGCACCCGAGGGCTGCAGGGTGACCTTCATCGTCGTCTCCGTTAATCGATCCCGAGACTGGACCACATCTCGTCCACCCGTTTGACCACCGCTTCGTCCTTGACGATCGCCCGCCCCCACTCCCGGGTGGTTTCGCCCGGCCACTTGTGGGTGGCATCCAGGCCCATCTTCGAGCCCAGGCCGGAGATCGGCGAGGCGAAGTCCAGGTAGTCGATGGGGGTGTTGTCGATCATCACGGTATCGCGCTTGGGATCCATGCGCGTGGTGACTGCCCAGATGACATCGTTCCAGTCGCGGGCATTGATGTCGTCGTCGGTGACGATCACGAACTTGGTGTACATGAATTGCCGCAGAAACGACCAGACGCCCAGCATCACCCGCTTGGCGTGGCCAGGGTACTGCTTCTTGATGGTCACCACCGCCATGCGATAGGAACAACCTTCCGGCGGCAGATAGAAGTCGACGATCTCCGGAAACTGCTTTTGCAGGATGGGCACGAAGACTTCGTTGAGCGCCACACCGAGGATCGCCGGCTCGTCCGGCGGCCGGCCGGTGTAGGTGCTGTGATAGATGGGATCGCGGCGCCGGGTGATGCGCTCCACGGTAAAGACCGGGAAGGTATCGACCTCGTTGTAGTAGCCGGTGTGATCGCCATAGGGCCCTTCCGGTGCGGTCTCGCCGGGGTGGATGACGCCTTCCAGGACGATCTCGGCGCTGGCGGGCACCTGCAGGTCGTTGCCCACGCACTTGACCAGTTCGCTGCGACTGCCGCGCAAGAGGCCGGCGAAGGCGTATTCGGACAGAGTGTCGGGCACCGGGGTGACCGCGCCGAGGATGGTGGCCGGATCGGCGCCCAGGGCCACGGCCACCGGATAGGGTTGGCCGGGATGCTTCTGGCACCACTCGCGGAAGTCCAGGGCGCCGCCGCGATGGCTCAGCCAGCGCATGATCAGCTTGTTGCGGCCGATGACCTGCTGGCGATAGATGCCGAGGTTCTGGCGCTCCTTGTTGGGACCGCGGGTGACCGTCAGGCCCCAGGTGATCAGCGGCGCCACGTCGCCCGGCCAGCAGTGCTGGATCGGCAACCGGCCCAGATCGACCGCCTCGCCCTCCTCGATCACCTCCTGGCAGGGCGCGTCCTTGAGGACCTTGGGCGCCATGCTGATGACCTTCTTGTAGATCGGCAGCTTCGACCAGGCGTCCTTGAGGCCCTTGGGCGGCTCCGGCTCCTTGAGAAAGGCCAGCAGCTTGCCGATCTCGCGCAGGGCACCGACGTCCTCGGCGCCCATGCCCAGGGCCACGCGCTGGGGCGTGCCGAACAGGTTGCCCAGCACGGGCATGGAGAAGCCCACGGGATTCTCGAACAGCAGCGCCGGGCCCTGCTTGCGCAGGGTCCGATCGCAGATTTCGGTCATCTCGAGGATCGGCGAGACCGGGGCGGTCACGCGCTTCAGTTCACCACGCTGCTCCAGGCTGCGGATGAAGTCACGCAGATCTCGGTATTGCATGCGGCCTCTTGGCGCTGGGGAAAGTCTGGCAGTCTACCGCCTGAGTCGCGCATCGAGAAAGCACTGGCCCAGAAACGCCAAAGGCCGGGATTTCCCGGCCTTTGCGTGCGACTGCGCCTTACTTGCTGCGCTTCATCGAATCGAAGAACTCGTTGTTGGTCTTGGTCTGACGCAACTTGTCGAGGAGGAATTCGATACCGGCGATCTCGTCCATCGGATGCAGGATCTTGCGCAGGATCCACATGCGCGACAGCTCTTCCTCGTCGGTGAGCAGCTCTTCGCGGCGGGTGCCGGACTTGTTGATGTTGATGGCCGGGAAGACCCGCTTCTCGGCGATGCGACGCTCCAGGGGCAGCTCCATGTTGCCGGTGCCCTTGAATTCCTCGTAGATCACCTCGTCCATCTTCGAGCCGGTTTCCACTAGCGCGGTAGCGATGATGGTCAGGCTGCCGCCTTCCTCGATGTTACGCGCGGCACCGAAGAAGCGCTTGGGCTTCTCCAGGGCGTGGGCATCGACACCACCGGTGAGCACCTTGCCGGAGCTGGGGATCACGGTGTTGTAGGCGCGCGCCAGACGAGTGATGGAATCCAGCAGGATAACCACGTCCTTCTTGTGCTCGACCAGGCGCTTGGCCTTCTCGATCACCATGTCGGCGACCTGCACATGGCGGGTCGGCGGCTCGTCGAAGGTGGAGGCCACCACTTCGCCGCGCACGGTGCGCTGCATCTCGGTCACTTCCTCGGGACGCTCGTCGATGAGCAGCACGATGAGGTAGCACTCGGGATTGTTGCGGGTGATATTGGCCGCGATGTTCTGCAGCATGATGGTCTTGCCAGCCTTGGGCGGCGCGACGATCAGACCGCGCTGACCCTTGCCGATGGGGGCGCAGAGGTCGATGACCCGACCGGTGAGGTCTTCGGTGGAGCCGTTGCCGGCTTCCATGGTCAGGCGCTTGTTGGGGAACAGGGGCGTGAGGTTCTCGAACAGCACCTTGTTCTTGGCGTTTTCCGGACGGTCGAAGTTGATAGTGTCGACCTTGAGCAGCGCGAAGTAACGCTCGCCCTCTTTCGGCGGACGAATCTTGCCGATGATGGTGTCGCCGGTGCGCAGGTTGAAGCGGCGGATCTGGCTGGGAGAGACATAGATGTCGTCGGGACCGGCCAGGTAGGAGGAGTCGGCGCTACGCAGGAAGCCGAAGCCGTCCTGCAGGATCTCCAGCACGCCATCCCCGGAAATCTCGTCGCCACCCTTGGCGTGCTTCTTGAGCAGCGCAAAGATGATGTCCTGCTTGCGGGACCGGGCCATGTTTTCCAAGCCCGCGGCATCCGCCATTTCCAACAGTTCCGTGATGGGCTTTTGCTTGAGTTCGGTCAGATTCATAGACGTATGTTGACGTGAGAAGAGGCGAAGGAGGGATTCGAGCTGAGCGGCCGGATGCGAGATTAGCTTCGCGGGATGCGTTCTGAAGAGGAGAACTGACGGCTACAGCAGATGAGAAGACGACCCGCTGATGGGGTCGTGGGCTGGAATCTAGCACCTGCACCTGTGCTCGTCCAGCCGTCCAGGCATAAAAAAGCCCCGCATGGCGGGGCTTTCGACCGGAATCCTCAGACGTTGGCGTCGAGAAAGGCGGCCAGTTGCGACTTGGACAGGGCGCCGACCTTGGTGGCCTCGACCGCGCCGTTCTTGAACAGCATCAGGGTCGGGATGCCACGCACGCCGTACTTCGGCGGGGTGTCCTGGTTTTCGTCGATGTTCAGTTTGCAGACCTTGAGCTTGCCTTGGTAGTCCTTGGCGATCTCGTCCAGAACCGGGGCAATCATCTTGCAGGGACCGCACCATTCGGCCCAGTAGTCGACCAGCACGGGGCTGTCGGACTTCAGCACTTCCTGCTCGAAGCTGGCGTCGCTGACGTTGGTGATGTATTCGCTCATTGACTCTCTCCGAATTCGGGTGCGACTTGAAGTACGGCCATAATAGCCCTGCTGCCGTCACTTCGAAAGCATTCGAACATTGATGGTGGCTATGACCGGTATTGATGTTAGACCGCAGGTACCGGGAAGGGGGTTCCGCTGCGCAGCGCCGCATTGCGGATATGTTCGCGCATGGCCTTTTGCGCCGCTGCTGGCGAGCGGCGGCTCAGGGCCCGAAGGATACGCCGATGCTCCTGCCAGGTTTCCAGCGCCCGCTCGGGGCGCACAAAGGGCAGCTTCTGGCTTTCGTGGAAGCGCTCGGGGCTGGTGGTGATCACCGCCAGCATGGCCGGATTGTCCGCGGCCAGCAGCAGCTGGCGATGGAAATCGAAGTCCAGCACGGCCGCCTCTTCCAGCTCGTTGGCCCGTAGCGCCCGGTGCAGGGCGGCGAGATTGGCCTCCAGGCGATCCAGGTCGGCGGGGCCCAGGGTGACGGCGGCGAGGCCGGCCGCGAAGCCCTCCAGGGCGAATCTGAGCTGAAAGACATGGGCGGCGGCAACCTCGCCGGCGAAGGGCCAGTGCCCATCCGGCGCGCCCGTCGCCGCCTGCACATAGACGCCGCGCCCGGGCTGCACGCTGACCAGGCCCAGGGCACTGAGGGTGGACAGCGCCTCGCGCAGGGAGGCGCGACTCACCCCCAGCCGTTCGGCCAGCTCGCGTTGTGCGGGCAGGGCCGCGCCGGGGGCATAGCCTTCGGTCTCGATCAGCCGGCGAATGGCGTCGACGGCATATTGGGGTACGGCACGGGTGGCAGCGAGGGGCATGGCGTGGTCAGGCCAGTCAGTCCGGAAGCTTGCCTTTTAAGCCGATTTACCGACCAGTTCAAGCGTGGCCCCAAGGCGGAGCACTGGGCGGCAAGCGCGCACCAAAGCGGCCCACGCGGGTCAGGCGCAGCCGTCCAGACGCCAGCCAACTGTTCAGACCAGTAAGACCAATCCTCAGGCCAGACGGCCCTTGCGCCCGTCTGGCAGGTGACTGGCACATGAAATGCACTGGGGAGAGCCAATCCCATCCTGCTTTCGGAGTCTCGTCATGCTCAAGCGCTGGACCGCCCTCTCCCTGTTCGCCCTGGGCCTGACCGCCCTGCACACCTCCGTCCAGGCCGATCAGCTGGCCGACATCCAGCAGCGTGGCACGGTGCGCATCGCCGTACCTCAGGACTTCCCGCCCTTCGGCACCGTGGGCCCCGACCTCAAGCCGCGCGGCCTGGACATCGACACCGCCCAACTGGTCGCCGACAAGCTGGGCGTCAAGCTGGCGCTGACCCCGGTCACCAGCACCAACCGCATCCCCTTTCTGACCACCGGCAAGGTCGACATGGTCATCTCCAGCCTGGGCAGGAATGCCGAGCGCGAGCAGGTCATCGACTTCACCAAGCCCTATGCGCCCTTCTTTCTCGGCGTGTTCGGCGCCAAAGGCAGCAGTCTGAGCAAGCCCGAGGAGCTGGCCGGCAAGACCATCGCCGTGACCCGCGGCGGCATCGAGGACATGGAGCTGAGCAAGGTGGCGCCCAAAGACGCGGTGATCAAGCGCTTCGAGGACAACAACGCCACCATCGCGGCCTATCTCGCCGGCCAGACCGAATTCATCGCCAGCGGCAGCTCGGTGATGGCCTCCATCGCCGAGAAGAAGCCCGAGCGGGCGCCGGAAATGAAGATCACCCTGAAGAATTCGCCCAACTACATCGGCCTGGCCAAGAACGAACCGGCACTCAAGGCCAAGCTGGACGGCATCATCGATACCGCGCGCGCCGACGGCAGCCTGGATCGCCAGGCCGAGAAGTGGCTGGGCCAGCCGCTGCCCAAGGACATGTAAGGCATGGCCTATCAGTTCGACTTCCAGCCGGTCCTGCAGCAGAGCGATCTGCTGCTCAAGGGCGCCCTCTTCACCCTGGAGCTGACCGCCATCGGCGCGGTGCTGGGCATCGCCCTGGGCATCCTCGGCGCGGTCTGCCGCGCCTGGCGGCTCAGGCCCTTCGACCGGGTGTTCGGCGTCTATGTCGAGCTGATCCGCAACACGCCCTTCCTGATCCAGCTGTTCTTCATCTTCTTCGGCCTGCCCTCGCTGGGCGTGCACATCAACGAATGGCAGGCCGCGGTGCTGGCCATGGTGATCAACCTGGGCGCCTATTCCACGGAAATCATCCGCGCCGGCATCCAGGCCGTGCCCAAGGGCCAGCTGGAGGCCGCCGCCGCCCTGGCCATGACCCGCGCCGAGACCTTTCGGCACGTGATCCTCAGGCCCGCCCTGGCCAAGGTCTGGCCGGCGCTGTCGAGCCAGGTGGTGATCGTGATGCTGGGCTCGGCGGTCTGCTCGCAGATTTCCACCGAAGAGCTGACCTTCGCCGCCAACTTCATCCAGTCGCGCAACTTCCGCGCCTTCGAAACCTATCTGCTGACCACCCTGCTCTATCTGGTCATGGCCATCGGCGTGCGCCAGCTGCTGCACTGGATCGGTCGGCGCTTCATCCAGGGAGGCCGCTGATGGACTTCACCCTCTGGGACATCGTCCGCAACCTGGGCACCGGGCTGTACTGGACCCTCATCCTCTCGCTGGCGGCCTTTGCCGGCGGCGGTCTGGCCGGATTGCTGGTGCTCTGGGCGCGGCTGTCGCCGCTGCAGGCGCCACAGCTGCTGGCCAGGCTGCACATCGAGCTGTTCCAGGGCACGCCGCTGCTGATGCAGCTGTTCCTGGTATTCTTCGGCATCTCGCTGCTGGGATTGGAGATTCCCGCCTGGCTGGCCGCCGGCGTGGCCCTGACCCTGTTCACCAGCGCCTATCTCGCCGAGATCTGGCGCGGCTGCGTCGAGGCCATTCCCCATGGCCAATGGGAGGCCTCGGAAAGCCTGGCGCTGACCCGCTTCGAGCAGCTGCGCCACGTGATCCTGCCCCAGGCCCTGCGCATCGCCGTGGCGCCCACCGTGGGCTTCTCGGTCCAGGTGGTCAAGGGCACCGCGGTGACCTCCATCATCGGCTTCACCGAACTGACCAAGATCGGCGGCATGCTCGCCAATGCCACCTACCAGCCCTTCACCGTCTACGGGCTCGCCGCCCTGGGCTATTTCATCCTCTGCTACCCGCTGTCGCTGGCCGCACGCTGGCTGGAAAGGAGACTGCATGCCGCTGCTTAGAGTGACCGCCCTGCACAAACACTATGGCAACCACCATGTGCTCAAGGGCATCGACCTGACCGTCGAGGAAGGCCAGGTGGTGGCCATCATCGGCAAGAGCGGCTCGGGCAAGAGCACCCTGCTGCGCACCCTGAACGGCCTGGAGTCCATCAACGATGGCGTCATCGAGGTGGATCGCGAATACCTGGATGCTGCCCGGGTCAATCTCAGATCGCTGCGGCAGAAGGTCGGAATGGTCTTCCAGCAGTTCAACCTCTTTCCGCACCTGACCGTGGGTGAGAACGTGATGCTGGCGCCCCAGGTGGTCAAGAAGACCAGCAAGGACGAAGCCCGCGCCCTGGCGCGGCAGATGCTCGAACGGGTCGGCCTGGCGGAGAAGTTCGACAGCTACCCGGATCGCCTCTCTGGCGGCCAGCAACAGCGGGTGGCGATCGCCCGCGCCCTGGCCATGTCGCCCAAGGTACTGCTGTGCGACGAGATCACTTCGGCGCTGGACCCGGAACTGGTCAACGAGGTGCTGGCGGTGGTCAAGCAGCTGGCCCGCGAGGGCATGACGCTGATCATGGTCACCCACGAGATGAGATTCGCCCGCGAGGTGGGCGACAAGCTGGTGTTCATGCACCAGGGCAAGGTGCACGAAAGCGGTCATCCGCAGGAGCTGTTCGCCCATCCACAGACGCCGGAACTGGCCCAGTTCATCGGTCAGGTGGCCTCCTAAGGCGGAAAAACCCTATTTTTTCTGCCACTTTGCGCAACCGTAACCGCTGTGCGCTTGAAGCCGTCACCGGCTAGCTGGCACGATGGCGCGGTTTATCGCCGAGAGCCTCCAGATGCAGCCTTCGCCAGCCGAACCCCACGAACTGATCGCCGCCATCGACCTGGGCTCGAACAGCTTTCACATCGTCCGGGCGCGCCATTCCCATGGGGAAATCCGCATCCTTGAGCGGCTGGGCGAAAAGATCCAGCTGGCCGCCGGTCTGGACGAGTCGCGCCTGCTCAGCGAAGAGGCCATCCAGCGGGGCCTGGACTGCCTGCGCCGCTTCGCCCAGCTGATCGCCGGCATGCCGCGCGGCGCCGTGCGGGTAGTGGGCACCAACGCACTGCGCGAGGCGCGCAACCGCGCTGAATTCATCCAGCGCGCCGAAGCCGTGCTCGGTCATGCGGTCGAGGTCATCTCCGGTCGCGAAGAGGCCCGTCTCATCTATCTGGGCGTGTCCCACTCCATGCCCGATGTGCCCGGACGCCGCCTGGTGACCGACATCGGCGGCGGCAGCACCGAATTCATCATCGGTCAGCGCTTCGAGACCCTGCAGCGCGAGAGCCTGCAGATGGGCTGCGTCAGCTTCACCAAGAGATTCTTCGCCGACGGCAAGATCACCGCCGCCCAGTACGCCCGCGCCTATACCGCCGCCCGCCTGGAATTGATGAACATCGACCAGGGCCTGCGCGAGATGGGCTGGCACCAGGCCCTCGGCGCCTCCGGCACCATCCGCGCGGTGGCCCTGGCGATCCAGGCTGCCGGCCGCGGCAATGGCGAGATCACCCCGGACGGCATCGAATGGCTCAAGCGCAAGCTGCTCAAGCAGGGTGACATCAACCTGCTCAACATAGACGGCGTGAAGCCGGATCGACGCGCCATCCTGCCAGGCGGCCTGGCCATCCTCGAAGCCCTGTTCAAGGCCCTGGAGCTGCAGGAGATGCACCTCTCCGAAGGCGCCCTGCGCGAAGGGGTGCTCTACGACATGATCGGCCGGCACAGCCACGAAGACGTCCGCGAACGCACCCTCAACGCCCTGGCCGAGCGCTACCACGTCGATCAGCGCCATGCCGAGCGGGTGGAAAAGCGCGCCCTGAAGTCCCTGGCACAGGTCGCCGAGGCCTGGGCCCTGACCGACGAGAATCATGCCGAACTGCTGCGCTGGGCGGCGCGCCTGCACGGCGTCGGCCTGGACATCGCCCACTACCAGTACCACAAGCACGGTGCCTACCTGATCGAGCATTCGGACCTGCCCGGCTTCTCCCGCCGCGATCAGCAGGCCCTGGCCCTGCTGGTGCGCGGCCATCGCCGCAACATTCCGCTGGAGCGCCTGCAGGAACTCGGCCCGGAAGGCGAGCCGCTGCTGCGTCTGACCCTGCTGCTGCGCTTCGCCATCCTTTTCCACCACATCCGCCACAAGAGCATCCCGGACGTCCAGCTCAGCGCTGGCGAGCGTAGCCTCGATGTGCAATTCCCCGATGGCTGGCTGGCGGAAAACCCCCTGACTCAGGCCGACTTCGAGCTGGAAGCCCAGTGGCTGGAGCGGGTGGGGTATCGGTTGAGCGTGCGCTGAGGGGATTTTTCGTAGGTTGGGTTGAGCGGGAGCGAAGCCCAACTGTTGCGGGGCTTCAGCAGTGCACTTTAGGTTTATGGGTGCCCTAGCTGATTATCGTGTTTTGCTGATGACTCTTGTTTCGCCCACCTGGGCAAGTCACTTTTGCCAGTTGCGGCTACGCGCCCCGGACTACGCGTCCCGAACAAAAGTAACCAAAAACGCTGTCCCCACGTTTCGGCCCTCCGCTTCTCTCAGGGTCTCCTCGCTCCGGCGCCGCTCCAGGGGCACGGCACGAAGGGGTCTCCTGCCCCTCGCGCCTTGCTCGGCGTCCTGCCTCGCAACCCCCTCCGCAACACCTACACTCGGCCTCACTGATGGGGACGGACGCAAGCCTGAATTTCGTGTTTTCAGGGAGAACCCATAGCGGTTCGTAGCGTGGAAAACTGCGAAGCGTTTTCCACAGGCGGGTAACTAAGCCATAAGCGAATAAGACCTCTCCGTTGTCCACGCTAAGAGTTATTCAACCAATACTTTCAGGCTGGCGAATCGCCCCGTTCAGCAGGGTGAACGCCAGTGTCGTGGAGTGGGTCGAGCCGCATGGATGCGGCGAGAGGCCTAACGGGCCATGGACGGCCTGTGTAGGCCGACCCCGGAACGGCGCTGGCGTGAGCGGACCCGCAGCGAAGCGTAGGGCCGGATGACCGGGGCAAGCGGTTTTGGTTACTTTTGTTCGGGACGCGTAGTCCGGGGCGCGTAGCCGCGACTGAAAAAGGTGAGTCGCCCAGGTGGGCGAAACAAGAACCATCAAAGCACTCGATAAATAGCTAGGCCGCATCCACCTAAAGTGCAAATTTGAACCCCCGCAACGTCAGGCTTCGCTCCCGCTCAACCCAACCTCCGAAACCGGCCAGGGCCCATGGCGGCATGGGCCCGTAACGCCATCAGCGGGTATTCACCACCGGACTGGCCAGTCGCTCCAGCAGCGTCGCCTGCACGCTGCGGGCATTCTGGTTGCCGGTGGGCGATTGGCGGATGTAACTGCCGTCTTCCTGCAGCACCCAGGCCTGGGTGTTGTCGGTGAGGTAGCCTTCCAGCTCCTTCTTGACCCGGCTGATGAGCTTCTTGCCCTCCACCGGGAAGCAGGTCTCGACGCGCATGTCGAGGTTGCGTTCCATCCAGTCGGCGCTGGAGAGATAGAGTTTCTCGTCGCCACCGTTGAGGAAGTAGTAGATGCGGCTGTGTTCCAGGAAGCGGCCGATGATGGAGCGTACCTGGATGTTGTGGGACACGCCCGGTACGCCCGGACGCAGGCAGCACATGCCGCGCACCACCAGGTCGATCTTCACCCCGGCCTGGCTGGCCTTGTAGAGGGCGCGGATGACCTTGGGATCGGTGAGACCGTTGACCTTGGCCATGATCTGCGCCGGCCGCCCTTCGCTTGCCGCCACCGCTTCGCGGTTGATCATCTCCAGCAGGTTCTTCTTCAGGGTGAAGGGCGCGTGCAGCAGCTTCTTCATGCGCAGGGTCTTGCCCATGCCGATCAGCTGGTTGAACAGCTTGTGCACGTCCTCGGTCAGGGCCACGTCGGCGGTCAGAAGGCTGTAGTCGGTGTACAGCTTGGCGTTGCCGGCGTGGTAGTTGCCGGTGCCCAGGTGGGCATAGCGGCGCAGCTCACCGTTCTCGCGGCGCAGGATCAGCATCATCTTGGCGTGGGTCTTGAAGCCCACCACGCCATAGATGACCACGGCGCCAGCCTGCTGCAGGCGGCTGGCCAGCTGCAGGTTGGATTCCTCGTCGAAGCGCGCGCGCAATTCGATGACCGCGGTCACCTCCTTGCCACTGCGGGCCGCGTCCACCAGGGCGTCGACGATCTCGGAGTTGGCACCGCTGCGGTAGAGCGTCTGCTTGATCGCCAGGACGTTGGGGTCCTTGGCGGCCTGGCGCATCAGGTCGATCACCGGGGTAAAGGACTCGAAGGGGTGCAGCAGCAGCACATCGAGCTTGCCCAGCACGTTGAAGAGGTTGTCCTTCTTCTGCAGGAGCTTGGGAATGGTCGGGGTGAAGGGCGCGTTCTGCAGCTCCGGGTGACTGTCCAGCCCGGTGATGGAGAACAGCCGGGTCAAGTTGACCGGACCATTGACCTTGTACAGCTCGCTGTCGCCCAGGCCGAATTGCTTGAGCAGGTAGTCGGTGAGGTGTTTCGGGCAGATGTCCACCACCTCGAGCCGCACCGCATCGCCGTAGCGCCGGGAGAACAGCTCACCGCGCAGGGCGCGGGCCAGGTCTTCAACGTCCTCGGTGTCCACCGAGAGATCGGCGTTACGCGTCAGGCGGAACTGGAAGCAGCCCTTGACCTTCATGCCGGGGAACAGGTCATCGGCATGGGCGTGGATCATCGAGGACAGGAAGACGTAGTTGTCTCCCGGCCCGGCAACCTCCTCCGGCACCCGGATGATCCGCGGCAGCAGGCGCGGCGCCGGGATGATGGCCAGACCCGAGTCGCGACCGAAGGCGTCCATGCCCTCCAGCTCGACGATGAAGTTGAGGCTCTTGTTCACCAGCAGCGGAAAGGGGTGGGTCGGATCCAGGCCGATGGGGGTGATGATGGGCGCGATCTCGTCACGGAAGAACTTGCGCACCCAGGCCTTGATCTTGACGTCCCAGTAACGCCGGCGGATGAAGCGGATCTGCTGCTCGGCCAGGGCCGGCAGGAGCACGTCGTTGAGGATGGCGTACTGCCGCTCCACCTGGCCGTGGACGATGTCGCTGATGCGCGCCAGCGCCTGGTGCGGCAGCAGGCCGTCGGCGCCGGCCTGCTCGCGAGCGAAGGTGATCTGCTTCTTCAGGCCCGCCACGCGGATCTCGAAGAACTCGTCCAGGTTGCTGGAAAAGATCAGCAGGTACTTGAGCCGCTCGAGCAGCGGATAGGATTCGTCGAGGGCCTGTTCCAGCACCCGGATGTTGAACTGCAGCTGCGACAGCTCGCGATGGATGTAGAGGCTGCTGTCGTCCACGTTGGCCGCAGGCACGCTGGGCGCGGCCGGCGCCTCGGCGGCGGGTGCCGGTACTTCGGCATCCAGCGCCAGCGTCTCTTCCGCGGTCTCCAGTGACTCGGCGGTGACGGGCTGTTGCAGATCGGTTTCGACGAAACCCTGGCTACTCATTGAAGCTCCTTAGGAACGCGAAGGCCCCTGGCGAAGTTGTTGGGCGGCGCGCTTGGCGAAATAGGTGAGGATGCCGTTGGCCCCGGCGCGCTTGAAGGCCAAGAGCGATTCGAGGATGACGGCGTCGGACAGCCAGCCGTTCTGGATCGCGGCCATGTGCATGGCGTACTCGCCGCTCACCTGGTACACGAAGGTCGGCACGCGGAATTCCTCGCGGACCCGGCGGACGATGTCCAGGTAAGGCATCCCCGGCTTGACCATCACCGAGTCGGCGCCCTCGGCCAGGTCGCCGGCGATCTCGTGCAGCGCCTCGTCGCTGTTGCCCGGATCCATCTGGTAGGTGGCCTTGTTGCCCTTGCCCAGATTGGCGGCCGAGCCGACGGCGTCGCGGAACGGCCCATAGTAGGCGCTGGCGTACTTGGCCGAGTAGGCCATGATCTGCACGTTGTGATAACCGGCGTCTTCCAGGGCGGCGCGGATGGCGCCGATGCGGCCGTCCATCATGTCCGAGGGGGCGATCACCTGGGCCCCGGCGGCGGCATGGGACAGCGCCTGTTTGACCAGCACCTCGACCGAGACGTCGTTGAGCACGTAGCCGCGCTCATCGAGGATGCCGTCCTGACCGTGGGTGGTGAAGGGATCCAGGGCCACGTCGGTGATCACCCCCAACTCCGGGAAGTGCTCGCGCAGGGCACGGGTGGCGCGCTGGGCGATGCCGTCGGGGTTGTAGGCCTCGGCACCGTCCAGCGACTTGCGCTCGGTGGGGGTGACCGGGAACAGGGCGACCGCGGGAATCCCCAGCGCCACCAGCTCCGCGGCCTCTTCCAGCAGCAGGTCGATGGACAACCGCTCGACGCCGGGCATCGAGGGGATCGCCTCGCGGCGGCCTTCGCCATCGAGCACGAATACCGGCAGGATCAGGTCATCCACCGTCAGCACGTGCTCGCGCATCAGACGACGGGAAAACTCGTCGCGGCGCTGACGGCGCATGCGAGTGGCAGGGTAGCTACGGTTGATGGGGGTAAAACTCACGATCGACTCCCAGACCCGGATCACGGGTCAGTGTGATGGGTTATAGGCCACAATCATGACCGATTGGTAACAGCAGATGACAATATGGAGTGCCTATAGGTCCTATCCAAGGCAGACGCCGGCTGGACCCTGCGTGACACAGGGTCGCAGCGAAATCCCTGCCTGACCGTCTGGCGCCCGGCGGACGGAAGTCCGTCACACTTTCTTTCCAGACGCCAACCGGGGTAGGCTGCGCCATCTTTATTCATCTCGTGTAGCGCCGAATGCTCCAACAATTCCTCCACGATTTCGGCTATTTCGCCCTTTTTCTCGGCACCTTTTTCGAGGGCGAAACCATTCTGGTGCTGGCCGGCTTTCTGGCCTTCCGCGACTACATGAACATCCAGACCGTCATCCTGGTCGCCTTCTGCGGCAGCTACGCCGGCGATCAGCTCTGGTATTTCCTCGGCCGACGCCACGGGCGCAAGCTGCTGGCACGCAAACCCAAGTGGGAAGCCGCCGGCGAAAAGGCCCTGGCGCACATCCGGCGCCATCCGGACCTCTGGGTGCTGAGCTTTCGCTTCGTCTACGGCCTGCGCACGGTGATGCCGGTGGCGATCGGCCTGTCGGGCTATCCGCCGGCGCGCTATCTGATCCTCAACGGCATCGGTGCCATCGTCTGGGCTACGGTGCTTGGGTACGCCGCCTATCACTTCGGCGCCGTCCTCGAAGGGGTGCTGGGCAATCTCAAGCGGTATGAACTGATGGTGCTGGGCGCTCTGGTGGTGATCGGCCTGCTGCTCTGGCTATGGCGCCGAAGCCGTACGCCCAAGGCCTGATGGCCAGACAGCCCCTCATCCGGTACGTCCATCGAACGGATTAAAGGCGCGGCTGCCGCTGCCGATGCCCTGAGCATCAACCTTTTCCGAAACCTCGTCTGCAAGCTGGCGATTGAGCATGCTGAACTTCTCCACCTTGCTTCCCCCCGGCCATCAGATCCTGGCGGCCAACGAGTACGAAAGCCTGCTCGTGGTCCTGTCGTACCTGATCGCCAGCGCGGCCGGCTACACCGCCCTGGCCATGGCCGATTGGGTGACCAACAGTCGCTCCTGTCGCGGCAGCGAGCTGGCCAAGCTGATCGGCGCCGTCGCCCTGGGCGGGGGCATCTGGTCGATGCACTTTCTCGCCATGCTGTCGTTCAAGATCGGCATCCATGTGCACTACGCGCCCATGCAGACTCTGGCCTCGCTGCTGATCGCCATCGCCGTGTCCTACACGGTCATGCACCTGATCGGGCGCGAGTCCCTGACCGCTCCGCAATACGGACTCGCCGCCCTGGCCGCCGGGCTGGGCATCGCGACCATGCACTACACCGGCATGCTGGCGATGCAGTCGGTGGCTGTGCAGCTCTATGATCCCCTGCTGGTGGTGGTCTCGGTGGTGGTCGCCAGCCTCGCTTCCCTGGGCGCTTTGCTGCTGGCCTTCCGCCTGCGCGGCCGGACCGGCCTCAGGACCTTCTGGCTGCGCCTACTGGGCAGTCTGGTTCTGGGTTTCGCCATCGTCTCCATGCACTTTACCGGCATGGCCGCCCTCACCCTCGCCGTGCCCATCGGCTTCGAACCCGACAGCCTGGCAGAGGTGAATCAGCACCTGGAGCTGGGCATGGGCATCGCCCTCGGCACCCTCTTCATCATCATGGTCGGCCTGCTCGCCGCCTGGGCCGGCGAGCGCTTCCATGCCCAGCGCCTGCGATTGGAGCGGGTCTCGACCACCCTCGATCAGATCACCCTGCACGACCCCCTCACCCACCTCCTCAACGGCGCCAGCTTCATCCAGACCGTCGATCGAGCCATCGGCCAGGCGCGCACCGGGGAGCAGTTCGCCCTGCTGATGCTGGACATCGATCACTTCAAGCGCATCAACGACAGCCTCGGCCATGCCCTTGGCGATGAACTGCTGATCCAGATGGCGCAGCGGATCCGCGCGGTGCTCGATGACGATCTGCCGCTGGCCCGCTATGCTGGCGACGAATTCAGTCTGCTGCTGCCGCTCGGCCAGCGCGGCGACAGCCAGCCCCTGGCCATGCGCCTGCTGGAGCAGTTGCGACCGCCCTTCGAGCTGGCCGGGCAGCGCATTGCCATGACCTTCAGCCTGGGCATCGCCCACTATCCCCAGGACGGCGCCAACGCCGGCCAGCTGCTGCGCAGCGCCGGCCTCGCGGTCGGCCATTGCAAGCGCAGCGGGCGCAATCGCAGCCAGAGATTCACCACCGAACTCCAGCGCGACGCCGACGACCTGCTGAGCCTGGAGATGGACCTGCGCCAGGCCCTGGCCCAGGGCGGCCTGCACGTGGCCTACCAACCCATCGTCGACCCCGCCGGTGCGCCGGTGGCCCTGGAAGCCCTGGTCCGCTGGCAGCATCCGGTCCTGGGTCCGCTGAGTCCCGAGCGCTTCGTCCGCGTCGCCGAGGAAACCGGGTTGATCGCCGACCTGGATGGCTGGGTCATGCGCCAGGCCTGCGCGGACCTCGCCCAGCTGCACCGCGAAGGTCACGCTGCTCTGCGCGTCTCGGTGAATTGCTCGGCGCTCAATCTGAGCGATCGTCTCCTGCCCCAAGCCATCGCCCGGGCGCTGCAGGCCGAAGATCTGCCGGCCTCGGCGCTGATTCTCGAGGTGACCGAGAACGCCCTGATGCACAGCCTTAACGTGGCGGTCGAGGTGCTCGGCGAGATCCGCACCCTGGGCGTGCGGGTCTCCATCGACGATTTCGGCAGTGGCTACTCGTCGCTGGCCTACCTGAGTCGGCTGCCGGTGGATTCGCTCAAGGTCGATCGCGCCTTCGTCCGCACCATCCCCAAGCAGAGCAACGACATGGCCATCGCCGCGGCGATCATCGCCATGGCGCACAAGCTGGGCCTCAATGTGGTCGCCGAGGGGGTGGAAACCAGCGAGCAACGCCAGTTCCTGCAGGCCAACGGCTGCAACTTCATGCAGGGCTATCTGTTCGGCCGGCCCATGCCGTTGCCGCAGCTGCGTACCTGGCTGCAGCAACCCGCCCTCGCCGCCGTGCCCGCCTAGCAGGCCGCCCTAGCCGGCGGCGCTGCGCTGGAGGCGGGTGATCAGCCGGTCCAGGGCGTTGGCGAAGGCCTGGCGATCACGCTCGCCGTAGCCGGCCTGGCCCCCGCCCATCTGTCCCTGGCCGCGCAGATCGGTCATCAGATTGCGCATGGCCAGCCGCTGCCCCATGTTGCGCTCGTCGAATTCCTGACCACGCGGATCCAGCGCGGCCACGCCCTTCTTCACCAGCCGATCGGCCAGGGGAATGTCGCTGCAGATCACCAGGTCACCCGGCTGAGCCTGCTCGACCAGGTGGTCGTCGGCGGCGTCGGGGCCACTGGGGACCACCACCAGGCGGACACAGGCGAAGGGCGGCTTGATCTGCGGCTGCCCCGCCACCAGCACCACCTCCAGCTTGCGCTTGAGAGCGAACTTGCAGACCAGCTCCTTGGCGGCGCGTGGACAGGCATCGGCATCGATCCACAGGATCACGGGAATTTCTCCGGCAAAAGCCCAGGATACCGCGCCGCGCCGGCGCACCCCAGCGCAGCGGCGCGGTCGGACAGGGATAGCGACCTGACTGGAGTCCCCCATGACTTTCTGGCAACGCCTGGCAGAGCCCGCCCAGGCCCTGGTGTATGGCGCCACCGGCGGCCTCGGCCTGGCCCTGTGCGAACAGTTGCTGGCGCGCAACGACGTCGCGCGGGTCTGGGCCTGCGCGCGCCACGCCGAGACGCATGACGGCCTGGCCGCGCTGGAGCGGCAGCATGGCCCGCGCCTGCGCCGCCTCGACGTCGATCCGCTGACCACAGTCGATCTGGCAGCCCGGCTGGCGGACGAGGCGCCGCGCCTGGATCTGCTGCTGTGCGCCTCGGGGCTGCTGCAGGGCGAACGGGCGCGCGCCGAGAAGAGTCTGGCGCAGGTGGATCAGGCCGGGCTGCTGGAAAGCTATCTGGCCAATGCCGTGCTGCCGCTGCTGCTGATCCGCCAGCTGACGCCCCTGCTCAAGGGCCAGCATCCCTGTCAGATCGCGGCGCTGTCGGCGCGGGTCGGCTCCATCGGCGACAACCAGTTGGGTGGCTGGTATGGCTATCGGATGGCCAAGGCGGCGCTGAATCAGGGGCTGCGCTGCGCCAGCATCGAGCTCAGTCGGCTCAATCCCCAGAGCTGCGTGTTGTCCCTGCATCCCGGCACCACGGACACGGCGTTGTCCCGGCCCTTCCAGGCGCGGGTGCCGGCGGACAAGCTGTTCACGCCCGCCTACGCGGCAGAGCGCCTGCTAGCGGTGCTGGCTGCCCGTACGCCGGCCGAGACCGGCAGTTTCTGGGATTGGCAGGGGCAGTCGGTGGTCTGGTAGCCCCGGCTTCAGACCGCGGCGCGGCGCACCGTGGACAGCAACGCGGCCGCCGCGAGGAACAGGCTGGCGAATACCCGGTTGGTGATGCGCTGCTGGCGTGGGGTACGCAGCAAGGTCAGCACCCGGGCAGCCAGCCCGGTGTAGCCCGCCATCACGATCAGGTCGACGCTGACCATGGTCGCCCCGATGATCAGGTACTGCGCGGTCAGGGGCGCGTGGGGATCGACGAATTGCGGCAAGACCGCGAGCAGGAAGATCAGCGCCTTGGGGTTGCCCACGTTGACCAGGAAGCCGCGCATGACCAGGGCGGCAATTCGCGGTGGCAGAAGCTCGCCGACCACCTGTTCGCCCAGGTCCAGGGGCGTCGCGCGCCACTGGCGGAGCGCCAGGTAGGCGAGATAGGCCACGCCAAACCACTTGATCAGGGTGAACGCCAGCTGCGAGGTTGCCAGCAGGGCGCCGACGCCCACGGCGACCACGGCGATTTGCAGCGCCAGCCCCAACTGCAGGCCTACCGCCGTCCAGTAGCCGCGGCGGAAACCGTGGTTGACGCCCGCGCTCATGGAGGCAACGGCGCCTGCTCCTGGTGAGAGGCTAATCATCCAGCAAGCGATGAAGAAACCGGTCCAGACCTGCAGACTCATGGGTTCACCTGTCGAGATGGAAATCGAAAGAGCCGTCGGCATCGCGCCAGCGGCGGACCGACTTCTGGAAGAACTGGGTGTTGGGAATCTGCACCAGGGCGCCTTCCTGGTTGTCGTCCAGCTCCTGCAGGGTCACGAAGAGCATGTTGATCGCCACCACCCGGCCCTTGATGCCGGGTTTGTCCGAGGCGTCCAGCACCTCGATGCGATCGCCCAGGCGGAAGGGGCCGACGGTAAAGATCAGCACCGCGCAGAACAGGTTGGAGAGCACGCTCCAGATGGCGAAGAAGGCCACCGCGGCCACGGCGACGAAACCGGAAATGGCCGTCCAGAGCACCGCTGCGGACACCCCGAAGCGCTCCAGGGCCATGAGGATGGCACTGCCCATGATCAGCCAGCGCAGGGTGCCGCGCAGTCCGAGGACGATCTGCGGGGGCAGCGGATAGCGCTCGCCCAGGCCGGTGACGGCGCGGGCCACGATGCGCTGCAGCACATAGCCGATCAGCAGCACCAGGGCGACCTGGCCGGCCACCAGCAGGTAGTCGCCCCACCCCGGCAGCCAGGTGTGCAGCCACTCGATCATCAGGCCCCCTCGAGTTCGGCTTGCAGGCTTTCCAGCCGCTCCAGGGCCTCCAGCCACTGCTCTTCCAGCTCGGCTTCGCGGGTCTTGGCCGCGGCCTGGTCGGCCAGCGCCTGGCGCAGCTCCTCCTTGCGCGCGGCGTCATAGAGACCGCTGTCACCCAGCCGGGCTTCCAGGGCGGCGAGCCTTTCCTGCAGCTTGCCCAGCTCGGCTTCCAGCTTGTCGGCGGCCTTCTTCAGCGGCGCCAGCTGCTGGCGCAGGGCGGCGGCCGCCTGGCGCTGGGCCTTGCGATCGGTCTTGTCGACCGCGGCGCCCTCACCGGCGGCGAGGCCCGGCTCCTGGCGGGCGCGGAAGTCCACCAGCCAGCGGCTGTAGTCGTCCAGATCGCCGTCGAAGGCCTGCACCTTGCCATCGGCCACCAGCAGGAATTCGTCGGTGGTGCTCTTGAGCAGATGACGATCGTGGGAGACCACCAGCACCGCCCCGGCGAATTCCTGCAGGGCCAGGGTCAGGGCCAGGCGCATGTCCAGGTCCAGGTGGTTGGTGGGTTCGTCCAGCAGCAGCAAATTGGGCTTCTGCCAGGCGATCAGCGCCAGGGCCAGGCGCGCCTTTTCGCCACCGGAGAAATTCAGCACCGCCTCGTCGCAGCGCGGACCGCGAAAATCGAAGCCGCCGAGGAAGTCGCGCAGGCTCTGTTCTCGCTCGCCGGGGGCGATGCGTTGCAGGTGCAGCAGGGGACTGGCCTTGGCGTCCAGCGAATCGAGCTGGTGCTGGGCGAAGTAGCCGATGGCCAGGTTCTCGCCGCGCTGCAGCCGGCCGCCGAGGGGTTCGAGTTCGGCGGCCAGAGTCTTGATCAGGGTCGACTTGCCGGCGCCGTTGGGACCGAGCAGGCCGATGCGGGCGCCTGGTGTCAGCTGCAGCTTGACCGGGTGCAGGATGGTGGTCTCGCCGTAGCCAAGTCGGCCTTCGGCCAGGTCGAGCAACGGACTGGACAGCTTGTCCGCCTCGCGGAAGACGAATTCGAAGGGCGAATCGACATGGGCCGGCGCCAGCTCTTCCAGGCGCTCCAGGGCCTTGATCCGACTCTGTGCCTGACGGGCCTTGGTGGCCTGGGCCTTGAAGCGGGCGATGTACTTCTCCATGTGGGCGCGCTGGGCCTGCTGCTTGTCGTAGGCCTGCTGCTGCTGCGCCAGGCGTTCGGCGCGGGTACGCTCGAAGCTGGAGTAGCCGCCGCGATAGAGCACGAGTTTCTGCTGGTCCAGGTGCACCACATGATCGACCACGGCATCGAGGAAGTCGCGGTCGTGGGAGATCAGGATCAGGGTGCCGGGATAGCCCTTGAGCCAGTCTTCCAGCCAGAGGATGGCGTCCAGATCCAGGTGGTTGGTAGGTTCGTCGAGCAGCAGCAGGTCCGAGGGGCACATCAGCGCCTGGGCCAGGTTGAGGCGCATCCGCCATCCACCGGAGAAGTCGCCGACCTGGCGCTCCATCTGCGCGGCGGTAAAGCCCAGACCGGCCAGCAGCTTGCGGGCGCGGGCATCGGCGGTATAGCCGTCGGCGGCCTCGAAGTCGGCATGCAGCCGGCCAAGGGCGTTGCCGTCCTGGGCCGCTTCGGCCGCCGCCAGTTCGCGCTGGATGCGGCGCAGGTCGATGTCGCCGTCCAGCACATAGTCCACCGCCAGCCGCTCCAGGGTATCCACCTCCTGGCGCATGTGGGCGATGCGCCAGGCCGCCGGGATGTGGCAATCGCCGGCATCGGCCCCGAGCTGCCCGCGCAGCAGGGCGAAAAGACTGGATTTACCGGCGCCATTGGCACCGATCAGACCGGCTTTCTGGCCGGGATGCAGGGTCAGTTCAGCGCTTTCGAGCAGACGCTGGGGACCACGCTGTAGAGTAAGGTTCTGTAGTCGGATCATGGCGGCGGAGTGTAGCAGCTCCACCACCCACGAACGGGGAGGCGGACATGCAAGAGGACCTGTGGGAATTCGCGTTGGCAGTATACGCCCGGCCCGGCGTGGAAGGCGCCTGTTTGCGTCTGCAGGAGGCCGGCGCCGACGTCTGTCTGGTGCTGACGGCGCTCTGGCTGGATCGCCGCACCTGCGCCCCGGATGCCGAGGGCCTGGCCCGGCTGCAGCGCGCCTCGCAGCACTGGCAGGACACGGTGGTACGCCCCCTGCGCCAGTTGCGCCAGGCCTGGAAGGCCGCGTCCAGCGCGGACGAGAGCCTGGCGGTCCTGCGCGAGCAGCTCAAGGGATTGGAATTGGCCGCGGAACGTGAACAGCTCGCGCGTCTGGCGCGTCTCGCGGGCCATTGGCCGTGTCGCGAGGCACAGGGCCCGGGGGACTGGCTGCACGCGCTGGCACCGCGCGAGGCAGCCGCAGCGGACCTCGACCTGCTGGCCGAGGCCGCGCGGGGGAACCGGGGCTAGACCGAGGCCAGCCGCGGTTGCTGGTGCGAGGTGTGCAGCACCTCGATGAGGCAGTCTTCGAGTTCGAAGCGCTCGCGCAGGGTTTCGCCCAGCAGCTTGAGTTCGATGGTCAGCAGACCCGGGTCCCGGTAGGCCCCGCGCTCGAATCTGTCATTGAAGTTCAGAGCGGCGTCGGTCAAGGCCTGCAGGCGCGGATAGACGCTGTCGGCGAACTCGATGGCGCGTTCGTCCTGGAATTCCCGGGCTTCGGCCACCAATTGCTCGTAGATCTCGAAATGCGCAGTGGACATGTAGTCGACCAGCATGTCGCAGAGCCGCTCCAGTTCGCTGACCTCGCGTACCGGTCCCAGCAGGGGCTCCATGTCCAGGGTTTCGTAAGCGGTCACCAGCTCGCGGCGGGCAATCAGCCAGCGGTCGATCAGCTGGTGGACCCCACCCCAGCGTTCCTGGGCATTGCGGCAGGTTTCTAGCATGACGGCAGCTCTCTATACGGGCGAGACGGTCCGGGCGCAGGCACCCGGCTGTTATCAGGAACTATACCGACATCGCCTCGCCAGGCGAGTGCCGTTGCTCGGAGAAAGCTCAGCGACGGCGGAAGATCTTGACCAGGCTCAGGGCCATGAGCAGTACGAAGGCCAGCAGGCTCCATTCCGGGATGCTCAGACCGAACAGCGTCCAGTTGACCTCGGCGCAATCGGCGGTGCCGTGCAGCACCAGGCGGATGATCTCCTGGAAGGGCAGCGCCTGCATCATGTAGTCGAGGCTCGGCAGGCAGGCCGCCAGTTCTTCGGCGGGGACCGTCTGCAGATAGACCTGGCGACCCGCGGTGGCGGCGCCGGCGGCGGCCAGCAGCAGCAGGACCACGCCATAGATGCGCCGTCCGCGCTTGGCGGGCGCCTGGATGCCGGCGATCAGCGCCACCGCCCCGACCAGGATGAAGAAGATCCGTTGCATGACGCACAGTGGGCACGGCTCGAGGCCGACCACGTGTTCGAGATAGAGACCGACGCCCATGAGCACCGCACAGGTGGCGGCCATGAACAGGAAGATGAAGCGGGGACTAGTCACGGACGCGCCGTCTCCAACAGGGAATTGGGACGTTACGGTAGTGAAAGCCCGGGCACCTTTCAAGGACCCGGGCAGACGAGCCGCGCCGTCAGACTCTGGGCGTCGGCAGTGAAGTGACGTCCGACTCGCGCCACTGGCTCTGCAGGAGCTGCTGGCTGCGATTCACATCGCCCAGCTGGATGGCCACCCGGGCCAGTTCGCCGGCGGTGACCGCGGACGGCCGCTGCGCCAGACTGCGCTCCAGATATTCGCGCGCCTTGCCCCACAGCTGGTTGTTCATGCACAACCGCCCCAGGGCCAGCAGTAGCACCGCATCCTGGGGGCGGTCCTTGAGCCAGCCTTCGGCGTGGTGCAGCGGACGGCTGGCGTCACGCGGACGCAACTGACCATAAAGCTCGACCAGGCGGTCGTCCCACTGGCGATTGAGGGTGATGTGCAACACCTCTTCGGCCAGGTCGTCGCGGCCGATGGCGCGCAGCTGACGGGCATAGGCCAGCACCACAGAAGCATCGCCCTTCAGTGCCGTGGGCACCTGCTGCCACTGGGCATCCACCGCCGATTCCGCGCCCTGGGCGGGCACCTCGTCGAGGGTCGCGATCCAGACCTTGCGCTCCAGATCATCCTGCTCCTGGGGTCGCAGCACCTGCTGCTTGCGCAGTTGTGGCAGCAGGGCGATCAGCGCCGGCCAGTCGCGCAGGGTCACCTGCAGGCGCTGCAGTTGCAGCAGCACCTCGCCATTCTTCGGATACTTGGCCTGCAACGGCGCCAGGCTGTCGCGGGCTTCCAGGTACTGACCCCGGTCGATCTGCAGCCGGGCCTGTTGCAGGCCGATGGCCAGGTCGGCCTGGGGCTCGCGCTCGCGGGCCTGGCGCAGCAGGCGGTCGCGTTCCTCGAGGTCGCCCAGTTCATTGGCTGCGCGGGCGGCGCCCAGCAGGACGAACAGCGGCTGATCGGCGTGCTCGGCAGCGCCTTTCAGGTGCTTGAGGGCACCGCTCCAGTTGCCTTCGGCCAGTTCCAGCTGCCCCTTGTGGCGCGCCTGCTCCAGGCGGCGCTGACGATTGTGCCGCGACCAGGGGTTGAGCACCTTGCCGGTCAGGCCCAGGGCGCCCAGCACCAGCTTGAGGATGTAGAGCGCCAGCCAGACCGCCACCAGCAGGGCCAGGAAGGCCCAGAGACTCGATTCGTAGCGGAAGTTGCTGTAGGACAGCAGCACGTAGCCCGGCTCCTTGGCCAGCACCACGGCAACGCCCAGGCCGACGAGCAGGGCGAACAGGAACAGCAGGTACAGGCGCTTCATGGGCGATTCTCCTGAGCCGCGCCGGCGGCGGCATTGTTCGGCTGGATTTGCTGACGCTGGGCGATGTAGGCCTGCAGCGCGGTCAGGGCCGGCGTCAGGTCAGGGGCCTCGAAGGTGACCGGCCGCTCGGCCAGCTCCTGCAGGCGCAGCTTGACCGCACGGCTGTCGGGATTCTGGTTGTTGAAGTGGGCGGCGAGGACGTCTTCGGCCTGCTCGATGGAGAGCCGATAGACCTCCTGATTGCCATTGAGCACGGCCCACTGCGCCTGCTCCAGCGCCAGGCTCATGGCCAGACGTACCTGGGCCAGGGACTCCTCGGCCAGCAGCGGACGGATTGGCTGGTCAGCGGAAAAGTCGATGCGGAAATAGCTGGAGATGCGCTGGCGGAAATCCTGCCACCACTGCTGCAGGGCATTGCTCGGTGGGACCGCGGCCTTCTCGACGCCGGGCTGGTCGGCCACCGTGGTGGAGAAGCGCGGCGGCAGGGGTTCCAGGCTCTGCACCTGATTGCGCAGCGAAGCCAGCTGGACGAATTGCCCGGTGCGATCCAGGTCGGGCAGCTGGCGCAAGGTCTGCTGAGCATTGGCCAGTTGCTGGCGGGCGGCGAAGGCGGCCGGGTCGTTCTGGGCCTTGAGGATGTCATCGACACCCTGCAGCAGATTCTGGGCGCTGGGCACGTCCTGCAGCGCGGTCATGCGCAGAGTAGCCATGCGCAGCAGGTGTTCGGCTTCGGTCAGGCGCCAGGCCTGGCGACTCTGGCCGACCACCTCCTTGAACTGTTCGGCGAGGTGCTGCTGGTCGCCCTGCAGCTCACCGAGCTGACGGCGCCGCTCTTCCAGCTCGTTGGCCGAGGGCAGGCGGCCCAGATCGGCACTCAACGCCTGGTTGCGCATTTCCAGCTGACGCAGCTGGCTGCGCAGATCTTCGGCCTGGGCGGCCTGGCTCTGCTCGGCCTGACGCACCTGTTGCAGCTGCCAGACGCTCCAGCCGCCGACACCCAGGCCACCGGCGGCCACCAGCAGGGCCAGCAGCGCCAGACCGGACGCCTTGCCCGAGCCCTTGCGGCGCACGCTTGCCGGTGGCGGTGCCGGCGGCGGCGAGGCGGGAGTCACGACAGGATCGGGAGAGACGTCGTCGGCGCGGGGGGCTTGAGTTTCGCTCACGGGAATTCCTTGTAGGGTCAATCCGGATGGTGATGGGCAAGCGCGGCGATCAAGGCGCCGGCGCTGGCGCCCTGGCACTCGATGATGAGCTCGCAGCCGCTGGCACGAGCCAGTTCGGCCACACGGGCGCTGGGTACCAGCAGGGGATAACGGCGCACCGCGGGCCAATCCGCACCCGCACAGGCCTGCAGATGCGTGAAACCCTGCCCACTGCTGACCATGATGGCATTCAGGCGTTCCGCTGCCAGGGTCTCTAGGACCTGCCCTGCGGGGTAGTCCGGGCACTGGCGGCGATAGAGTTCGAGCACCTCGACGTGGGCGCCGCGGGCGGTGAGGGTGTCGACCAGCAGGTCACGGCCGCCCTCTCCGCGCAGCAGCAGCACCTCGGGCTCCGGACGCTGCAGGGCTTCCTGCAAGGCCGGCAGGGCCAGCAGGCCTTCGCTGTCCTCACGCTGGGGATGGTGCACCTGCAATCCATAGTCTTCGAGTACGGCGGCAGTGGCCGCGCCCACGGCGAACCAAGCCTGCAGTGGCGGCTGCGGCCAGTACTGGTCGAGGGCGGCGAGGCCCAGGCGGGCCGCCGGCTTGCTCACCACCAGCACGGCGGCATAGCGATCGAGATCGAGCCAGAGCGAGCGCTGTTCAGGGGTTTCCGCCAGGGGCTGCAATTCCAGCAGCGGCAGGCTGGCCGTGGCGATGCCCACCCTGTCCAGGGCGGCGGCCAGGGGTGGATTCTCCTCCGCCGGCCGGGTCAGCAGCAGTCGCCAGGCGCTCATGATGCGCCGGAGGCCCCATAGACGGCATCAAGAATGCCCTGGGCGCCCTGGGCCAGCAGGTCTTCGGCCACGGTCACGCCCAGCCCGGCCGGGTCGTTCAGCGGGCCGCGGGCCTCGGCACGCAGCAGCAGCCCGCCATCGGGCTGGCCGACCAGGCCGCGCAACCAGAGCAGTTCACCTTCCTGCACCGCATAACAGGCGATGGGCACCTGGCAGCCGCCATTAAGACGGCGATTCAGGGCGCGCTCGGCGGCGACGCGGCGTTCGGTGTCGAAATGGTGCAGGGGTTCGAGCAGCGTATGGACCTCGGCATCGTCGGTCCGGCATTCGATGCCCACGGCGCCCTGGCCGCCTGCCGGCAGGCTGTCTTCGACGGTCAGGTATTCGCGGATGCGCTCGGCGAAGCCCAGGCGGATCAGCCCGGCCGCGGCCAGGATGATGGCGTCGTAGTCATCGGCATCGAGCTTGGCCAGGCGGGTATTGACATTGCCGCGCAGAAAGCGGATTTCGAGATCCGGGCGCAGGGCCAGCAACTGGGCCTGACGCCTCAGGCTGGAGGTACCCACCACACTGCCCTGGGGCAATTCGGCAAGCCCCTGGTAACGATTGGACACGAAGGCATCGCGTGGATCTTCCCGCTCGCAGATGGCGTACAGCCCAAGGCCTGCAGGGAATTCCATGGGCACGTCCTTCATGGAGTGCACGGCGATATCGGCGCTGCCGTCGAGCAAGGCGTTTTCCAGCTCCTTGACGAACAGACCCTTGCCGCCGATCTTGGCCAGGGGCGCGTCGAGCAGCTTGTCGCCGCGACTGGTCATGGGCAGCAGAGTCACCCGCAAACCCGGGTGGGCCGCTTCGAGGCGGGCTTTCACATAGTCGGCTTGCCAGAGTGCCAGGGCACTCTGGCGCGTGGCGATACGGATTTCGCGGAGCATGGACATTACCGGCACGTCAGATTGCCGGCCATGATAGCAGGTCGACCGGCGGCCCTCCCCCGCTGCGCGCCGGTCGCCAACCCACCAGCGACGTCAGATGCTGTGCATCAGGCGGCGCACACCGGCCACATGACGGCGGCTGACGGTCAGGGCATCGCCGTTCATGCCTTTGAGGAACAGCTGGAAGTGGCCCAGGGGCGTGCGCTGCAGGCGCTCGATCCGCTCGCGGGAGACCAGCGCATTGCGGTGGATGCGCACGAAGCGCTCACCGAATTCGTCTTCCAGCGCCTTGAGCGGTTCATCCAGCAGTACCTCGCCACCGGAGTGTCTCAGGGTCACGTACTTGTGGTCGGCGATGAAATAGACCACGTCGTCCAGGGGGATCAGCTCGATGCCCTTGCGGGTCCGGGCGCTGATATGGCTGCGCGGACCCGGGCCACCACTGGCCGGCGGCTTGGTCAGGGCGGCCAGCTGCATCCGGTTGGGTCGCTGGGCCTTGCTCAGGGCAGCGGCCAGGTCCTCCTGCCGCACCGGCTTGACCAGATAGCCCACGGCGCTGACCTGGAAGGCGTCGAGCGCGTATTCGTCGTGGGCGGTCACGAAGATCACCGCAGGCGGCGATTCGCGCTCGCAGAGACGCGCGGCCACCTGCAGACCGTCCAGACCCGGCATGCGGATGTCGAGCAGGACGATATCGGGCTTGAGGTTTTCAACCAAAGCGAGGGCTTCCTCACCGTTGGTGGCTGTTGGCTCCAGGGCGGTGTAACCGTCCAGTTGCCCCACCAGACGGGCCAGACGCTCGCGCGCCAAGGGTTCGTCATCGACGATCAGGACATTCATAAGCTCAGGCTTCCCGCATGAGTCGCTCGCATGGATAGCGAAGAGACGTTGTATGCCGCTGGTCGCGGCGTTCGATTTTGAGACTCGCAGCTGGTCCGAAAAGTGCCGTCAATCGCGCCTCGATATTGCTTAAAGCTTGACGGGTGCCCTTGGGTGGGCGTGGCTGCTGCTCCACCTCGGGGTCATAGGGGTTGCTGATGACCAGCTCGAACACCCCCTCCCGGTAGGTGGCGAAGATGGTGACCAGGCCCCCTTCGATGCGCGGCGCCACACCATAGATCAGGGCGTTTTCCAACAGCGGCTGCAGCGTCAGCTGGGGAATCGGCAGATCCGCCGGCACCCCGTCCACGTCCCATTGCAATTGCAGGCGATCGCCCAGGCGCAGGCGCTCGATCTCCAGATAGCGCCGCGAGAGCTCCAGCTCCTCGACCCAGCGCACCTTGGTGCCGGGCTGGGCCAGGCTGGCGCGGAACAGCGCCGACAGGTCCAGCACCGCGCGCTCGGCCTTGTCGGCGTCCAGGGCGACCAGGCTGGCGATGCTGTTCAGGCTGTTGAACAGGAAATGCGGGCGGATGCGCGCCTGCAGCGACTCGATGCGCGCCTGCAATTCGGCCTGCTGCTGACGGCGCCACTGGCTCTGCAGCCAGAAGTAGCGCAGCAGCAGCATGGACATGATCAGGGCGATCAGCGCGTGCCTCATGTACAGCCGCACCTCGCCGACCCGCTGCAGCGGTCCGGCCAGCTGCAGCCAGTCGGCCACCAGGGTGCAGAGCAGGGTCAGGGCCACCACGATGGCGCAGCAGAAACCACCCGCCACCACCGGTCTATGGCGTGCCAGCCAAGGCCGCAAGCGACAGAGCAGCGCCGCCGACAGCAGCACGATCCACTGCACGAACAGCGACACCAGCGCCAGGCGGATCCAGTTGAACTGCAGGGTGAAGGGTTCTGCCAGCACCAGGACCAGCACCAGCAGCTCGGCCAGCACCACCAGCACGAGCAGGGCCTCCGGTTCGCAGAGCGCCGGGACGAAGAAGTCGTCGACCTTGACCGGTCGGGGGGTTTTGCGGCGTTCGAGTATCATGGAGGCAGTGTGGGTCAGATACCACTCGTCGGCAAGTCGGCTCCGTTGAATCGGGCCGGCACCCGCTCAGGACTGCTATCATCGGCCCCCTCCTTTCCTTACCGACAAGCCCAGCAGCAGGCCGATCCATGAGCAGCGAAAAAACCAACCAGTCCTGGGGCGGACGCTTCAGCGAACCCGTCGACGCCTTCGTCGCCCGCTTCACCGCCTCGGTGGACTTCGACAAGCGTCTCTACCGCCACGACATCCTCGGCAGCCAGGCCCATGCCCGCATGCTGACCCAGGCCGGAGTGCTCAGCGAAGCCGAGCGCGATGCCATCGTCGCCGGGCTGGACGAGATCCGCGGCGAGATCGAGGCCGGTACCTTCGAGTGGCGCGTTGACCTGGAAGACGTGCACATGAACATCGAGGCGCGCCTGACCGAGCGCCTGGGCGTGGTCGGCAAGAAGCTGCACACCGGTCGCAGCCGCAATGACCAGGTGGCCACCGACATCCGCCTCTGGCTGCGCGACGAGATCGACGCCATCCTCGTCGAGCTCGACCGCCTGCAGGCGGGCCTGCTGCAACTGGCCGAGACCGAAGCCGACACCATCATGCCCGGCTTCACTCACCTGCAGACCGCGCAACCGGTGACCTTCGGCCACCACCTGCTGGCCTGGTTCGAGATGCTCTCTCGCGACCACGAGCGCCTGGTCGACTGCCGCAAGCGCGTCAATCGCATGCCCCTGGGCAGCGCGGCGCTGGCCGGCACCACCTACCCCATCCAACGCCAGGTCACCTGCGAGCTCTTGGGCTTCGAGTCCATCGGCGGCAACTCCCTGGATGGCGTCTCGGATCGCGACTTCGCCATCGAATTCTGCGCCGCGGCCTCCCTGGCGATGATGCACCTGTCACGCTTCTCCGAAGAGCTGGTGCTCTGGACCAGCGCCCAGTTCCAGTTCATCGACCTGCCCGATCGCTTCTGCACCGGCTCCTCGATCATGCCGCAGAAGAAGAACCCCGACGTGCCCGAGCTGGTACGCGGCAAGACCGGCCGGGTGTTCGGCGCCCTCACCGGCCTGCTGACCCTGATGAAAGGCCAGCCTCTGGCCTACAACAAGGACAACCAGGAAGACAAGGAACCGCTGTTCGACGCCGCCGACACCCTGCGCGACTCCCTGCGCGCCTTCGCCGACATGGTCCCGGCCATCAAGCCCAAGCGCGAGATCATGCGCGAGGCGGCCCGCCGCGGCTTCTCCACCGCCACCGACCTCGCCGACTACCTGGTGCGCAAGGGCCTGCCCTTCCGTGACTGCCACGAGATCGTCGGCCATGCGGTGAAGTACGGCGTGGACAGCGGCAAGGACCTGGCCGAGATGAGCCTGAACGAACTGCGGCGCTTCAGCGACCAGATCGAGCAGGACGTCTTCGCCGTCCTGACCCTGGAAGGCTCGGTCAACGCCCGCGACCACATCGGCGGCACCGCCCCGGCCCAGGTCCGCGCCGCCGTGCAGCGCGGCCGCGCGCTGCTGGCCCAGCGCTAACGCCCGCCGCTGCGCTTCTCGCCTACCCCTCCGCGGGCGGGCGAGAACGCCGCCGGCCGAAGACTTCGCCCCTGCCGCTCATCGGCCGCGCCAAAGGGCACAAGGGTTCCATCCACCGCCCCGCAGGCGCCTGGTCCGACGGCAAGGGCTCTAGGCCAGGGGTCTCCGCGCAGGAGGCCTGAAAGCCGGTCGGACGGGCGCCGACCAGCCGTTGATAGGTACGACGACTGGTGCTCAGGAAGGAGACCCGGCAGCCGATACTGGAGGCTTGACCAGCCGTTCGAGTCAAGTCTCATGCGCCTTTCAGCCTGTTCCCTCCTGCTTTGCGGAATGTTCGCCGCGGCTTCCAGCCAGGCCGCCCTGCCGCTGCCGCCGCCGCTGCCGCTGCCACAGACGCTCACCTGGCATGTCCAGCTGAACGGCGTGCTGCAAAAGCCCAATCGCACCCTCTACGACATTGATCTCTATGACACCAGCAAGGCAGTTATCGCCAACCTGAAGGGCAATGGGAAGACGGTGATCTGCTATTTCAGCGCCGGCACCTGGGAAGACTGGCGGCCCGATGCCGCCCTCTATCCCAAGGCCGCCCTGGGCAAGGCGCTGGACGCCTGGCCGGGCGAGCGTTGGCTGGACATCCGTCGCGCCGACGTCCGCGTGCTGCTGGCCAAGCGGCTGGACCTGGCCGTGCAGAAGGGCTGCCAGGGGGTGGACCCGGACAACGTCGATGGCTTCAGCAACCCCAACGGCCTCAAGCTGACCCGGGCCCAGCAGCTGGATTTCCTCAACTGGCTGGCCGACGAGGCGCACAAGCGCAGTCTGCTGGTGGGCCTGAAGAATGCCGTGGACCTGGTGCCGAGCCTGTACACCAAGTTCGACTTCGCCCTCAACGAGAGCTGCTACGACTACGCCGAGTGCAACGCCTACAGCTACTTTCGCACCCAGAAGAAGCCGGTGATGATCATCGACTACGGCCTCTACAGCACCAAGCGCTGCAGCCAGGCCAAGACCTCGGGCTACAACCTGCAATTCTACCCGCTGTCGCTGGCGGCGCTGGGCACCGCCTGCAAGTAGGGCGGCGCTCAGTCGAGGCCGGCCTTCTTGTGCGACCGCCGCCCCAGCGCGATCCAGTCCAGATCGCCTTCGCCCTGGGCGACGGCCTCCAGCAGGTTGTCCCTCAGGACGCTGGCGAAGGGTAGCGGCACCGCCTTCTCCTGGCCGGCCGCCAGGGCCAGGCCGACGTCCTTGAGTCCCAGGCTGAGCTTGAAGGCCGCCGGCGAGAACTTTCGCTCGGTCAGCAGGCGCCCGTAATTCTGGTACACCGGCGCGGCGAACAGGGTGCTGGTGAGGATATCCAGCAGCGCCGCCGGCTCCACGCCATAGCTGCGCGCCAGGGCGGTGCTCTCGCCCATGGTCTCGATGGCGCTGGCGATCATGAAGTTGCCGGCGATCTTGACCACATTGGCCTGCCGCGGCTCCGCGCCCACCGGCCAGGTCTTGCGTCCCAGCACATCGAGCAGTGGCTGGACCCGCGCGATCGCCTCGGGATCCCCTGCCACCACGATGTTGAGCTGGCCACTGGCGGCCACGTCGGTGCGCCCGAACACCGGCGCCGCCACGTAGCCCACGCCGGCCTCGGCATGGCGCGCGGCCAGTTCGTCGACCAGGGCCACCGACAGGGTGGCCATGCTGACGTGGACCAGCCCGGCCTGCGCCCGCTGCAGGGCGCCGCTGTCGAGGATCACTTCGCGGGTGGCCGCGTCATTGGCCAGGATGCTGAAGACTACCTCGAACGCGAAGGCCTCCGCGGGCGACGCCGCCGCGCGGGCACCCTGGGCGACCAGGCCCTGCACCGGCTCCGGGGAGCGATTCCAGACCACCACCTCATGACCGGCCTTGAGCAGATTGGCGGCCATGCCCTGGCCCATGCCGCCCAGGCCGATGAATCCGATACGCATAGCTTTGCCTCCTTGAGGTGCGATGGATGCCGCCGACTACAACCAGCGGCGAAACTTGAACCAGGCATAGGGAATCAGCGCCGAGACCACCATGGCGCCCAGCGCCAGCGGATAGCCGAAATGCCAGTCCAGCTCCGGCATGACCTTGAAGTTCATGCCGTAGATGGTGCCCACCAGGGTCGGCGGCAGGAACAGCACCGAGGCGATGGTGAACACCTTGACGATGTTGTTCTGCTCCACGCTGATCAGGCCCAGGGTGGCGTCGAGCAGGAAGCCGATCTCGCCGTTCATCTTGGCCTGGTAGTCGCTCAGCGAGCGGACGTCGCGTTCCAGCGTCTTGAACCAGGTCTTGGCCGTGCCGGAGATCCAGGTCGCCCCGGCCCGGCGCAGGTAGGAGACGATGCGATTGATGCCCAGCAGGCTCTCGCTGAGCTGCGCCAGCAGCTGGTTGCTGCGGCCGAGCTGCTTGACGATGGATTGCAGGTCGGTCTTGGGCTGCTGCTTTTCCTGTTGCGGATCCAGGGGTTCGCGAAACACCGCCTTGGCCAGGCGATTGAGGTGCGCCTGCACCGATTCGAGGATGTCGGCCACGCGGTCCACCAGGCTGTCCAGCAGCGAGGCGAAGATGACGTCGCTGCGACAGTGCTGTCGTGCCTGCTGCTGGGCCTTGCCGAGAAAGGCCTTGAAGGCGGCCAGCTCGGCGTAGCGCACCGTCACCAGCCAGTCGGGGGTCAGTACGAAATTGACGACCGAGGCCTGCGGCTGATGCTCACTGAAGCCGCTGACCACCGTGGTGGTCAGGTGCAGGGCCTGGTCGGTCTGATAGAGTCGCGAGGATTCCTCGATCTCGGCGATTTCTTCCCGGGTGGGGATGTCCATCGCCAACGCCTGTTCGAGATAACGTTCCTCTGCCTCGCTGGGGTCGAGCAGATCGACCCAGAGCAGATCCGCGGGCAGCGGGTCTCCCGGCGACAGAGGCTGGGCGACCAGCTCGTCGGCGGATAGGCGATAGCAGGTGATCATCGAGAAGACTCCAGGCCGGCATCAGGGGTCGCACTGTAACAAAAGGTATCCAGACATGATTGACCACGCCGATGACGAAGAATCCTTTGTCTCCTCCCATCTAATCGAAGCGGTGGAGAATCAGCTCGCCGCCGGCGAGCCGAGCTATGTGCAGGCGGTACTCAACAAGCTGACCCTGGTCGGCTATGACCGCGAGGAAGCGGTGCTGCTGATGGCCCAGGCGCTGTCCTGCGAGATCGCCGCCATGCTCGACGCCGATAGGCCCTTCGACGGCGCCCACTACGAGCGCCTGCTGCGGGCCCTGCCGGACCTGCCCGACGTCGCGGACGACTAGGCCTCGGCCGGCTCCAACGCCAGCAGCTCCACCTGCTGCTCCTTGCCGCCGGGCACCGGCCAGCTCAAGTGCTCGCCGGGCGTGGCCCCGAGCAGCGCGCTGCCGGCCGGCGCCAGCACCGAGACCCGCCCCTCGCCACCGGCGTCCTCCGGATAGACCAGTACCACCTGGTACTCCTTGCCGGTATCGGTCTCGCGGCAGCGTACGCGCGAATTCATGGTGACCACCGCGCCGATCTCCTCGGGCGCCACTACCCGGGCCTGGGCCAGTTCCTCGTCCAAGGCCTCGGCCACGGGGCCGAATTCGGGCAGGGCGTCGAGCAGGCGTTCGAGACGGGGCAGGTCGACGGCGGAAACGGTAATGGGCGATGCGTGGCGCATGGCGGACTCCTGGAGGACGAGGCGGTGCGATCCCCGCCGCGCGAGGCGGCCGGACCACCGGGGATGACGGGCGGCAGGCGCCCAGCGGGAAGCCGCCTGAGGCGGCAAAAGAAAACGGCGCTCGAAAGGCGCCGTCAGGTCACGCTAGCACAGGGGTCTCGGCAGCGGTCAAGCCGCACCGACCGCAGGTCGTTACAGCCCCGGCAGGGCCACGCTCTCGCCGGTCTGCTCCAGGGTCACCCGTACCAGCAGCGCGCCAAGGGTTTCGGACGAGGTGTCGCAGATCCAGTTCTGGCCATCCCAGTCGAAGTGATACCCACCCGAGCGCGCCGCCACCCAGAGCTGCACCAGCGGGGGCTGGCGGCTGAGAATGATCTGGCTGCCGTTGTCGAACTTGATCGTCAGCACGCCACCGGCATTTTCCAGATCGAGGTCCAGACCGCTGTCGTCATAGGCGTCCTCGACCTGACGCTGGGTCTGGTCGACGAGGTGATGGAATTGCGCTTCGCTGAGCCGGCTCATGACGATCCTCGAAAGAAGGGAAAGAATCGCCGCACGGTAGCGGGCCGCCCAGATGACGTCCAGTCGCGACGGCGGCCGGCAGTTGCGCTTCAGCCATCCGGGCGTGTCAAAGAGTCGTTCAACCCCGTTATACTCCGGGCAATATTCGCCTGAATAAAGGTTTAGCGTCATGAAGCGCCTGTCTCTTCTCTTCATCGCCTGCGCCTGCCTGCTGGCCGGCTGCGGTCAGAAAGGCCCGCTGTACCTGCCCGACGACCAGAAAGCCGCCAAAGAACACCGCCACGACGTGTTCTAAGGAGCCACCATGGAAGTCTTCGCTGTCCGTGCAGGTGAACTGCATGCGGAAGGGGTAGCCCTGAGCGCCGTGGCGCAGGAATTTGGCACCCCCGCCTACGTCTACTCGCGAGCGCACATCGAGGGCCAGTACCGCGCCTATACCGATGCGCTGGCCGGTCTGCCGCACCTGGTTTGCTTTGCCGTCAAGGCCAACTCCAACCTCGGCGTGCTCAATGTCCTGGCCCGCCTCGGCGCCGGCTTCGACATCGTTTCCCGCGGCGAACTGGAGCGCGTCCTGGCCGCCGGTGGCGATCCGCACCGGGTGGTGTTCTCCGGGGTCGGCAAGACCCGCGACGACATGCGCCGCGCCCTGGAAGTGGGCGTGCACTGCTTCAATGTCGAATCCACCGATGAGCTGGAACGGCTGCAACAGGTGGCCGCGGAGCTGGGTGTGGTCGCGCCGATCTCGCTGCGGGTCAATCCCGACGTCGACGCCGGGACCCACCCCTACATCTCCACCGGCCTCAAGGAAAACAAGTTCGGCATCGACATCGCCGACGCCGAGGCGGTCTACGCCCGCGCCGCCGAACTGCCCAACCTGGAAATCCTCGGGGTGGACTGCCACATCGGCTCCCAGCTCACCACCCTGCCGCCCTTCCTCGACGCTCTCGACCGCCTGCTGGCGCTGATCGACCGCCTCGCCGAGCGCGGTATCGTCCTGCGCCATCTGGACCTCGGTGGCGGCCTGGGCGTGCGCTATCGCGACGAGCAGCCGCCGCTGGCCGGCGACTATATCCAGGCCATCCGCGAGCGCATCGCCGGCCGCAACCTGACCCTGGTGTTCGAACCCGGCCGCTTCATCGTGGCCAACGCCGGCGTCCTGCTGACCCGCGTGGAATACCTCAAGCACACCGCCCACAAGGACTTCGCCATCGTCGATGCGGCGATGAACGACCTGATCCGTCCGGCGCTGTACCAGGCCTGGATGGCGGCGGAGCCGGTGACCGCGCGCCAGGGCGACGCCCGCCGCTACGACCTGGTCGGCCCCATCTGCGAGACCGGCGACTTCCTCGCCAAGGACCGCGAGCTGGTCCTGGCCGAAGGCGATCTGCTGGCCATCCGCTCCGCCGGGGCCTATGGCTTCACCATGAGTTCCAACTACAACACCCGTGGCCGTGCCGCCGAGGTGATGGTGGATGGCGACCAGGCGCACCTGGTCCGTCGGCGCGAGACGCTGGAAGAACTCTTCGCGGGCGAGAGCCGGCTGCCGGCCTGAGGGGAGTTCCATGCAACTGCGCTTCACCAAGATGCACGGTCTGGGCAACGACTTCATGGTCCTCGACCTGATCAGCCAGCACGCGCACATCCAGCCCAAGCACGTCCGTCTGTGGGGTGACCGCAAGACCGGCATCGGCTTCGATCAGCTGCTGATCGTCGAGACCCCCAGCACCCCGGACGTGGACTTTCGCTATCGCATCTTCAACGCCGATGGCTCCGAGGTCGAACAGTGCGGCAACGGTGCCCGCTGCTTCGCCCGCTTCGTCTTCGACAAGCGCCTGACGGTCAAGAAGCAGATCCGCGTCGAGACCAAGGGCGGCATCATCGAGCTGCTGCTCAAGGGCGACGGCCAGGTCCGCGTGGACATGGGCGCACCGCGCCTGCAGGCGGCCGAGATCCCCTTCATCGCCGAGACGGAGACCCTGAGTCATGCCGTCCAGGTCGAGGGCGAGACGGTCGAACTGGCGGTGGTGTCCATGGGCAATCCCCACGGCGTGCTGCGGGTCGCCGACGTCGACCAGGCGCCGGTGCTGACGCTCGGGCCCAAGCTGGAATGCCATCCGCGCTTTCCGCAAAAGGCCAATATCGGTTTCCTGCAGGTCATCGACGCCCAGCGCGCCCGCCTGCGGGTCTGGGAACGTGGTGTCGGCGAAACCCGCGCCTGCGGCACCGGTGCCTGCGCCGCCGCGGTAGCCGGTATCCGCCAGGGCTGGCTGAAATCGCCGGTGAGCATCGAATTGCCGGGTGGCCTGCTCAACATCGAGTGGGACGGCGTCGGTCAATCGGTGCTCATGACCGGTCCGGCCACCCGTGTCTACGAAGGCCAGGTAAGAGTATGAGCGACACCCCCGAACTGACCGCGGACCAGGTCGCCGACTGGCTGCTGGACCATCCGCACTTCTTCGCCGATCGCGAAGAGCTGCTGGCGGAGATGCGCGTGCCCCATCAGCGGGGTACCGCCATCTCCCTGGTCGAGCGGCAACTCGGTCTCTTGCGCGATCGCAACGGCGAGATGCGCCATCGCCTGACCCACCTGATGGACGTGGCGCGGGACAACGACCGACTGTTCGACAAGACCCGCCGGCTGATCATCGGCCTGCTAGACGCCAACAGCCTCGAAGAGGTGATAGGCACCGTCGAAGACAGCCTGCGCCATGAATTCAAGGTGCCCTACGTCGGCCTCATCCTGTTCCACGAGCATCCCCTGCCGGTCGGCCGCAGCGTCACCCCCGCCGAGGCGCAAAAGGTGATCGGTGGCCTGCTGGGCGGCGAGAAGACCACCAGCGGCGTCCTGCGCGCCCACGAACTGGCCTTCCTGTTCGGTGACTCGGCCAAGGAAGAGGTCGGCTCCGCCGCCGTCGCCGCCCTCTCCCACCAGGGCCTGCATGGCGTCCTGGCGATCGGCAGCCCCGATCCCCAGCACTATCGCAGCAGCCTGGGCACCCTGTTCCTCAGCCATGTGGCGGAAGTCCTGGCGCGGGTCCTGCCGCGCTTTCCCGTCCCCTTGCGTACGGTGCGCTGAGCCCGGGAGCGGAGCATGCAGGTCCAGCTCGATGCCTATCTCGATCATCTGCGCCTGGAACGCCAGGTTTCGCCCCACACCCTCGACGGCTACCGGCGCGACCTGCGCAAGCTGCTGAGCTTCGCCGAAGCCGAAGGCCTGGGCGACTGGGGCGGCCTGGACAGTCGTCGCCTGCGCGCCCTGATCGCCCAGCTGCACCGGGCCGGCGCCTCCAGTCGCAGCCTGGCGCGGCTGCTGTCGGCCTGTCGCGGCTTCTATCTCTACCTGATCCGCGAAGGCCACTGCAGCCAGGACCCGGCCCATGGCCTCTCGCCGCCCAAGGCGCAGAAGGCCCTGCCCAAGGTGCTCGATGTCGACCGCTCCATGCAGCTGCTCGACGGCGCCGTGGAGGACGACTTCCTCGCCCTGCGCGACCAGGCCCTGCTGGAGCTGTTCTACAGCTCCGGGCTGCGGCTGTCCGAGCTGGTGGGGCTGGACCTGGCGGATGTGGACCTGGCCCAGGGCCTGGTCCAGGTGCGCGGCAAGGGCAACAAGGAGCGGGTGCTGCCCATCGGCAGCAAGGCCCGCGACGCCCTGGAGACCTGGCTCAAGGTCCGGCTCCAGGCCGCACCGCGTGACGACGCCCTGTTCATCGGCCAGCGCGGTCTGCGCCTGACGCCCCGCGCGGTACAGCTGCGGGTGCGCGAGGCCGGCGTGCGCGAGCTGGGCCAGCATCTGCATCCGCACATGCTCAGGCACAGCTTCGCCAGCCACATGCTCAGTGCCTCCGGCGATCTGCGCGCGGTCCAGGAGCTGCTCGGCCACGCCGACATCGCCACCACCCAGATCTACACCCACCTGGACTTCGGCCAGCTCGCCGAGGTCTATGACAAGGCGCACCCCCGCGCCAAGCGCAAGGCCAGCCGATGACGATTCGCCTCGTGACCTTCGACCTCGACGACACCCTCTGGGAAATCGCCCCGGTCATCCACTCCGCCGAAGCCCTGCTGCGTGACTGGTTCGCCGCCTCCGCGCCGCGGCTGGGCAGCGTGCCGGTCGAGCACCTCTGGGCGATTCGCGATCGCCTGCTGCAAGAGGACGCCGGTCTCAGGCACCGGGTCAGCGAACTGCGCCGCCGGGTCATCCATCAGGCGCTGCTCGATGCCGGCTATGGCGAACCCGAGGCCGCGCAGCTGGCCGAAGCGGGCTTCGCGGTCTATCTGGCCGCCCGCCAGCAGGTCACCCTGTTCGACGACGTCCATCCCACCCTGGAGCAACTGGCCGATCGCTACACCCTGGGGGTGCTGACCAATGGCAATGCGGACGTCCAGACCATCGGCCTGGCCGACTATTTCCGCTTCGCCCTGAATGCCGAGCAGCTGGGCGTCGGCAAACCCGATCCCACGCCCTTTCGCGAAGCGCTGCGCCTCACCGGCATTCCCGCCGAAGCCACCGTGCACGTGGGCGACAACCCCGTGGATGACGTCCAGGGCGCCCAGCGCGCCGGCATTCGCGCCGTCTGGTTCAATCCCCTGCAGCATCCCTGGCAGGGGCCTGGCCAACCGGATGCGGAGGTCCGCAGCTTGAGCGAGCTTCCCGCCGTACTGGCAGGCTGGTAAGCCAGCGGAAAACATTAGCAATACTAAATAGCGAAAAGCTGATTTATTTCCGTTCGCCAGCCGTCTACTAGACCCCTGGGTTCTGTTAACCAATCGCCAAAATATTCGTCACATTTGTTGCCTTGCCTGGCAGAGGCTTTGCGACTCCCTTCACCAAAAGCTTCGGCCTCGGCCGTTTTTTTGCCAAGCACACCTCATTTGGCCGCCGATTCACCCGGATCAACGGCATTAATAGCCGTCTCGCTGGCCGGATTTGCCGTTCGGACCTCGCGTTGACAGTCCAAACCCTTTTGACAATCATTGCCCCAGGTTCGAAGTAGCGCTGGGATTGCGCGCTGAACCTGCTGCCGTACAGGTCAGGGAAGACAGCATTACCTCCCCCTCCTCTGCGTCTCGCCGATGGCTTCTCAAGTTCCTGTCTTCTGCGTTGTCGGGTCTTGATATCGGTAAACAACCCTCTGTTCATCCCGTCCAGGTGCAAACCCGTGCGGTAGCCATGTCCCGACCGGACCGGTTACCACCCAAGAAACGGCAAACCTGTGCGGTAGCCATGCCCAGGCACTGGACAGCGGGGGACGATCACCGTGCCAGCGAGCACCTGCAGGACTACATGGATGTCACCTGAACTGGACTTAACTCTTTTCGCTCATGCCACTTCAGTCTTGCCTGCAACAGGCGGGCGAGTGGCTGCCCAGCCAAACGAACTTCAGCACCCTTAGGGCGGCACGCAGTGTGGCCGGAATCAGCGGGTAAAGATCGAAAAGTCTTCGGCAGATGGCCGTGAGCAAGTTGCTGTACACCCGGCGCCGATACTTTCGAATTAATTACCGGCAATGGCTGGCACCGGTACTGACCGACGTTCATCAGACGGTCATTCAATCAATAAAGATTAAAACGATCTCTTGAATTTCTTGCTGACTGCCGGGCACTGCGAAAGCCAGTTTCTACCACGTTAATTGCGCCCTGATTGCGCACAGAGAGGATGCCCCGATGGCAAGGAATGATCTATCGGAATCGACATTAGGATGTCTAATTGGCGGCGCCGGTCCGGCGGGCCTGGGATTCCTGTTCAATGCCATCAAGCGTGGCGCCCTGGAGCAACTGGCCCAGGCCGGCACCATCATCGTCGATGCCGGGACCGAACTCGGCGCCGGCAAGCTGGGTGACTATCAGATCATCGCCAACTCGGTCAGCGACGTCTTTCTGGACTGCCTGCGCGATCCCCTGCTGGCGCCCATCCTGGCCCCGCTGCAGGCCTCGCCGACCTTTCGCCACCTCAAGCTGAATGCCCAGGAAGCGCCGGCGCTGCCCATCGTCGGTCAGCTCTTCCAGCAGGCCGCCGGCCTGGTCCTGCCCTGGCTCGAACGCCAGTACGGCATCCCCACCTGGCGCCAGATCCGCATCACCGAAGTGACCTGCGAAGGCTCGAGCTATGTCGTCTGGCTGGAGCAGGCCGGTGCCATCCGCCGCGTGCGCACCTCCAGCCTGGTCCTCAACCTGGGTGGCCAGCAGACCCGCCACAGCTTCGAGGAAAGCATCCAGGCCATGGGCCTGCAGCTGCCCCAGAGCGCCTCGATCGACAGCTCCGACAATCTGCTGCGCCTGCAACCCGAGGCCCTGCGCCAGCGCTATCGGGCGCGCCTCAAGGATGGCGGTCCGATCTGCGTGGTCGGCGGCTCCCACAGTGCCTTTTCCGCCCTGGACAACCTGGCCAGCGCCCTGCACCACGATGGTCTGCGCGAGCTGACCCTGGTCCATCGCTCGCCGATCCGGCTGTTCTACGAGACCGCCGCCGAAGCCCTGGCCGCCGGCTACGACTTCGACCCGATCCAGGACATCTGCCCCATTTCCAAGCGGGTCAACCGTTCCGGCGGACTGCGCTACCGCGCCCACGAGATCGGTCGCCAGGTCCTTGCCGGTCAGGGCATCGGCGGCACCCCGGTCAAGGTCAGGACGCTGCAGCTGGATGGCAGCGCCGACCAGCTCGCCAGCGCCCAGACGCTGTTCGACAGCGCCGCCCTGCTGGTCCAGGGCATGGGTTACCAACCCATAGTGCCCGAGCTGCGCTGCCAGGACGGCCGGCCGCTGACCCTGCGCACCCTGCGCGGCGGCCTGGACTCCGACGCCGCCGGCAGTCCGCTGGACCAGCACGGCCAGCGCCTCAAGGGCCTGCACCTGTTCGGCCTGGGCTCGGGATTGGCGGTGGATCCCCGCCTGGGAAGCGAAGCGTCCTTTTCCGGACGCATCTACGGGGTCTGGCAGTTCCACAACGATGCCAGTCGCGAGGCCCTGGAGTCGGTTCTGGAGCGCCTGGACAAGCCCGGCGCCTCCTTCCGGCAACCGGCCAGCCCGGTCGCCGAGCACGCTTGACCGAACCGACACGTATCAAGGACTCGATAAGCAGGTACCGGATCATGATCAATGTGACCAAGCCCTACCTTGGCGATAAGGAACGCTTCAAGGCGTATATCGACAAGATCTACGCCAACAACTGGATCACCAACCAGGGCCCTCTGCACGCGCAACTCGAAGAGCGCCTGCGCGACTATCTGGGCGTCAGAAACATCATCCTGGTCAACAACGGTACCCTGGCCCTGCAGGTCGCCTATCGCGCCCTGGGCCTGACCGGCAGTGCCATCACCACGCCGTTCAGCTTTGTCGCCACCACCAGCACCTTGCACTGGGAAGGGATCCGGCCGGTGTTCGCCGACATCCACCCGGAAACCTGGAACCTGGATCCGGCCAACGTCGAAGCCGCCATCGAGCCTGACACCTCGGCCATCGTCGCCACCCACGTGTTCGGCAATCCCTGCGACGTCCGCGGCCTGCAGCAGGTAGCCCAGCGCCACGGCCTGAAGGTCGTCTACGACGGCGCCCATGCCTTCGGCACCCTGTTCGAAGGCCGCTCGGTACTGCAGTGGGGCGACATCACCACCGTCAGCTTCCACGCCACCAAGCTGTTCCACACCATCGAAGGTGGCGCGATCATCACCGAAGACGACGAACTCGCCGAGCGCGTCCGCCGCATGATCAACTTCGGCATCGTCGATGCCGAGCGCATCGAGGGCGTCGGCATCAACGCCAAGCTCAACGAGGTCTCCGCGGCCATGGGGCTGTGCATCCTCGACGAGCTGGAAGACATCCTGGCCCGCCGCGCCGTCATCGGTCAGCACTATGAAAGACGCCTGCAGGGCGCCTTCGACCTGCAGCGCCCCACCTACGGGACCCAGCTGAACTACAGCTACTTCCCGGTGGCTCTGCGCGACGAGCCGAGTCTGCTGGATACCAAGAAGGCGCTGAACGCCGTCGGCATCAATCCGCGCCGCTACTTCTATCCGTCGCTGGAAACCCTGGATTACCTGCAGCCCCAGGCGATCAAGCCGGTCTCGCGCAAGCTTAGTCACCGCATCCTCTGCGTGCCGCTCTATCCGGACCTGCCGCAGGCGACCCAGGACCTGCTGATCGACACCCTGCTCCTGGCGCAGCAGAAAAAGACCAGCATGGAATCCCTGCGGGCACTCATCACCCCGGCACAGCTGCTGCCGAGCTGGGATTTTCCCGGCGACTCCTCTCCTGTTCTAACCTGACCCTGGCCCGCTATCTCCCATGACCAGTCCCGCGAAAGTGTCGGTGTTGCGCAACACCCTGATCAACTATGCCGGCCAAGCCTATGCGCTGCTGATCGGCATCTTGATCCAGCCGATGTATCTCGGTCATCTGGGTGCCGAAACCTATGGTCTGATCGGCTTCTTCGCCGTGCTGCAGACCTGGCTGCAACTCCTCGACGTCGGCATTTCCGCCTCGCTGGTCCGCGACGTCGCCCACGGCCGCGGTCAGACCGGCGCGGGGCGTACCCGCGGCCAGCTGCTGCGTTCGCTGGAATTCATCTTCATCCCCCTGGCGACCCTGGCCTTCGTCGCCATCGAGCTGAATGCGGAGTGGATGGCGGGGCACTGGCTCAACGTCCAGGGCCTGCCCACGGAAACCGTGGCCCACTGCATCGGCCTGATGGGGCTGATGATCGCCTTCCGCCTGCTGTCGACGCTGTACAAGAGCGGCGTCCAGGGGGTAGAGCTGCACGGCTGGCTGAACATGGTCAACGTGCTGATCGCCACGGTGCGCTACTTCGGCGGCCTGGTCCTGGTGATGTGGATTTCCCAGGAGCCGCTGGACTTCTTCGTGTTCCAGGCCTTCGTCGCCGTGTTCGAGATGCTGGTCTATGCGCTCAAGGCCTATCGCCTGCTGCCCAACCCCACCTGGTGGAGCGGCTTCGACTGGCAGCGGGTCAAGCCCATCGTGCCCTTCGCCCTGAGCATGTCCTTTACCTCGATCCTGTGGATCGCCCTGACCCAGCTCGACAAGCTGGTGCTGTCCAAGGCGCTGCCCCTGGCCGAGTACGGTTACTTCAGCCTGGTGGCGCTGATCTCCACCGGCATCGTGACCCTGACCAATCCGCTGGTGCAGGCGCTGTTGCCACGCATGACGGTGCTGGTGTCCCAGGACAAGCCGCTCGAACTGGAACGGCTCTATCGCAACGCGGCGCGCTTCGCCTTCGCCATCCTGCTGCCGCTGGCGGCCATGGTGGCCTTCCATGGCGAGGCGCTGGTCTTTGCCTGGACCGGCGACAAGGTCTCCGCCCACTGGAGCGAGCCGATCCTGTTCTGGTACGCCCTGGGCTCGGCGCTGCTCGCCCTCAGCCAGTTCCAGTTCTACCTGCAGTACGCCTACGGCAAGTTGCGCCTGCACGTCTGGTACAGCCTGGTATCGGCGGCCATCTCGGTGCCCATCGTGATCCTGGTGGTCCTGCACTACGGCGCCTATGGCGCGGCGCTGGCCTGGTTCTTCATGCGCCTGATCCCCTTCGTGATCTGGCCGATGATCGTCCACGGCCGCTTCGCGCCGAATCTGCAGCGCTACTGGAACCAGGATCTGCTGGTGGCCGTGGTGGTGACCGCCATCGGCGTGGGCCTGAGCAAGCTGCTGTACCAAGAGATTCAACCGCAGGAGCGGTTCTCCATCCTGGCCACCCTCGCCCTGGGCGGTGGCCTGACCCTGGTGCTGATGGCGCTGAGCTACGTGCTCTGTTCTCCGAAACAGACCCGCTCGCGCCTGTTTTCCCAACTCTACAAAGCAGGTATCTGACATGGACGCTCGGACCGAAGCAGAGATCATGAAGCACTGGCCGACGAATTGCAGTCGGCCGGTCGCCAGCATCGTCTGCCTGACCTTCAACCATCGTGATTACATCGGCCAAGCCATCGACGGCTTCCTGCGTCAGCAGACCGATTTCCCCTTCGAGATCATCGTCAACGACGACGCCTCGACCGATGGCACCCGGGAAATCCTCCAGGACTACGAGCGCCGCTACCCCCGGCTGATCCGCCTGATCCTGCAAAAGGAAAACCAGTACAGCCAGGGCAAGCCCTATGGCATGCCGGTGTTCCAGCACGCCCGCGGCGACTACATCGCCTACTGCGAAGGCGACGACTACTGGAACGATCCGCGCAAGCTGCAGCTGCAGGTGGACTTCCTGGAGAACAACCGGGACTACGCCCTGACCTTCCACGCCTCCTATGCCTTCAACAGCACGGGGATCGTCAATCCGCAGCGGTTCAATGGCCAGGATCACTACGATCGCAGCGAAACCGACCTGAAGAAGGCCCTGCCGCTGTCGACCCTGACCGCCTGCTTCCGCAACGTCCTGCGCGAACTGCCGCCGGAGCTGGAAACCGCCGCGCTCATGGACATCGTCTGGTGGTCGCTGCTGGGTGCCCACGGCAAGGGCAAGTTCATGGACGAGATCCGCCCCGCCGCCTACCGCGTGCACGAGGGCGGGATCTTTTCCATGCGCGCCAGCCAGAAGCGCCTGCAGATGGATCTCCACACCCAGTACTGCCTGGCCAACTACTACTACCGGCTGGGCGAGCGCGACCTGCATGTGTTCTTCCTGCGCCAGGTCCTGAGTCTTTCGCTGTCCTCGATTCCGCCGACCCAGAAGGTCAAGGCGCTCCTGCGCGCGGTAAGCAACATCACCCTCAACATCGGCCGACGCTTCGCTCCCAAGCGCGTCACCTACTGAACTTACACAGAGCAGTTTTCCGGCTGCGCTGTATCCAGCTAAAAGGAAGGGACCCCAATGACCGTCATGCAGCGCTCTTCGTTCGAACAACACGAAGAACAACATCTGGACCTCAAGACGATGGCCCTCACGCTTCTTGATCACAAGAAGCTGATCGCGGGTATCACCGCGGGCTTTCTGGCCGTGGGCATCACCTATGCCGTGCTGTCGACTCCGCAATACATCGCCGGGGCGATGATCCAGATCGAACCCAAGAAGAATGCGCTCACGGCGGTCGCCGAGACCGTGGTGCGACCCAACTCCGCCTCGCCGGCGGTAGCCGAGATCGAGCTGCTGAAGTCGCGCGCGGTGCTGACCAAGACCGTGGAGAATCTGCGCCTGGACATCGAGGCCAAGCCGCGTTTCTTCCCGCTGATCGGCCACTACCTGTGGCGTCACTACGAAGCCGAGAAGCCGGGTCAGCTGGCGGACAGCTGGTCGCAGCTGCGCGGCTTCGCCTGGGGCGGCGAGCAGATCGACGTCTTCCAGTTCGACGTCCCGGACGACATGTATGGCGAAACCCTGACCGTGGTGGCCGGCAGCAACGGTCGCTATCGCCTGCTGGACAAGGACAAGCAGCCCCTGCTGGACGGCCAGGTTGGCCAGCTGGCCAGCGGTAACGGCTACCGCATGCAGATCAAGACCCTGACCGCGCGTCCCGGCACCGAATTCAAGGTGACCCGCAACCGCGTCATCACCACCGCGCAGCTCTATCAGAATCGCATCAAGACCAGCGAAGCGGGCAAGGAGTCGGGAATCATCTACCTGTCCCTGGCGGACGAGAATCCCGACCTGGCCAAGAGCGTGCTGTCAGAGATCAGCCGTCTGTACGTGCTGCAGAACGTCGAGCGCAGCTCGGCGGAAGCCGCCCAGCGCCTGGACTTCCTGCGCGGCCAGCTGCCGGCGGTGCGCAAGGATCTGGAAAGCGCCGAAGCGGCCCTGAACAACTATCAGACCAACAGCCGCTCCGTGGACATCAGCCTGGAAACCAAGGCGGTCCTGGACAAGATCGTCACCCTCGACACTTCCATCTCCCAGCTCAAGCTCAAGCAGGCCGAATACGATCGCCTCTATACCCGCGATCACCCCAGCTACAAGACCCTGCTGAACCAGCTCGCCCAGCTGGAAGTGGAAAAACGCAGCCTGCAGCGCAAGGTGGAGGCCCTGCCGAGCACCCAGCAGGAGCTGCTGCGCCTGAACCGCGACATGAAGGTCACCAACCAGACCTATCAGCTGCTGCTCAACCAGGCCCAGGAGCAGGACATCATCCGCGCCGGCACCATCGGCAACGTGCGCCTGGTCGACAACGCCGACGTCAACCTGGATGAGCCGGCCACCAACCGCAAGATCGCGCTGATCCTGTCGCTGCTGCTGGGTCTGGTGACCTCGGTGGTGGTGGTCTTCGTCCGCCAGGCCTTCCAGAAGGGCATCGAGAATCCCGATACCGTCGAGCAGATCGGCCTGCCGGTCTATTCCACCCTGCCCTTCACCAAGGACCAGGAGCGCCTGAACCGTCGCCTGAAAAAGAAGACCCGTACCGGCGAACCCAATCTGCTGAGCGTGGTGCAGCCGGCCAACCTGGCGGTGGAATCCCTGCGCAGCCTGAGATCCAGCCTGCACTTCGCCATGCTGGAAGCCAAGAACCGGGTGATCATGATTTCCAGCCCGACCCCGGGCGTCGGCAAGTCCTTCGTCTCCAGCAACCTCGCCGCGGTGGTCGCCCAGTCGGGTCAGCGCGTGCTGCTGATCGACGCCGACATGCGCAAGGGCTATCTGCACCGCGTGTTCGGCCTGCAGCCGCAAGCCGGCCTGTCCGAGCTGCTGACCGGTCGCAGCAAGCTGCGTGAAGCCATCGTGCCGAGCGGTATCGCCCAGCTGGACATCATCAGCTGTGGTCAGGCCGCGCCGAATCCCTCGGAGCTGCTGATGCACGCCAACTTCTCCCGTCTGCTGGACGAAGTGGGTGGCCTCTACGACCTGGTGATCATCGATACCCCGCCGATCCTGGCGGTGACCGATGCCGCTCTGGTGGGTCGCCTCGCCGGCACCACGCTGCTGGTCACCCGTTTCGGTCAGAGCACCCTCAAGGCGGTGGAGAACTCCCGTCGCCGCTTCGCCCAGAACGGCATCACCATCAAGGGCGCCATCCTCAACGGCGTGCAGCGCAAGGCCTCGACGTCCATGGAAGACGATGGCGTCTACGGCTACTACGAATACGGCCCCCGTACCTGATACGCCGCTCCGTCGCGACTGATCGCCCCTAGAGAAGGAACTCGCCCATGACGCTCGCCCATCCCACCGGTCACTGGTATCTGGTGCAGACTAAGCCCAATCAGGAGGCCCGTGCCGAAGAAAACCTGAGCAGACAGGGCTATGTCTGCTTCCGGCCCCAGCGTGAGCGCAAGGCGTCCGGCAGAAGTCGCGCGGCCGGCAGCGAGTCGCTGTTCCCGGGGTACCTGTTCATCCAGCTAAATGACGTGAACGACAACTGGTACCCCATCCGCTCGACGCGTGGCGTCAATCGCATCGTCAGCTTCGGCACCCAGCCGACGGCGGTGAGCGAAGCCATCATCGACGATATCCGCCAGCGGCTCGCCGCCCTGGCGGAGCCTGCACCCGCGCACCAGCCCGGCGCGGCCGTGCGGGTGCAATACAGCCAGGAGCTGGAAATGGACGCCGTGTTCCTGAGTGCCGATGGCAACGAGCGGGCCATCATCCTGCTGCGCATCCTGCAGCGCGAACAGCGGGTCAGCGTCGCCCTCGATCAATTGTCGGCAGCGACCCCCGTCAGCCAACGGCTGCGCGCCTGACCCAGTACCCAAGGCCCTTTGGAGAGTCTCTTCATGCAATGCAAAACCACGGTCGTTACCGTCACCTACGGCAATCGCCTCTGCTACCTGGAGCAGCTCGTCACCCGCGCCCTGGCCGAGCGCACCATTCACCAGGTCATCGTGGTGAGCAATGCGGCGACGGTGTCGCTGGATAGCCTCGAAGCCCGCTGGCCCGGTCAGGTCAAGGTAATCACCCTGAGCGAGAACACCGGTTCCGCCAACGGTTACGCCGTGGCCCTGGAAGCGGCCCTGGCCACCGACACCACCCATATCTGGATGATGGACGACGACAATGCCCCGCTGGGCGATGCCCTCGACGTCCTGCATCGTCGCCTCGCTGAACTCGGCGCCGTCCATGGCCACGACAAAGTCGCCGTGCTCGGTTACCGGCCGACCCAGCAGGCCGACATCGCCCAGTGCATCCCGACCAAGATGATCACCCAGCCGCGCTCGAGCTATTTCGGCTTCCACGTGGCCCGCATCCCTTACAAGATCTGGCGCCGCCTGCCCTGGGGCCGTCCGCGTGGTGGCCAGCCGGAAGCCCTGGTCGAGCTGCCCTTCGCCCCCTATGGCGGCATGCTTGCCCACCGCAGCCTCTATGAGCGCATCGGCCTGCCCCTGCGCGAGCTGGTGCTCTACTCCGACGACACCGAGTACACCTACCGCATCACCCAGGCCGGCGGAAAGCTGTTCATGGTCACCGAGGCGGAACTCGAAGAACTGGAGCACTCCTGGAACATCAAGGAAGGCACCAGCAACGTCTACCAGAACTACCTGCAGGCCGGTTCGGACTTCCGCGCCTACTACGCCGCGCGCAACCAGGCCTGGTTCGACAAGAACGTCTGGGCCAGCTCCCGGCCGATGTACAGCCTCAACCGCTACGTCTTCCACACCCTGCTCAAGCTGTTCGCCCGCGACGACAAGAGCCGTCAGCGCCTGGCGTTGATCCAGCGGGCGGTCCAGGACGGCGAAACCGGCGCCCTGGGGATAAACCGCAGCTACCCGCTATGAAACTGCTCTTTCTCAACAGCTTCTATCCGCCCCATGTGGGCGGTGGCGCGGAGCTCATCCTGCAACGCAGCGTGGAAGGCTTCCAGCAGCGCGGTCACGACGTGGCCGTGCTGGTGACCGGTCCCGGGCAGGGTGTGCGGCAGGAGACGGTGAACGACGTTCGCGTCTATCGCGCCGGGCTGAAGAATTTCTACTGGCCCCTGACCCAGCAGCGCCCCGGTCCGCTGGCGCGCTTCGGCTGGCACTTTCGCGACCAGTACAACAGCGCGATGCGGGCGCCCCTGCGCCAGGTGCTGCAACAGGAAAAGCCGGACCTGGTGGTATGCCACAACCTGTCCGGCTGGTCGGTCGCGGCCTGGGACGAGATCCGCGCCAGCGGGGTGCCCATCGTGCAGGTGCTGCACGACATGTACCTGCTGTGCCCGAAGAACACCCTGTTCAAGAAGGGCCAGAGCTGCCAGAAACTCTGTGGCAGCTGCGCAGCCCTGCGCCGACCCCACGCCGAGCAGTCCGCCAAGGTGGATGCCGTCGTCGGCGTCAGCCGGTACCTGCTGGATACCATCGTGAACAAGGGCTACTTCAGCGGCGTTCCGCGCCAGGTCATCCACAACGCCAGCCTGATCGCCGGCAGCAATGTCGAGACCGCGACCCCCAATCCGGACGGCGTCGTCCGCTTCGGCTACATGGGCACCCTGTCGGAAAACAAGGGCGTGGGTTGGCTGCTCGAGCAGTTCCAGCGGCTGTCGCTCAACGCGACCCTGACCATCGCCGGCAAGGGCCAGCTGGACTACGAAGCCCAGCTCAAGGCCATGGCCGATCCGCAAAAGGTCAGCTTCGTCGGCTATCAGCAGCCCGAAGCCTTCTACCGGAACATCGACGTCTTCGTCGCGCCGTCGCTGTGGGCCGAGCCCTTCGGCATGGTCGCCGTCGAGGCCTGCGCCTTCCAGAAGCCGGTCATCGCCGCCCGCATGGGCGGTCTGCCGGAGATCGTCCGTGATGGCGTCAACGGGCTGCTCTGCAACCCTGACGACCGCGACTCCCTGGGCCGCGCCCTGCAGTGCCTGCATGACGATACCGAGCTGCGCCAGCGGCTGAGTCTGCTGAGCCGCACCGCGGTGGCCGATCTGCTGAGCATGGACACCATGCTCGACCAGTACCAGGCGCTCTTCGAAGACGTCCTGGGCAAGGCGCGACACGGCTCCACCAAGCCGCTTCTCGTACCTCACACACAGCTTTCCAACTGATCCACCCAGGTCACGGCAACGGGCAGAATCATGATCATCGTCAATTCCCGCTTCATCACCCAGGATCTTCGCGGCGTTCAGCGCTTCGCGGAATGCATCTCGCTGGAGCTGGCGAAGCTGAGATCCGACCTGCGCTTCGTCGCACCGCCCGGCGCCGTCAGGCCCGAGGTGGCCAAACGGCTGGGCATCGAAGTCATCGGCACCCGCCAGGGGCAGCGCTGGGAGCAATGGGATCTGCCGAACTGGCTGAAGAGCCAGGGCAGCCCCCTGCTGCTGTCGCTGTGCAGCACGGCGCCGCTGCTCTACACCAACCAGATCGCCACCCATCACGACATCAACTACGTGCGCTTTCCCGAGAGCTATTCGTGGAAATTCCGCACCTCGTACCGCTGCCTGATCCCCATGCTGCTCAAGCGCTCGAATGCCCTGATCACCGTGAGTGAATTCTCCCGGGACGAGATCTCGCGCTTCTATCGTTATCCGAGCGACTCGATCACGGTGGTTCCCAACGCCGTCGCCGATGCCTTCACCCTGGAGACGCGGATCGACCGCGCCGACACTCCCTATCTGCTGGCGGTGTCCTCACCCAGCTACCACAAGAACTTCTCGCGGATGCTGGACGCCTTCGCCGCCCTGCCGCGGGATCTGAAGGTCGAGTTGCGCATCGTCGGCGACAGCCACGCCGTGTTCGGCCAGAACGACCTGGCGACCCTGGCCGCCAGGGATTCGCGGGTCAGGCTGCTCGGCCGCATCGACGATGCCGAACTGGCGCGCCAGTATCGCCAGGCCACCGCCTTCGTCTTTCCGTCGCTCTACGAGGGCTTCGGCATCCCGCCCCTGGAAGCCCAGGCCTGCGGCTGTCCGGTGATCTCGGCTAACACCGCCTCCATGCCGGAAGTGCTGCAGGACAGCGTCCTCTACTTCGATCCCTACGAGACGGCCAGCATCACCCAGGCGATGCGCACCATCCTCCAGGACGCACCGCTCAGGGAGGCGCTCCGCGCCAAGGGTCTGGCCAACATCCAGCGCTTCAACTGGCAGACCTCGGCAAGCAAGGTCTCCGACCTGCTGGACAGCGCCCTGGCGACCACCACGAAGGCCACGGCCAGGGCCGCTTGAAACGACCCCACAACAACAACTCAGCGATCAAGAACTCATGGAAGAGACAAGCAACGCCATGGCAGGCCAGAGCCGTTCCTCTGTACCCCTGACGCTCGACGACTCGAGTGTGTCCGGGCGCGTCCTTCAGGTCGCTGATTGCCACCGGCTGCACAGCAGCTCGGACGACACCGCGGCAGAGACCGTGGAGCGCCCCGAGAAGGCTGAGTTTTTCGAAACGCCTGCAACAGACGCCGTCTTTGCACAAAGCCCAACCATCAAGTTGCACGAACTCGACAGCGCTTCGGACGACATCGAGATTACCCGGCTGCCCTGGGGATATGCAGTGACCAGAAAGACCCGCACTCCATGATTCAGCACCAGCACTTGATTTCATTTCACGCTTAAGGAAGACGACATGAAAATCGCCATCGTTCACGATTGGTTGGTAACCTTTGCTGGCGCCGAACGCGTGCTCGCTGAACTGCTCGATATCTGGCCGGAGGCAGACCTGTTCAGCGTGATCGACTTCCTCTCGGACGAAGATCGGGCGCAACTGCAGGGCAAGCAGGCGACGACCACCTTCATCCAGCGCCTGCCCCAGGCCAAGAAGCGCTATCAGACCTATCTGCCGCTGATGCCGCACGCCATCGAGCAACTCGACCTGTCCGGCTACGACCTGATCATCTCCAGCAGCCATGCGGTGGCCAAGGGTGTCCTGACCGGTCCGGACCAGCTGCACATCAGCTATGTCCACTCGCCCATCCGCTACGCCTGGGACCTGCAGCACCAGTACCTCAAGGAAGCCGGTCTCGACCGCGGCCTCAAGGGCAAGCTGGCGCGCGTCATCCTCCACTATGTGCGCATCTGGGATCAGCGCACCGCCGCCGGCGTGGATGCCTTCGTCGCCAATTCCCATTTCATCGCTCGACGCATCAGCAAGGCCTATCGCCGCGAAGCCAAGGTCATCTATCCGCCGGTCGACATCAGCCGCTTCACGCCCAGCGGCGGCAAGGACGACTTCTATCTCACGGCGTCGCGCATGGTGCCCTACAAGCGCATGCCCATGATCGTCGAGGCCTTCAGCTCGATGCCCGACAAGAAGCTGGTGGTGATCGGCGCCGGGCCCGAATTCGAGAAGGCCAAGGAAGTCGCCGGCCCCAACGTCACCCTGCTGGGTTACCAGGACTTCGACTGCCTGCTCGACCACATGCGCAGAGCGCGGGCCTTTGTCTTTGCCGCCGAGGAAGATTTCGGCATCACCCCCATCGAAGCCCAGGCCTGCGGTACCCCTGTCATCGCCTATGGCCGGGGTGGCGTCCTGGAAACCGTGCGCGGCCTCGATGCGCAACAGCCCACCGGCGTCTTCTATCCGGAGCAGACAGCAGCTTCGCTATGCGCCGCCGTGCGTCAGTTCGAGGCCCTGGAAACGCCGATCAGCCAGCAGGCGTGCCGGCAGAATGCCGAGCGCTTCGCCACCAAGCGTTTCCGTCAGGAAATGCGCGCCTTTGTCGAAGCGCGGGTCGCTGCGCTGCATCTGCCCGCCGATCTGGATCTGGAGATCGTGACGCCCTTTCCCAGCAAGGCCCTGCAGCCGAGCTCGCTGAGCACCGCCTGATCGTTACTCCTTCACGTCCATGAATTCCCGCGCCCAGACTCGATATTCCTGCAGTGTCGAGTACTTGGTGGAGAGTTGGGAAGCGGACAGGTCGGATGCGGTGATGTCGCGCTGCTCTCTCAGGCAGTCATAGGTCGCCTTGATCGCCGCGAAGTAGGCCGCATGCCCGTTCACCACCACCCGTACCCCGGCCTTGGCCAGGCGGGCGTTGTCGCGCAATTGGGGATTGCCGTAGGTCACCAGCATCACCGGCACGCTCAGGTGCTGGGTGATCTCTTCCAGATGAGCGAAATCGCGAATGCCGACCATGCAGATACCGTCCGCACCCGCTGCCTCGTAGGCCTTGGTGCGGGAGATGACTTCCTCGGTGCTCAATTCGGTGGCATTGGTCCGGGCGAAGATGCTCAGGGCCTCGTCGATACGGGCCTCCAGTGCGCCCTTGATCTTGCCGATGCCCTCTTCGACGCTCACTAGGTCGGTGGACTTGCGGCCATACCCGGCCGGCAGCACGGTGTCCTCGATGGTCAGGGCAGCCACCCCGGCACGCTCGAGTTCGGTGATGGTGCGCATTACGTTCAGCGCATTGCCGTAGCCGTGATCGGCGTCGGCGATGATGGGCAGCCGGGCGACCCGCCCGATGCGCGTGGCCTGCTCGACGAACTCGCTCAGGGTGATCAGGGCGAAGTCCGGTGCGGCCAGCACCTGCAGGGAAGCCACCGACCCGCCGAGGATGCCCATTTCGAAACCCAGATCGTTGGCGATGCGCGCCGACATGGGATCGAAGACGGACGCCGTGTGATAGCAGCTGTCCGATTTCAGCAGGGCTCTAAACGCTAGACGCAGCTTGTGCGGGGAGGTTGGCTTCATGGAATTTTCCTTCTGGGGTATACCGAACAGACAATGTTAGCGCGACAAGTAGTGGTCACACGACCGGATGTCCGGCTTTGAGATAAATCGATTCATCTAACTGACCCACGGTCGTCGTTCGGCCGCGCGCCCTGCGGCAGCCGAAAGCCACGCTTCGAACGTCAAATGGAGATGCATCGGCAGCGCAGCCTGACACAAGGCCAGGCACGGAAAATTTCGATACCCAAGCATGCCCGGGCGAAGTGACAATAGTGGCCAGGCCTTGCCTTCCTGCCAATCCCGTCACTGCATAATGCCATCATGCTCGCCGCCGCTTTCCTCGAACGCTTTACCGACCTGGATCGCTTTCTGACCCGGCATCAGCACCTGTGGCGACCCAGACCCTTCGTCGAGCGGAAGTTGCCCTGGGAGTCGAGCCATCCGGAGCTGGCCCGCTGGCTGCGGGCCCGCAGTCTGGAGGAAGCCGAGGCCGCCCATAATACGCCCCAGCTGCTGCCTGCACCTGAACCCTTCCGCTCCCTGGCGGAGACCTCGCTGGCGCTAAGTGGGGTCCACGAATATCAAGACGCTCCTGGCCGCACCTTGTCCGGCAGGCAAGACGTCGATGTGCCGGGGCGCAAGTGGCTGCAGATAGAAGCCTTCAGTCGCAAGCTGGACTTCAGGCAACCGGTGCAGCGCTGGGTCGACTGGTGCGCGGGCAAGGGCCACCTGGCCAGACACCTGACCCATCAAGGGGCGCCAGCCGCCTGCCTGGAGGTCGACGCAGCCCTTGTCGAGGAGGGCGAAAGGCTCAGCTACCGGGGCCAAGCTCCTGTGCACCATTATCAGGCCGATGTGCTCCAACCGCTGGCAGGCGACCAACTCGGCAGCCGTGACACGCCCGTCGCCCTGCACGCCTGCGGCGACCTGCACACCCGGCTGCTCAGGGTGACGGCAGCGCGCGGCTGTCAGCAACTTGCCCTGGCGCCCTGCTGCTATGACCGCATCTCTGCCGAGGTGTATGACCCGTTGTCCACTGCGGCGCAGGCCTCGGCGCTGCGCCTGGACCGCGAAGCCCTGCGCCTGGCGCTCTGCGAAACCGTCACCGGCGGGCAGCGGGTGCGGCGGGACAGGGACCTGTCCATGGCGCGACGCCTGGGATTCGATCTCCTGCAACGCGAACTCAGTGGGCGCGACGTCTATCTCAATACGCCGCCGCTACCCAGCCACTGGCTGCGCCAACCCTTCTCGGCGTTCGGTGCGGAGCTGGCGCGGCGCAAGGCGCTGAAGCTTCCCGCGGGGATCGACTGGCCGCTCTGGGAACAACGGGGCTTCCAGCGGCTGGCGGAAGTTCGTAATCTCGAACTGCTGCGCGGCCTGTTCCGGCGTCCGCTGGAGCTCTGGTTGGTGCTGGACCAGGCGCTGTTCCTACAGGAGCAAGGTTACAGTGTGACGCTGGGGACCTTCTGTCCGGCCAGCCTGACACCCCGAAATCTGCTGCTGAGGGCGGAGAAACCCCGCTCGGCATAGGCCTACAGCCGCTCTATCCTGCACGTTTGTCGGAATCTGAGCGAAGGAGTGTAAAAAATACCTTTTGGTGATGGACTTCTCACAAAGTCTGCACAATAGTTAGGTTGCAATCTCGCAAAAAAAGCAGGAATAACAAAAATGCGCTACTACCTGCCCGTTTGGACCGGCGTTGCCGGTTGCCTCGTCTTCGCCCAAGCCCAGCTGCCCTGGCTTGCGGTGGCCTCCCTCCTCGTCAGCTGGTCTTTCCTGCTGTTCTCGCACGACAACTCGAGAAACTCAGCCTGGCACTCCAAGATCTCCAGCCTTCCCGTCAACTCCCCCCTGAGTTTTCAGTCCCACCACCGCCATTGAGGCGTGTTTCAGGCCAGGGACTGGCCTACACCTGACCTGACCGGTCTGGCTGTCTCATTGTTTGGTGAAACAGCTCACAATTCCTGCATCCCACTCTCAAGTCCGACGGAACGTTTTCCTCCCTTCCGCTGCCCGGGCAAGCCACTCATCGCACCCTGATGCGAGAGAAGTGTGCCAGCCGCCCGCCCGCGCTGTGACGCACTCCCCCCTTCTTCACTTCCCCTCCTCCGCCGCAGCTCGACTGGCGTGCTATTTGCCCTGATCTGGGCCAACTCGACAGCGCCTTCCCGCCTTTCTACCGTGTGAACCTCTTAATCAGTGCCGAGTCCTAACGTCGCTACAGCCATCATGGCATTTAGCGATCGGTGGTCAGTCATCGGTCCTAGAGCGCCATAGTGAACATTTCATACGCTGGTAGCTGCCTCGCCCAGTTGAAAGTTCGTGCACGGTATACGCACAAGGATGGAACCATGAATTTGAAAGAACGCGGCATTTTGCATACGAATTCCTCGGCAATCTCGCTCGCACACCGCCTGCTCGACCTCGCCGTGATTACGCTGAGCGCCTACGTGGCAGGCACCTGGGCGTCGGAAACCGGCATGCGTCCCGAGCATTGGGTCGTCATCTTCCTGTCCTTGCTGATCTTCCATTTCCTCACCGAGCTGAACCACGTCTATGGTTCCTGGCGGGGTGAGCGCATCACCGATGAATTGCTCAAGATCGCCACCTACTGGGTGCTGACCTTCGCGACCGTGTTCATGGTGGACTACTTCTTCTTCGACCAGTCCTATCTCTCGCCTGGCGTGATGCAGGGCTGGCTGGGTCTGACGCTGGGTACGCTGTGCGGCTATCGCGTGCTGCTGCGCTCGATCATGCACTCCCTGCGCAAGGCCGGCATCAACACCCGCAACGTTGCCATCGCCGGCAACGGCATGGTTGCCCAGCGTCTGGCGCACACCATCAGCACCGCCCCCTGGATGGGCCTGCGCATCGCCGGTTTCTACAGCGACAACCAGGACACCGGCGAAGAGGGCGTCCCCAGCCCGGCCCTGAATGGCGGCCTGGATCGCCTCATGCAGGACGTCCGCTCCGGCCAGGTCGACAAGGTCTACATCACCCTGGGCATGGCCGATCAGAGCAAGATCAACTGGCTGGTCCAGGAGCTGAGCGATACCACCGCTTCGGTCTACATCATCCCGGACATCTTCATGTTCCACCTGCTGCATGCCCGCAGCGAGAGCCTGGATGGCCTGCCCAGCATCAGCATCTTCGATACCCCGATGGATGGCGCCAGTCACATCGTCAAGCGTATCGAGGACATCGTGCTGTCTTCGATCATCCTGGCCATGATCTCCCTGCCCATGCTGGCCATCGCCATCGGCATCAAGATCACCTCGCCCGGCCCGATCTTCTTCAAGCAGAAGCGCTACGGCATGGACGGCAAGCCGATCGAAGTGTGGAAATTCCGCAGCATGAAGGTCATGGAAAATGGCGCCAAGGTCACCCAGGCGACCAAGAATGACTCCCGCATCACCCCGTTTGGTGCATTTTTACGACGTACGTCTCTCGATGAATTGCCTCAATTCATTAATGTACTCCGCGGCGAAATGTCCATCGTGGGTCCCCGCCCCCATGCCGTCGCTCACAACGAGCAATACCGCAAGCTGGTGCAGGGCTACATGCTCCGCCACAAGATGAAGCCCGGCATTACCGGCTGGGCTCAGGTCAATGGCTGGCGCGGCGAGACCGACACCCTGGACAAGATGCAGAAGCGCGTCGAGTTCGATCTGGACTATATCCACCACTGGTCCTTCTGGTGGGACGTCAAGATCATCTTCCTCACGCTGTTCAAAGGCTTCATCAATAAGAACGCATACTGAGTCTGGCCGGGGCCATTGGCCCCACTACTCAGCACGACGATCTGGAGCCTGGACTCCCGACTCTAATTACATCGGCAGCGAGCAACTCCTGAACAGGCTTTGCTGGGCTATCTGCCGTCGATACCTGTTGTCCGGACAACAGGAAGGTTTTGAAGAATGATCAAGTCGATATTGGTTGTATGCGAAGGGAACATCTGCCGCAGCCCGGTCGCAGAAGCACTACTGGCCAAGGCGCTGGAAGGCCGTGATGTCCAGGTCGGTTCGGCCGGCATCAGGGCGCTGGTCGGCCATGGCATCGAGAAGACCGCTCAAGAGGTACTAGGGGAAAACGGCATAGAGTTCACGACCCACAAAGCTCGCCAGGCGGATGCAGAGATGCTGCGCAAGGCGGATTTGATTTTGACCATGGAAGAGTTTCACTCACGCTCCGTCGAAAGTATTGCTCCTGAAGTCAGGGGTAAGGTTTTTCTGATCGGGAAATGGTTGAGCAATCAAGAAGTACCAGACCCTTATCGCCTTTCTAAAGAGATGTTTCAAAATGTCCACATACTTTTGACGCGCTGTGTAAACAGTTGGCTTCCATACATCAAATAGGGAAGAAGGAATTTCATGACCACGATGCCTCGCTTTACTCCCGAAGTTAAGAATGAGTCGGATATCAACTTTTCCGCACTCTTCGGTATGTTGATCGATTACAAATGGCAACTTCTGTCGGTAATCGGTATTTTCGCTGCGCTCGGTATCGGCTATGCCGTACTGGCCACCCCCATGTATTCGTCCAACGCCATGATCCAGATCGAACTGGAAAAGAAGGGCGTTACCCGGTTGACCGATCAGTCCACCGGCATGCCGCCGCCCATGCCCGAGGCGGTGACCGAGATCGAGCTGCTCAAGTCGCGCTCCGTGATCGGCAAGGCGATCGAGAACCTCAAGCTGGATATCGAGGTCAAGCCGCGCTATTTCCCGCTGATCGGCAACTTCGTCGCGCGTCGCTTCGAGCCGCAGAATGACACCGATGTCGCCTCTCCCCTGCTCGGCCTGAACAGCTTCGCCTGGGGCGGCGAGAAACTGGTCATCGACCAGCTGGAAGTGCCGGACAGCAACCTCGACAAGCCGATGAAGCTGAAGGTCGAAGACAACCAGAACTTCACCGTCTTCAATGCCGATGACGAAGTGGTGCTGCACGGTGGCCTCGGTCAGCCGGTGAGCAATGCCGGCTACCAGATCAAGGTGGCTACGCTGCAGGCTCGCCCGGGCACCGAATTCACCATCATGAAGAAGCGCTTCTCCAAGACCATCCAGGAATACCAGGGCCGCATCGTCGCCGGTGAGCGCGGCAAGATGTCGGGCATCATCGGTGTCGGTCTGCAGGATCCGGATCCGCTGAAGGCCCAGGCCATCGTCCAGGAAGTCGCGGACATCTATGTTCAGCAGAACATCGATCGCAACGCCGCCGAGTCCACCCAGAGCCTGGAATTCCTGCGTGCCCAGATCCCGGTCGTGAAATCCGACCTGGAAAAGGCCCAGTCCGCGCTGAACTACTACCAGACCAACAAGAAGTCGGTCGATATCGACAGCGAGACCAAGGGCGTCCTGGAACAGACCGTTGCCCTGGACAACCAGATCTCCGAGCTGAACCTCAAGCGCACCGAGATGGATCGCAAGTTCACTCGCCAGCACCCGGCCTACCAGGCGCTGATGAGCCAGCTGGGCCAACTCCAGGCCGAGCGCGCCAAGCTGCAGAAGCGCGTCGAAGTGCTGCCGGAAACCCAGCAGGAACTGCTGCGCCTGAACCGCGACATCGAAGTGACCGGCCAGACCTATGCGCTCATGCTGAACAAGGCCCAGGAGCTGGAAGTCATTCGCGCCGGTACCGTGGGTAGCGTCCGCATCATCGACAACGCCAACGCCAACGTCGACGATCCGTCCGCCCCCAACAAGCCGCTGATCATCGCCGTCGCCATCATCCTGGGCGGCATCGTCGGCCTGGCCATCGTCTACACCCGTCACACCCTGCGTCGCGGTGTCGAGACCCCGGAAGCCATCGAGCAGATCGGTCTGCCGGTCTACGCCTCGATCCCCTACAGCAAGAACCAGGCGGATACCACCAAGGTACTGGGCACCAAGAAGCCGGGCGAGTCCTCGCTGACCGCCCTCACTCATCCGACCGATCTGAGCACCGAGGCGCTGCGCAGCCTGCGTACCAGCCTGCACTTCGCCATGATCGAGGCCAAGAACAACATCCTGATGATCTCCGGTCCCAGCCCGGGCGTCGGCAAGTCCTTCGTGTCCTCGAACCTGGCCGCGGTGATTGCCGAGTCCGGTCAACGCGTCCTGCTGATCGACGGTGACATGCGCAAGGGCTATCTGCACAAGCTGATGAACACCAAGCAGCAGGACGGTCTGTCCGATCTGCTGAGTGGCCGCATCGCCCTGAACGACGCCATCAAGAAGACCGAAGTCGGCAGCCTGGATTTCGTCTCCTGCGGCCAGTTCCCGCCGAATCCGTCGGAACTGCTGATGAGCCTGAGATTCACCACCGTGCTGAAGAAATTCAGCGAGCTGTACGACATCGTGATCATCGACACCCCGCCGATCCTGGCGGTGACCGAGGCCGGCATCATCGGCAGCCACGCCGGTACCAGCCTGATCGTCGCACGTTTCGGCGTGAACAGTGTCAAGGAGCTTGAGGCGACCAAGCGCCGCTTCGACCTCAACGGCATTCCGCTCAAGGGCGTGATCTTCAACGCCGTGGAGCGCAAGGCCAGTAACTACGGCTCCTATGGCAACTATCACTACTCTTACGAGCAGAACGCCAAGAGCTGATGCACTACCCCGGCTGGACGGCCTGATCGCCGTCCAGCCAATCCCTTCAGGGATCGCGGCAGTATTCGTACAGGCGCATCGAACAAGAAACTACCTCACACAGCGATTTCGAAGGGTTCGCTCCTGAACCCGGCCACGCTTGGCAGCCTTGGATCTCGACGCTGTACCGGATTGATGATTCTGAAGAATAGGAACACGCCAATGAACGTAGTCATGGTGCTCAACTACAAGGCCCCCAACGAAACCATCAGTTGTGTGGAGAGCATCCTCAAGCACTGCCCGTCCATCGATCACGCGGTGGTGGTGGACAATGATTCCCAGGACGGCTCCATCGACGTCCTGCAACGCTGGCAGGCCGACAACGGCCTGAGCCAGGTCACCGTGCTCGCCAGTCCGCGCAACGACGGCTATGCCGGTGGCAACAACTATGGCATGCGCTGGGCGCTGGACAACCTGGCGGTCAAGCATTTCTGGGTCGTCAACAACGACGCCTATGTCAAGGACGATGCCTTCGCTCCGCTGCTGGCCGAGCTGCAGCGCGCGCCCAAGACCATCGTCGGCTCGGTGATCCTGAGCTCCCAGACCGGTCGCCTGGAATGCTATGGCGGCGGCATCCTCTATCCGCTGCTGGGCAAGTCCAAGCTGCTGGGCAAGGACATCGCCGTCAGCGACATCGCCAAGCTCGATCGTGAACCCGACTACATCATGGGCTGCAGCATGGCCTTCTGCGCCAGCCTGCTGACCGAGATCGGTTTCATGGACGAAGCCTACTTCATGTATTCCGAAGAAGTGGATTGGCAGCACCAGGCCAAGCGCAAGGGCGTCGCCCTCAAGGTCTCGCGGGAGAGCCAGCTCTATCACTATGGCTCCATGAGCTCTGGCGGCCGCAGCGCCTTCTACCACTACTTCCGTAATCGCGCAGCGACCCGTTTCAATCGCAAATTCCACGGCACCCCCTACGCACTGGTCTCCGCCGTGCTGCTGTCCGGCATCACCGTGCTCAAGGAATTCAAGAATCCGAAACTAGCCTGGTCCGGCGTAAAGGGCGCCTTCAAGGGAGCGACGATGCATGTCTAACCTACGCACCCAAGCTTTCGGTATCGATTTCTTCACCGGTACCAAGGACGAGCTGATGAGCTCGATCAGTCAGGACATCCATCGGCCCTACAGCTACATCGTCACGCCGAACATCGACCATGTCGTGCAGCTGCAGAGCAATCCCGACATGCGCGAGTCCTATCAGCGCGCCGGTAAACGCATCTGCGACAGCCGGATCCTGCTGCCCATTCTCAAGTCGCTGGGCGTCGCCGTACCCGAGGTCATCACTGGCAGCGATCTGACCCTGAGCATTCTGCGCAAGGCCAACGATGAACGCCTGTCGGTGGTGCTGATCGGTTCGAGCGAGAACGACGTGGGCAAGCTGCGGCGGATGTATCCGCATATCCAGCTGGCGCACTACAACCCGCCGATGGGCTTCATCAACGATCCGCTGGAGACGCAGAAGTGCGTTGACTTCGTGATGCAGAATCCGTCGGAGTTCATCCTCTATGCCGTCGGGGCTCCACGTCAGGAAAAGCTCGCGCGGCAGATCGACAGCAGCAGGCGCACCGGCGTCGGCCTGTGCATCGGCGCTTCCATCCTGTTCGCCGTCGGCACCGTCAAGCGGGCGCCGCGCTGGATGCAGAAGGCCAAGCTGGAATGGCTGCATCGGATGTGCTCGGAGCCCAAGCGGCTGGCCAAGCGGTACGTGCACGATGCGCTAAGCATCCTGCCCATCTATCTCAAGGAACGCAGCAGTCGACGCACCTGAGGGGCTGCCTCCGCAGCATTCTCAGCCGCAAGGAAGATGACCACCGGACGCCCAGTCCGGTGGTCCTGTCTGGATGGGTAGGTCTATGAGCATTCTCCGTAAAAGCACCGTTTCCTTCGTTCTCCTGATCCCGTTGCTGATCCTGCACCTTGACGTGTTCGGCGAAAGCCCGCACAACCCGGTCGGCATCCTCTATCTGAACGAGCTGTATCTGGCCATCTGCATGGCCTTCACCTTTTTCTACCTGCTGACCAGCATTGGTACCCAGCAGCGCGAATTCAAGATCCTGATGACCTACGCTGTCTATTCGTCGGTGGTCTTCATTGGGTTGCCAGCGATCTTTTCCTTTCTATTCTACGGTCAGCCACTGGTCTATGGACTGATCGAGGAGCGGCGGATCCTGTTCAGCTTCGGCTTCGCCACCCTGATGTTCCTGGGGCGCAACATGAGCGCCTCGCAATTCGAGAAGGCCCTGCTGATCACGGCGCTGCTGGCCGCCGTCATGGCCTGGATGTTCAAGTTCGGCGTGCTGCCTGACCTGCGTGACAAGCAGTCCTCCTTCGACCGCCCGGACCGTTCCTCCATCGGTGCGCCGGCGCTGTGCCTGGCCTATTTCTACTGCATCCAAACCTGGAACAAGGGCATTTCGCCGATCGATGGCTCGGCGCGTAGCAAGACCGTCCACATCGTGCTGGCCATGGTCTTCCTGCTGACCCTGGTATTCGGTACCCAGACCCGGCAGCTGATCGTGCTGGCGCTGGTGTTCACCGTCTTCTGCCTGAAGAGCAAGTCCATCGTCTGGATCTGCGTCTCCACGCTGCTGCTGTCGCCCTTCTTCATCTTCCCGGACCTGATGAAGGTGCTGGGGTTGAATCTGGACTTCTATGCCCAGTCGGTCCAGGACGGCCCCACTGATGGCGTGCGCGAGCAGACCATCGGCTACATCTTCTCCCACCTCAGCCAGAATCACTGGTTGCCCAGCGGCTCGCTGTCGCTGATGTGGAACAACGGCTTCATCCCCTACTTCGGCGAGTACTTCTTCCTCTCCGACGTCGGCGTATTCGGCACCCTGTTCCGCTTCGGCTTCCTGGCCTTCATCATCATCCCGGTGTCGCTGTTCCTCTACTATCGCTGGGCGAAGATGCTGCACCCCGATACCGGTTTCGTGGTGACCGCCACCCTCGCGCAGCTGGTGATCTGGCCGCTGGCCGGTTTCTTCGAGTACCTCCAGGCCACCATCTGCTACCTGATGGTGATCCAGGCCCTGCGCGCGCTGCACCACTACAGCTCCGCCCCAGTCCAGGAGACCTACGTCAGCAGCCCCTACCCGCGTCCGAGCAGCCAGCTGGCTCGCCCGGTCTGATCCCTCGTGCCGCCCGGCGTCCGCCAGGCGGCCCCAAGGAGTTTTCACCCCCACGATGTCGATGATCAAAAACAGCACCTGGAACATCCTGGGTGTCGTCATTCCCAGTGCCATCGCGCTGCCCACCATGGGCGTGCTGTCGCGCCTGCTCGGGGTCGAGCAGTTCGGCCTGTTCACCCTGGCCTTCGCCATCGTCGGCTATGCCACCCTGTTCGACGCCGGCCTGTCGCGCGCGGTCATCCGTGCCGTCGCCATGCACCATGGCGACAAGGGACTCAACCGGCTGGTCATGGGCACGGCCACAGGCGCGGTCATCGGCCTGAGTCTGCTGGCGACCCTGCTATTGTGGTTCGGCGCAGGCAAGGTGGTGAGTCTGCTGCATGTCTCGCCCGAACATTTCGACAATGCCGTGGCCGGCTTTCGCTGGCTGAGCCTGTGCGTGCCGCCCTTCCTGCTGGCGACGGTCTGGTTCGCGTACCTGGAAGGCAACGAGCGCTTCGGTGAATTCAACATCCTGCGGACCTTCTCCAACAGCCTGCTGGCGATCGCGCCGCTGATCGCGGTGCTGATCGAACCGAGCTTTTCCGCCACGGTGATCGGTCTGGTGCTGGCGCGGGTGGTGTCCATGGCGCTGGCCTACTGGCCGCTGCACAAGGACTTCCCGGAAGGCATCCGCACCTTCAAGGTCGAGGTGTTCAAGGAGCTGCTGAAATTCGGCAGCTGGATGACGGTGAGCAACATCATCAGTCCGCTGATGGTCTACTTCGACCGCTTCGTGCTGTCGCACATGGTCGGCGCCAGCCGCGTGTCCTTCTATACCGCTCCGGCCGAGGCGGTCTCGCGGATGCTGATCATCCCCAATGCCGTGGCCCGGGTGGTGTTCCCGCTACTGAGCAAGAGCGGCGACGACGCCGCGCGCCAAGCCAACAAGGCCTTCTGGGGCCTGTTGCTGATCAGCCTGGCGATGGTGCTGCCGATCCTCATCCTGGCGCCCTGGATCATGACCGTGTGGATGGGCCCGGAGTACGGTGGCGATGCCGCGCAGATCCTGCGCATCCTGGCGGTGGGTTTCATCTTCAACGCCCTGGCGCAGATTCCCTTCGCCAAGATCCAGGCCCGCGGCCATTCGCGCACCACCGCGATGATCCATCTCGCCGAGCTGCTGCCCTACCTGGGTCTGCTGGTGGTCTGCATCCAGCATTTCTCCATCATGGGCGCCGCCATCGCCTGGACCGTCCGGGTGACCGTGGACTACTTGGCGCTAGAATACTTCGCCCGGCGCACGCCGCCGCTGCAACCCACGCCGGTCTATCAGCAGAGCTCCTGAGGGCGCTCCGCTCAGACGAACTTACGCAACACACGAGAGGTGCTGTCCGTGTCACGAGTGAAACGTCGTATCGGTGGTGGCCTGCTGGCCACCGTATTACTGTCCGCGGCGCTTTATGGCCAGGCTCAGCCAGAGCCGGCGACAGCCAAGGTGGATCTCATCGGCATCAACCTGTCGGCCGCCGGCTTCGCCGGCCAGGTGCTGCCCGGCGTGGAAGGCACCAACTACTTCTATCCCACCGAGGATTACTTCCGCCGCTACGCGGCCAAGGGCATCCGCTTCATCCGCTTCCCCTTTCTCTGGGAGCGGGTGCAGCCCCAGCTGGGCGGTGAACTGGACCAGGCCCAGGTCGCCCTGCTGCAGCGCACCCTGGATTTCGCTGACAAGTACGGCATCCGCGTGATCCTCGACCTGCACAACTACGCGCGCTATCGCGGCCATCTGATCGGCTCGCCCCAGGTGCCCTATGCCAGCTACGCCGATGTCTGGAAGCGCCTGGCGCTGACCTTCCAGCAACATCCGGCGCTGTACGGCTACGATGTCATGAACGAACCCCATGACACCCAGGGCCTCTGGCCGCGGGCGGCGCAGACGGTCGTGGACAGCATCCGTACCGTGGACATGAAGACGCCGATCTTCATCGCCGGTGACAGCTGGTCCAGTGCCCAGCGCTGGCCCCAGGTGAATGGCGATCTGCTGATCAGGGATCCGGCGGACAATCTGATCTACGAAGCGCACATCTACTTCGACGAAGACTCCAGTGGCAACTACGCCTCGGGCATGAAGGGTGTCCACCCCATGATCGGCGTGGAAAGAACCCGCCCCTTCATCGAGTGGCTGAAAAAGCACAATTTGCGCGGCTTCATTGGCGAATATGGGATACCTGCACACCCGCAATGGCTGGAAGCCATGGACAATCTGCTGAGCTATCTGGGCGAGCAGTGCGTACCCAGCGCCTATTGGGCGGCCGGTCCGGGCTGGGGCGACTATCCCCTGGCCATCGAACCGAAGAACGGCACCGAGAAGCCGCAGACCGCGCTGCTGGAAAAACACCTGAACCGGCACGACTGCGACGTCATCGGACCTCGTTAGCGGAGATATGACAGATTTCGAACGGCGTCACCTTTTTCCGCCCCTGGCAGGCTGAACTCGATGGCGAAAGGCCAGTCCTAGACCAGCAGACTCAGGTGCTCGTACAACTAAAAACTGAGACCCGAGCTCTCTCGCCGCTGGATAGGCTGGCCGCATGGAATCCAGTCCCCTGTCGAGGACCGTTATGTCTCGCGAAGGAACACCATGAATAACCGGCTCGTTGCTTTTACCTTCCGATTTATTCCTCTTGCTCACACTCAATCAGCAATCAAGGACGAATGACATGAAAACCAAATTTACCGCTCTGGCCTTGCTGTCTGGCATCGTCCTGCAGGGTTGTGCCTATTCCCCGGGTCAGTACCTAGATCAGGACGACCTCAAGAGCGATCCGAGCATCCAGGGCACCAAGGTCCAGCTGATCCCGATCACCAGCTCGCTGCTGGTGAGCCAGGATTCCGCGGCCCTGTCCAAGGCTCCCGACCTCAAGCCCCTGCTGGACTACAAGCCGCAGGCTTACCGTGTCGGTGCGAGCGACCTGCTCTACATCACCGTCTGGGATCACCCCGAACTGACCGCTCCGTCCGGCGCCCAGCAGCAGCTGGAAGCCAACGGTCGCCTGGTGCGTCCGGATGGTACCCTGTTCTACCCCTACGTCGGCACCGTGCGCGCCGCCGGCAAGACCCTGGAAGAAATCCGTACCGACATCTCCCGCCGTCTGGCCACCTTCATTGACAATCCTCAGGTGGATGTCAGCGTCCTGAAGTTCGGCAGCCAGAAGGTCACCATTTCCGGCGCTGTGAACAAGGGCGATGCCATTCCGCTGACCACCAAGCCCATCACCCTGGTGGAAGCCTTGGGCCAAGCCGGCGTGGCCAACAGCGGCGGCGCCGATCTGACCGGCGTGACCCTGGTGCGCGACGGCAAGGAATATCGCCTGGATACCGACAGCCTGAACCGTAAGGATTCCAAGCTGTACGGCATCTACCTCAAGGATGGCGACAGCATCCACCTGCCCTACAACGATGCTCGCAAGGTCTATGTGGTCGGTGAAGTCCGCGCTCCGGCAGCGGTCAGCTACAAGATCACCAACCTGAACCTGATGGAAGCCTTGAGCCAGGCCGGCGGCATCCAGCAGGAAACCGCTAACGCCGATGCCGTCTACGTCATCCGTGGTCCGGAAGACCTGAAGGCCCCGGGTGCCACCGCCCAGGTCTTCCACCTGGCGGCCAAGAACCCCACCGCCTATGTGCTGGCGCAGAACTTCCATCTGCAGCCGCAGGACGTGGTCTTCGTCGGCCCGGCCGGTATCACCCGCTGGAACCGCTTCGTCAGCCAGCTGCTGGGCTCGACCAACATCCTCTCCACCAGCGCCAACCTGAACAGCAGCTTCAAGTAACAGCGCTCGCTTGCCGTCATGCCGGTTACCGCCGCGCATGACGGCAATTCCCCTGACGTTCTGCTCCACCCCGCCTGCCTTCCCGCGCTATACCTCCCTCGACCCAATGCCTGAAACCCGCCGCCCAGACGCGCTTTCCGGCAGACAATTAATTATTTCGATACCTATCAACCCCTAATTGCTGCCGCTCGGCTTGGCATAGGCAGTTTTTCGTCACGCTTTTGCGTAATGTAGCTAACCTGATACCGAAGTCAGGCACGTTTAAGGACTGGGTGTGGCGTCAGGCAAGGCAATGAGAGCAGGGTCCCGCTTCGGTTGGTGGCGCCGGCTGACGGTATGGCTGCTGGGCTATCTGTCCCTCATGGGAACGGCCCTGGCCGCACCTGCCAGCGTGGCTTTCTGGTACGCGGAAAAGCCGCCGGTGGCCGAACTCGCCCAGTCCGACTGGGTGGTGCTCGAACCTGGCCATGCCAGTGCCGCCGATGTCCGCGCCCTGCACGAAGGCGGGGCCCAGCCCTTCGCCTACTTGTCCATCGGCGAATTCGCTGGCGACGCCGCGGCACTGGAGAAGGCCGGCCTCAGCGCGGGTGCCAGTCCGGTAGCCAACAAGGCCTGGGGCAGCCAGGTGATGAATCTGGCTTCGCCGGTCTGGCGTACCCATCTGTTCGAGCGCGCGGCCCAGCTGGCCAAGGCCGGCTACACCGGCCTGTTCCTCGATACCCTCGACAGCTTCCAGCTGGTGGCCGAAGACCAGCGCGAAACCCAGCGCCTGGCACTGAAGAGCCTGCTGGCCGAGCTGCACCGCCGCCAGCCGGCGCTCAAGCTGTTCTTCAACCGTGGCTTCGAGGTGCAACCGGAATTGCCCGGGGTGGCTGCCGCCATGGCGGTGGAATCCCTCTACGCTGGCTGGGATGCCGGCAAGAAGACCTATCGCCCGGTCAGCGAGCAGGACCGCGAGTGGCTGAAGCCACGGATCGAAGCGGCGCGCAGTGCCGGTATCCCGGTCATCGCCATCGAGTACCTGCCGCCGGAGCAGCGTGAGGAAGCCCGGCGCCTGGCCAAGCGGCTGCGCGACGAAGGCTATGTGCCCTATATCACCACGCCCGATCTCAATACCTTGGGCATCAGCTCGGTGGCCCTGCAGCCACGGCGGCTGGCGCTGCTCTACGACGGCCGCGAAGGCGCCCTGCGCCAGTCGGCGGTGCACCGTTTCCTGGGCAGTGCCCTGGAGTATCAGGGCTATCGCCTGGACTATTTCGATGCCTCCAAGCCGCTGCCCACGGCTTGGCCCAGTGCTCTCTACGCCGGGCTCGTGGTGTGGATGACCAGCGGTCCGCCCCCTCATTCCCGGGAATTCAGCGACTGGATCGGCCAGCGCCTGGACGAAAAGACGCCGCTGCTGATTCTCGGTGGCCTGCCACTGGACAACGAGGCCTTGCTCAAGCGGCTGGGTCTGGGCGTCAGTCGCAAGCCGCTGCCCGACGGCCTGACCCTCAAGGTGCTGGACCCTGCCTTGGCCGGCAACTTCGAAGCACCGGTCAAGTTGCGGACGCGTGACCTGCCCGCCGTGCAGACGCTGCCCGGTGGGCCGACCCCGGTGGTCAGCCTGAGCGGTCCGGGCGGTACCTTCGTGCCCATGGGCGTGGCCTCCTGGGGCGGCTTCGCCTTCGGTCCCTATGTCATGGAAGACGGTCCCGAAGCCAGTCGCTGGATCATCGATCCCTTCGTCTTCACGGCGAAGACGCTGCAACTGCCGCCCATGCCGGTGCCCGATCCGACCACGGAAAACGGTCGCCGCATCGCCACCGTGCACATCGACGGCGACGCCTTCGCTTCCAAGGCGGAGATTCCCGGTGCGCCCTTTTCCGGCCAGGTGGTGCTGGAGCAGTTCATCCAGCCGCATCCCTTTCTGACCTCGGCGTCGATCATCGAAGGCGAGGTCGGCCCCAAGGGCCGCTATCCGGAGCTGACCGCGCAGCTGGAGCCCATCGCCCGTCGCCTGTTCGCCGATCCCAAGGTGGAGGTGGCCACCCACACCTTCAGCCATCCGTTCTTCTGGCAACCGGCGGTGGCCGAACAGAGCGAGAACTTCGAAGCCCAGTACGGCTACATGATGCAGATTCCCGGCTACGACAAGGTGGATTTCACCCGGGAGATCGTGGGTTCGACCCGCTATATCAACGAGCGCCTGACCACCCCGCAAAAGCCGGTGAAGATGGTGTTCTGGTCCGGGGACGCCCAGCCGGATGCCGCCACCCTCAAGCTCGCCTACGACAATGGCCTGCTCAACGTGAACGGCGGCAACTCGCACATCACCCGGTCGCAGCCTTCGGTGAGCGGACTCTATCCCTTCATCCGCCCCACCCCGGGCGGCCTGCAGTTCTATGCGCCCATCATCAACGAGAACGTCTACACCAATCTCTGGCGCGGTCCCTACTACGGCTTTCGCGATCTGCTCTATACCTTCGAACGGACCGAGCACCCCCGGCGTCTGCGCGGCCTGCATCTCTATTACCACTTCTACTCGGGCACCAAGCAGGCGTCACTCAAGGTCATGGAAGAGATCTACCAGGGCATGGCCGCCGAACATCCCATTTCGCTGTGGATGAGCGACTACCTGAGTCGCCTGCGCGGCTTCTATACCGCCAGTCTCGCCCGGGAAGACGGCGGCAGCTGGTCGATCAAGGCCCTCGACGGTCTGCGTACCCTGCGCCTGGATCCGCGCCTGGGTTGGCCGGATCTGCAGCGCTCCAGGGGCATCGCCGGGGTCCGCGACCTGCCGCAGGGTCGTTATGTCCACCTGGCCGGCGCTCAGGCGCGGCTGGTCCTGCGTGACAGCCGCGACCCCACCCCCGCCCTCGAAGAGGCCAATATTCCGCTGCAGCAGTGGGACTACCTGTCGCCGACGCGCATCCGCTTCGCCTTCGCCGGGCAATTTCCGCTAGAGCTGACCCTGCGCGCATCCTCGGCCTGCGAGGTGCGGGTCGGTCGCGAGCGCTACAAGAGCCAGCCGGCTGCGGCCGGACTCCAGACGTTCAAACTTCCGCTAACACGAGTGAGTGACGGTGAGATCGTCTGCGGCTAAGAAAACCCGGCTCCTGAGTGGTTGGACGCTGCTGGGGGTCGCGCTCCTCACCGCACTGGTGCTGGTGCTGACCTTTCATGGCAAGCAGGTCTTCCTGCCCGGCGAGGAACCCGCCGACCAGGTGTCCATCAGCTATGCCCAGGTGCTGCTCAAGGCGACCCCGGACGACACCGGGCTGCGCATGAAGCTGATCGACCAGCTGATCGCCCTCGGGCGCATCGACGAGGCGCGGCGGCAATTGCAGCTGCTGCCGAAACCGCTGGCGTCGACGCCCTTCTATGCCCTGGAGCTGGACATCCTGCAGGCGGAAGCCCAGCCGCAAGGCCTGGCCGATGCCGATCGCGAGCGCCTGGCCCAACAGCTGAGCGCCCTGGACGTGGCGACCCTGAGCACGCCCCAGCTGCAACGGGTGGCCGAGCGCGCCCTGCAACTGGGCGATCCGGCCACGGCGGCACAGCGTTATGTCGAACTGGCCCGCCGCGATCCGCCCCGGCGCCAGCAATGGCTGGAACAGGCGGCGCGCTGGAGCCTGGCCGGCGGCCGGCAGCAGGAGGCCGCGCGTCTCTATCTGCGCCTGGCCGATCTCGCCGATTCGGCCGAACAGCGGCAGGGCTACCGGCACCAGGCCTTCGATGCCTGGCTTGCCGCCGGTCAGGGCGCCGAAGCCGCCGCCCTGCTGGAACAGGAACTGCCGCGGCTGCAAGCCGATGCCAGCGGTCTGGCCTGGCTGCAGGCCGGGGTGGCCGCCGCCCAGGGCAGCGGGCGTCTGGACCTGGCCCAGCGCCTGATCGACCGCTGGCGCGAGTGGCAACCGGACGACCCGGCCGCCCTGGAGGCCGGCTATCGGCTGGCGCTGGGGCGGGGCGACACCGAACGTGCCTGGGAAGAGGGTCATCAGCTGCTGGCGCTGCGTCCGGACGATGAAAAACTGCTCGCGGAACTGGCCCAGCTGGGCGAGTGGACCGGCCATATGGACGAAGCCCTCGACCTCTGGTTGCGCCTGCTGGCGCGCCAGGACGATCCGGAACGGCGCGATCATGCCTGGAAGCTGGCCGCCCGGGCGTTTCGCTTCGATGCCGTGGTCGAGTTGCTGGCCGAGGCGTCGCGGCAACGGCAGCTGGACAAGACCGAACTGGACGCGCTGATCTTCGCCTACGAATCCCTGGGCGATCCCGCCGCCGAGGAACGCTGGCTGCGCGACTACCTGAAGCGTCAGCCGAAGCAGCGCCTGGCCTGGGAGCGGCTGCAGCAGCTGCTGGCCCGTACCGAGCAGGGCGACGCCGAAGCCGCAGGCTGGGCCGCGTTCGGCAAGAGATTCCCGCTGACCAACGCGGAGTATCTGACCTGGGCCGGCACCCTGTGGGAGCTATTCAAGCCCGAAGAGGCCTGGAAGGTGCTCGAGGGCATGCCGGCCAAGCAGCGGCAGGGCGTCGACTACTGGCGGCTGCGGGCAGAGCTGGCCTGGGAACTGGAGCGCGACGGCGAAGCCCAGCTGGCCTTCGAACGCTTGGCCACGATCGACAAGGGCCTGACCGCCAACGACGAGGATCGACTGCTGGCGATCTATCTGCGCACGGCGCCGCGTAAGGCCCTGGCCTTGCTGGAAAAGAGCTGGGAAAAGAGCAAGAACCAGAAACGCCTGACTGACGCCTTGCAGTGGGCCGAACAGCTCAAGGATACGGCGGCGCTGGAGCGGCTGCTGGCCAGTGCCGCGCGCGAGCCGGCTTCAGCCGACAATCCCGCGGTCTGGCTGGCGCGGTCGGGGCTGGACTTCCAGCGCGGGCGCATCGCCCAGGCCGAAGAGGGCTATCGCCAGGCCTTGCAGCGCTTTCCGGATGACGACCGCTTCCGCGAACGGCTGCTGTGGCTACTCATCGACCAGAATCGCCAGACCGAACTGGCCACCCTGCTGCGCGACTGGAAGGGCCGGGCCCGGGACAGCGATGTGCTCTGGCTGCCCTTCGGCAGCGGTCTGGTGCTGCTGGGCCAGGCGGAAGAGGCGCTTGGCTGGTATCGCCGCTACCTGGACGCCCATCCCCAGGACTGGCTGGTGCAGGCCGCCTACGCCGATGCCCTGGACGCCGCCGGTCACCAGGACGCGGCGCTGCGGCTGCGCAAGGCCGTCACGCCGCACCTGGCCAACGACGAGGTGCCGGCCACCCCCGAGCGCTATGCCACCTACCTGCGCCTGCTCTCCAGCCTGCGCGGTCCCCAGGCGGCGCTGGCCCAGGCGCGTGCCTGGCAGGATGGCTCGCCGAGCATGCTGCAACTCTGGTTCGATCAGTGGCTCGACGCCCTCAGCCAGAACAACGACGACGGCCTCAAGGGCGAATGGCTGGCCTGGGCCAAGAGCCGTGGTCTGAAGGTGCGCCAGTACGAGCAGTTGCAGGAAGTCCTGCGCCGGCAGAATCGCGGCGAGCTGGAAAAGCTGCTGGCAGCGGGCGACCTGGATCCGGCGCAGCGCGTCGAGGTGCTGCAGCGCCTCGGCCATGCCGGCGACGCCCAGGCCGCGGCGCTAACGGCCGCCGGTGACGAGCCGCCGGAGGTCATCCAGCGGCAGCTGCTGCGCCAGGCCACCGAGCAGGCCGAGCGCACCCCCAACGGCGTCCAGGCCGGCTGGGAACGCCGCGACTATGGCGGTCTGATCGAACAGGGCACCGAGGTGCGCGCCGCCCGGCGACTCAGCGATGACATCTATGCCGATGTCCAGCTCAAGCAGAATCGCGTGGAGAGCAGCGGCCTCAAGTCCGATGCCCTGGGCAACGAACACCAGATGCTGCTCAAGGTGCTGAAGAACTTGGCCGATGGCGGTCTGGAAACCACCGTCGACGCCAGCCAGCGTTCGGACAGCAATCGCCTGGGCCTGGGCGTCGCCCGCACCTGGCGTATCGATGGCAACACCGAGATCGAGGCGGCCCTGGACTGGCACCGGCAACCCGACGAGAGCGGCTATCTGCGCGCCCTCGGCCGGCGTGACAGCGTCAGCCTGGCCGGGCGCCACAACCTCACGCCACGCGACCAGCTGAGCTGGCGAGCGGCGCACAATCGCTATTCCAGTCGGGACGGCGATGCCCTGGGCAGCGGCTTCGCCTTCAACCTGGAGCTGAGCCACATGATCTTCTTCGAAGGTCCCACCTGGCAGGTGCGCAGCGGCATCACCTACCAGCAGAACAATGCGCGCAGCACCCTGCCCGCCAGCGTCACCCGCTACCTGCAGCCGCTGGCCGGTAGTGGCGAGAACGGCGAGGTCACCGTGGCCGACCTGGAAGCCCTGGGCGGCACCCAACTGTTGCAGGATCGCTATGGCCAGCTCTATGTCGGCAGCAGCTGGCGACGCGGCATTCCCGGTTCGCTCAACCGCACCCATCCCCAATACAGCTGGCTGGTGGACACCCTGGTCGGCTGGCAGTGGACCGAGCGCGAATTCAACTACGGTTTGAATGTCGGCCTGGGCATGGTAGTGCTCGGCGACGACGAACTGGCGTTCACCGCCGGCTACCAGTCCGCGCCCCAGGGCAGCGGCGGTCAGGCCGGCAGCACCCTGGGCATTCAATACAGCAATCGAATCGGTCGCTAGGCCGCTTCAAGGGAGAGACCTCATGAACATCACGCGTCTGCTCGTCGCCAGTGTCGCCACCGTGCTGCTGGCCGGCTGCTCGAGCTTTACCCGACCCAGTGGCGAAGCCCTGCCCAAGGATGCCCGCTGGGGCCTGGTGCCCCTGGCCAACTATGCCCAGGCGCCCATGGCCGGCGATCGCGCGGCGCAGATCCTGGTCAGCGTGCTCGGCGAGCGCGGCATCCGTCCGCAGGTCTATGACGACAGCCAGGGCGGCAATCCCACCGACGACGAGAAGGCCCGCCAGCGCGCGGCCCTGGACTGGGCGCGGCAACAGAATCTGCAATACGTGCTCACCGGCAGTGTCGACGAGTGGCAGTACAAGAACGGCCTGGACGGCGAACCGGCGGTGGGCGTGACCCTGCAGGTCATCGAGCCGGCCAGCGGCCGGGTGGTCTGGAGCAACAGCGGCGCCCGCTCCGGCTGGTCGCGCGAGAGCCTGGCCGCCACCGCGCAAAAGGTCCTGCGCGGTACCACGCAAGAACTGCAGCTGCGCTGATGGCCCTGCAATCCGTCCACAAGGACTACACCCTGGCGCCCCGCGCCAGTGGCCGCCTGTCCTGGCTGGAAACCCTGCTGGTCACGGCGGCCGCCCTGGGGCTGGGTTTCTGGCTGGTGCCGGAAGATCCCCTGATGGTCGGCCTGGCCTTTCCCTGGGTGGTGTTCGCGCCCATCCTCATGGGCGTGCGCTATGGCTTCATGCGCGGCCTGGTGAGTGCCAGCCTCTTGGTTGTGGCCCTGCTCTATCTGCACCGCCAGGGCTATCCGGCCTACGAGGAGATCCCGCCGTCCTTTATCGTCGGCGTGTTGCTCTGCGCCATGCTGGTAGGCGAATTCCGCGACCTCTGGGATCGGCGCCTGGAACGGCTGGACCTGGCCAACGACTATCGCCAGCTACGGCTGGATGAATTCACGCGCGCCCACCACCTGCTGCGCATCTCCCACGATCGCCTGGAGCAGCGCGTCGCCGGCAACGATCTCAGCCTGCGCAGCTCCCTGCTGGACCTGCGTCGCCAGCTGCGCGAGGTGCCGCGCGAGCAGGATGCCCTGCAGGCTCTGGCCGAACCCATCGTCGGTCTGCTGACCCAGTACGGTTCGCTGCGGGTAGCGGGGCTGTACCGGGTCGACGGCAACGGCCGGGTGGATCGTCGCGCCCTCGCCAGCCAGGGCGAGATGCCCGGCATAGATCCCGACGACCTGTTGGTGCGCCTGACCCTGGAGCGCGGCGAGACCCTGAGCATCCGCCAGGCGCTGCTGGAGCGCGGCGAAACCCAGCACTCGGCGTTGCAGGCCTGCGTGCCCCTGCTCGATACCGAGGAACGACTGCTGGCGGTGCTGGCCATCGAGCAGATGCCGTTCTTTTCCTTCAACGAACGCACCCTCAATCTGCTGACCATCCTCGCCGGCCACATCGCGGACCTGCTGGGCAGCGATCCCCAGGCGCTGGCCCTGGCCGACGATGACGCCCAGCAATTCTCCCAGCACCTCAAGCGCTCGCTGCGCGACGCCCAGCAGCACGCCCTGCCCGCCTGTCTGTTCTGCTTCGAGATGACCGAGGCCGACGGTGGCGAACGCGCCCTGGCGCTGCTGGAAGGCAGTCGCCGCGGTCTCGACCTGCAACTGCGCCTGACCAATCAGGCCGGTCACCCCTGCCTGCTGGTCCTGCTGCCGCTGACCTCCTCCGACGGCCTGGAAGGCTATCGCCGCCGGCTGCGCCAGCTGCTGGCCGAGCGCCATGGCCAGGACAGCACCCTGGAAAGCCTGGGCGTGCGCAGCCATGAGCACGAGCTGCTGCCCAAGACCCGCGCCCAGGAGCTGCGCGTCTTCCTGTTCAACGAGTGTGGCCTACATGAACAGCAAGTGGCTGTTTAGCGGCGCCTTCGCCTTCGAGGCCAGCAGCTGGACGCTGCTGTTTGCCAACCTGCCGGTGGCGGCGGCGGCCCTGGCCTTCGCCGCCGCCCATGCCGCCGGCAGCGCCCTGCTGGCAGGGGGCGCCTGGCTGCTGCTGCCCCGGCGCTACCAGCGCCCACTGCCCTGGAGTCCGCTGTTTCTCTTTGCCCTGGCCTTCTTCATTCCGCTGCTGGGCGCAGCCGGGGTGATCGCCGCGGTGTTTCCAGCGCTCTATCTGCCGCGCAAACATCGCGAGATCGCCTGGGAGGCGCGCAGCGTGCCCAATCTGCCGTTCCGCCCGCTGGAACGGCGCGAGGAGATGCTGTTCAGCGACGGCGGCCTGCAGGACGTCCTGCGCCACGCGCCCAGCACCGACAAGCGCCTGACCGCACTCTTCGCCACCCGCCGCATGCCCGGACGCGACGCCATCCCCATCCTCAAGCTGGCCCTGCGCGATCCGGCCGACGACGTGCGGCTGCTCGCCTATTCGATGCTCGACCAGCAGGAAAGCCAGATCAACCAGCGCATCGAGACCCAGCTCGGCGAACTGGCCAGCACCCCCGCCGAGCGCCAGCCGGCGCTGCACGGCACCCTGGCCCGCGGCTACTGGGAGCTGGCCTATCTGGGTCTGGCCCAGGGCAGCGTCCTGCGTCACGTGCTCGGCCAGGCCCGCGAACACATCGAGCTAGCCCTGGCCGGGGAAGAAAACGAAGAATTGCGCATCCTCGCCGGCCGCATCGCCCTGGAGCAGGGCGAGCCCGAGCGCGCCCTGGAATTCTTTCAGGCCGCGGAAGCGGCGGGCGTACCCCTGGCGCAACTGGCGCCCTTTCGCGCCGAAATCGCCTTTCTGCGCCGCGATTACGCGGTCATCCCGGCGCTGCTCGACAGCCTGCCGGCGGATCTGAAGAAGCGGCCGCCGTTCGCCGCCCTGGTGAAGTACTGGTTATGAAAGACGCCCCCGCCGCGACCGTCACCCCCGATGTCTGCCTGCTCTTGGAGGGCACCTGGCCCTATGTGCGCGGCGGGGTGTCGAGCTGGGTCAACCAGTTGATCCTCGGCCTGCCGGAGCTGACCTTCTCGGTGTTCTTCATCGGCGGCCAGCGCGAGAACTACGAGAAGCGCCACTACGCCATCCCGCCCAACGTGGTGCACATCGAGGAACACTTTCTCGCCGGGTCCTGGGTGCCCAAGGCGGCGCCCATCAGTCCAAGACGCCAGGCGCCGGTGCAGCTGCTGCGCGACCTGCACGCCTTCCTGCACCACCCCGACGAACCCAGCGCCGCCCAGGGCGATGCCCTGGTGGACGCCTTCGCCCAGGGCAGCGTGACCCTGGACGACTTCATGTACAGCCGCGCCAGCTGGGAGGCCATCACCGAGGGCTACGAGCGCTATTGCACCGATCCCTCCTTCGTCGACTACCTCTGGACCCTGCGCGCCATGCAGGCGCCCTTGCTGATGCTGGCCGAGGCCGCGCGCCGCCTGCCGCGTCCGCGGATGATCCACTCCATCTCCACCGGTTACGCCGGCATGCTCGGCGCCATCCTGCAGCGGCGCTGGGGCTGCAACTTCCTGCTCAGCGAGCACGGCATCTACACCAAGGAACGCAAGATCGACCTGGCCCAGGCCAAGTGGATCGCCGAAGGGCCCGATGAAGCCCTGCGTACTGGCCTGGACGTGGACGTCAGCTACATCCGCCGGCTGTGGATCCGCTTCTTCGAGCGTATCGGCCTGCTCACCTACAAGGCCGCCGATCCGATCATCTCGCTCTATGACGGCAACCGCCGCCGGCAGATCCAGGACGGCGCCGATCCCGCGCGCTGCCGGGTGATCCCCAACGGCATCAGCCTCACCCAGTGGCAGGACGCCCTGGAGCGCCGCCCGGAAGGGGTGCCGCCGGTGGTCGGGCTGCTCGGCCGGGTGGTGCCGATCAAGGACGTCAAGACCTTCATCCGCGCCATGCGCGGGGTGATCAGCGCCATGCCCGAGGCCGAGGCCTGGGTGGTCGGCCCGGAAGACGAAGACGAGGAATACGCCGCCGAATGCCACAGCCTGGTCACCAGCCTGGGCCTGGAGGGCAAGGTGAAATTCCTCGGCTTCCAGAAGATCGGCGACATCCTGCCCAAGCTCGGCCTCATGGTGCTGACCTCCATCAGCGAGGCCCAGCCGCTGGTGATCCTCGAAGGCTGGGCCGCCGGGGTGCCGGTGGTGAGCAGCGACGTGGGCTCCTGCCGCGAGCTGATCGAGGGTTCTATCCCCGAGGACCGCGCCCTGGGCACCGGCGGCAGCGTGGTCGCCATCGCCGATCCCCAGGCCACCGCCCGCGCCATCCTCGCCCTGCTGCGCAATCCCGGTCGCTGGCAGGCCGCGCAGCGCACCGGCCTCGCCCGGGTCAATCGCTACTACACCGAGCCGCTGATGCTGGAACGCTATCGCGAGCTCTACCAGGACGCCATCGGGAGGGTCGTCTGACATGGCCGGCATCGGCTTCGAACTGCGCAAGATCCTCGCGCGCGACTCCTACACCGCCACCCTGCGCGCCTATGTCTATGCCGGCCTGATCAGTTCCGGCCCCTGGGTACTATCGATCATCAGCGTCATGCTGATCGGCGTGCTGGCCACCGGCATCGTCACCCCCAGCGTGCTGATCCGCCAGTTCCTGGTCACGGTGACCTACCTCATGGCCAGCTCGCTGATCCTCACCGGCGGCCTGCAGCTGTATTTCACCCGCTTCGTCTCGGACCGGCTGTTCGAGGAGAAACAGACCAGCATCCTGCCCAATCTGGTGGGCATCCTGCTCCTGGTGACCCTGGTCGCCGGCGGCCTGGGCTTCTTGCTGCTGGCCACCCTGTTCGACCAGCCCTTCGCCTACCGGCTGCTGGTGCTGGCCAACTTCGTCACCCTCTGCGATCTCTGGCTGGTGATCATCTTCCTGTCGGGGATGAAGGCCTACAACCGCATCCTGGTGGTGATGACGCTGGGCTACGCCATCATGATCGCCGCCGCCTTCGTGCTGCGCTTCCTCGGCATGGACGGCCTGCTGATGGCGCTGCTGCTGGGCCACGCCGCCCTGCTGTTCATGTTTCTCTACGACATCATCCGCGAATACCCGGCCGAGCGTCTGGTGGCCTTCGACTTCCTCGACCGCAAGCAGATCTTCATCAGCCTGCTGGTCACCGGGCTGTTCTACAACCTGGGCATCTGGGTCGACAAATTCGTCTTCTGGTTCAATCCGCTGACCTCCGATGCCGTCATCGGTCCGCTGCGCGCCTCCATCCTCTACGACCTGCCGATCTTTCTCGCCTACCTGGCCATCATCCCCGGCATGGCGGTGTTCCTGGTGCGCATCGAGACCGACTTCGCCGAGTGGTACGAGCGGGTGTTCAATGCCGTGCGCGGCGGTGAGACCCTGCAGCACATCAGCCAGCTCAAGGAGCAGATGATCCTGGCCATCCGCCAGGGGCTGCTGGAGATCTGCAAGGTCCAGGGCCTGACCCTGGTGCTGGTGTTCCTCCTGGCGCCCCAGTTGCTGGCCTGGCTCGGCATGTCGCACTACTACCTGCCACTGTTCTACATCGACGTGGTGGGGGTGAGCATCCAGGTGGTGTTCATGGCGCTGCTCAACGTCTTCTTCTACCTGGACCGGCGCGACACCGTGCTGATGCTCTGCACCCTGTTTCTCGGCCTCAACCTGGCGCTGACCCTGCTCAGCATCGAGCTGGGTCCGAGCTTCTTCGGCTACGGCTTCACCGTCTCCCTGGCCTGTTGCGTGCTGCTGGGTCTGCACCGCCTGGACCGGGTGCTGGACGACCTGGAATACGACACCTTCATGCTCCGGCACTGAAGGCCGCCGGCACCGGACGAACGGTGTGACCCGCTCCCTCTGGAGGCGTCCAACACAGCTCATCCCTGCAGGACCCTGCCATGAATACCGCCGCCTTGCGCCTCGTGATCCAGACCACCCAGGGGCGCGCTCGGGACAGTGGCGAGGCCAGCCGTACCTTTGCCGACCAGGCGGCGCGTACCGCCAGCGCCGACGCCACCCGCGGGCCGGCCCTGGAGCGCTTCGCCAGTGCCTATGTCGACAAGGTGCCCGATGCCCTCGAGGCCCTGCTGCTGCAGGCGCGGGCGGTGGCCTTCGAGGCGCCCCTGACCGGGGTGCTGGAACGCGCCCTGGCCGGCTTCGCCCCGGCGGCGCTGGCCCAGGCACCCTCGGCCAGCCTGGCCCTGCTGGCCGCGGCCTATCGCCTCCATCGCCTGCTCGAAGGCCTGCAGGAGCGCCTGGCCGCCTGGTGGGGCGACACCCGCGCGCCGGCGGCGCCCAGCCTGGGCAATCTCATCGCCCACCAGGTACTGGGCCAGCTCACCGTCGCCGCCCTGGAAGACGCCGTGGAGGGCTGGCTGGATGACCTGGACGCCAGCGTCGAGGCGCCGCTCACCCAGCAGTGCTTCCAGCCGCGGCAACGGCGTGGCGCCCTGACCACGGCTCGCCCGGCCCTGACCCTGAGTCGTCAACGCCAGCGCAGCGTTCGATAAAACGCACGTTTCGGCGCCTTTGGCGGCCGAGTGTCAAATATATTGATAACCCTTCCGGGCCGGTTTAGGGTGGCTGCTCACCGCCATTAGCGAGGAGTCACCCATGAGCTTGCCCAGCCGCGCCGAGTGGGAGCAGCGCTTCCAAGGTCTCACCCTGGAAGGTCGCGCCTTCATTGACGGCGCCTATGTCGACGCCACCGCCGGCGCCACCTTCGACTGCCTGAGTCCGGTGGACGGACGTTTCCTCGCCAAGGTCGCCAGCTGTGACGCCGCCGATGCCGACCTGGCCGTGGCCGCCGCCCGCGCCGCCTTCCAGAAGGGTACCTGGGCGCACCTGGCGCCGGCCCAGCGCAAGCGTGTGCTGATCCGCTTCGCCGACCTGCTGCTGGCCAACGCCGAAGAGCTGGCGCTGCTGGAAACCCTGGACATGGGCAAGCCCATCGCCGACTCCCTCACCATCGACGTGCCGGCCTCGGCCAACGCCATCCGCTGGAGCGCCGAGGCCATCGACAAGCTCTACGACGAGGTCGCGCCCACGCCCCATGACCAGCTCGGCCTGGTCACCCGCGAGCCGGTCGGCGTGGTCGCCGCCGTGGTGCCCTGGAATTTCCCGTTGATGATGGCCTGCTGGAAACTCGGCCCGGCGCTCGCCACCGGCAACTCGGTGGTGCTCAAGCCCTCGGAGAAGTCGCCGCTGACGGCCATCCGCGTCGCCCAGCTGGCCCAGCAGGCGGGTATCCCGGCCGGGGTGTTCAACGTGCTGCCGGGTTACGGCCATACCGTCGGCAAGGCCCTGGGCCTGCACGCGGACGTCGACACCATCGTCTTCACCGGTTCCACCCGGGTCGCCAAGCAGCTGCTGGCCTATTCCGGCGAATCCAACATGAAGCGTGTCTGGCTGGAGGCGGGAGGCAAGAGCCCCAACATCGTCTTCGCCGACGCCCCCGACCTCAAGGACGCCGCCGCGGCGGCCGCCAGCGGCATCGCCTTCAACCAGGGCGAGGTCTGCACCGCCGGCTCGCGCCTGCTGGTGGAGCGCTCCATCAAGGATGAATTCCTGCCGCTGGTGGTCGAGGCCCTCAAGGGTTGGAAGCCCGGTCATGCACTGGACCCCGAGACCAACGTCGGCGCCTTGGTGGACACTACCCAGCTGGACACCGTGCTGCGCTACATCGAAGCCGGTCATGCCGAAGGCGCCACCCTGGTGGCCGGTGGCAAGCGCACCCTAGAAGAGACCGGTGGCGTCTATGTCGAGCCGACCATCTTCGACGGCGTGAGCAATGCCATGAAGATCGCCCAGGAAGAGATCTTTGGCCCGGTACTCTCGGTGATCACCTTCGACACCGCCGAGGAAGCCGTGCAGATCGCCAACGACACCCAGTACGGCCTGGCCGCCGCGGTCTGGACCCGCGACATCTCCAAGGCCCACAAGACCGCCCGTGCCCTGCGCGCCGGCAGCGTCTGGGTCAACCAGTACGACGGCGGCGACATGACCGCACCCTTCGGCGGCTTCAAGCAATCCGGCAACGGTCGCGACAAGTCGCTGCACGCCTTCGACAAGTACACCGAGCTCAAGGCGACCTGGATCAAGCTGTAAGGCGATGCCTTCCTGGCGGTGCCCGGCAGGCACCGCCAACCCTCACACTCAGCCCAGCAGATCCACCAGCAGGTCGTCGTGGCGGCGTTGCTGGCGATCCAGACGCAGCTGGCGGGTGCGGAAGATCGACTTAAGGTCTTCCAGGGCGCTGGCGAAATCGTCGTTGATGATCAGATAGTCATACTCGACATAGTGACTCATCTCGCTCACCGCCTCGCGCATGCGGCGTTCGATGATCTCGGCGCTGTCCTGGCCGCGATTGTCCAGACGCTGGCGCAAGGCGGCCTGGCTCGGCGGCAGGATAAAGATCGATTGGGCATGAGGCAGCTTGCGGCGCACCTGCTGCGCGCCCTGCCAGTCGATTTCCAGGATCAGGTCGTGGCCTTCGGCGAGGGTGCGCTCCAGGGCGGCCTGGGAGGTGCCGTAGTAGTTGCCGAACACCTCGGCGTGCTCGAGGAAGTCGCCGTGTTCGAGCAGGTTGGTAAAGGTCGCGCAATCGACGAAGTGGTAGTTCACCCCGTCGGCTTCACCCGGGCGCATGGCGCGGGTGGTGTGGGAGACCGACACGCGGATGTCGGGCAGGGCATCCAGCAGGGCCTTGACCAGGCTGGTCTTGCCGGCGCCGGAAGGCGCGGAAACGATGTAGAGGGTGCCGGGAAGGGCTGTCATGAAGGTCCGCCTATTCGATGTTCTGCACTTGCTCACGCATCTGTTCGATGAGCACCTTGAGATTGATGGCCGCCTGGGAGGCCCGGGCGTCGATGGCCTTGGAACCCAGGGTATTGGCCTCGCGATTGAGTTCCTGCATGAGGAAATCCAGCCGCCGGCCGGCCGCGCCGCTGCCCGCCAGGACCCGCCGCACCTCGGCCACATGAGTCTCCAGACGATCCAGCTCTTCGGCCACGTCGCTCTTCTGCGCCAGCAGCACCAGTTCCTGCTCCAGCCGCGCCGGTTCGAACTCGACGCCCGCCTCGGCGCAGCGCTCGAGGATACGGCGCCGTTGCAGGGCCAGCAGCTCGGGCAGCAGCGCGCGCAGGGTCGCCACCTCCGCCAGCACCTGGTCCAGGCGTTCCTCGATCAGTCGCGCCAGTTCGCGGCCCTCGCGCTGCCGGCCGTCGAGCAATTCATCCAGCGCCGCCTCGAACAGCGCCAGGGTCTGGGCCTTGAGTTCGGCGCCATCCACCTCGGCGCCCGCCAGCACCCCGGGCCAGGCCAGCACGGCCAGGGGATCGAGCTTGGCCGGGCGCGCGATCAGCGCGGCGACGTCTTCGGCGGCGGCCACCAGCTGCGCGGCGCGGCGGGCATCGACGCGCAGGGCCACGCTCTCGTCACGCTCCTCGCGCAGCACGCACTCCAGCTTGCCCCGCGAGAGGCGCCGGCGCAGCGCTTCGCGCACGCCGGACTCCAGATCGCGAAAGGTCTCCGGCAGCCGCAGGTGGGGCTCCAGATAGCGGTGATTGACCGAGCGCAACTCCCAGCTCAGGGTGCCCTGGGGCCCCGGCCGCTCGACCCGGGCGAACGCCGTCATGCTGTGCACCATGGCAGGATCCTCGTCTGACGATGCGTGGATCTGGGGCGATCCCGAGCGACCACGCATGTAAAACGCACGATTCTAGCGCACCTGATCGGAGCGACCCAATGCATCCGTGTCGCATGAGCCGGACGCTCCCTATACTATGGACCTGATATCTACGCCTTACAGGAAGCCCGCAATGAAGCGTCCCAGTGGCCGCGCCGCCGATCAGCTGCGCCCCATCCGCATCACCCGTCAGTACACCAAGCACGCCGAGGGTTCGGTCCTGGTGGAATTCGGCGATACCAAGGTGATCTGCACCGCCAGCGTCGAGGCCGGGGTGCCGCGCTTTCTCAAGGGCAAGGGCCAGGGCTGGCTCACCGCCGAGTACGGCATGCTGCCGCGCGCAACCGGCGAGCGGAACCAGCGGGAAGCCGCCAAGGGCAAGCAGGGCGGTCGGACCCTGGAGATCCAGCGGCTGATCGGTCGTTCGCTGCGCGCCGCCGTCGACCTGTCCAAGCTGGGCGAGAACACCATCTATATCGACTGCGACGTGATCCAGGCCGACGGCGGTACCCGCACCGCCTCGGTGACCGGTGCCTGCGTGGCTCTGGTCGATGCCCTGGGCGCGCTCAAGCGCCGCGGCAACCTCAAGGGCAATCCGCTCAAGCAGATGGTGGCCGCCATCTCCGTGGGCATCTACCAGGGCACCCCGGTGCTCGACTTGGACTACCTGGAAGACTCCGCCGCCGAGACCGATCTCAACGTGATCATGACCGGCGCCGGTGGCTTCATCGAGGTGCAGGGCACCGCCGAAGGCGCGCCCTTCCAGCCGGCCGAACTCAACGCCATGCTCGAACTGGCCCAGGGTGGCCTGCGCGACCTGTTCGAGCTCCAGCAAGCCGCCCTGCGCGGCGAGTAAGGAAGCCCGCTCATGCACGATCTCGTCCCCGCCCCCAGCGCCGAAGCCCGGCGCTGGGCCATGCTCTGCCACTACGCCGCCTTCCTGGGCTTCGTGGTGCCCTTCATCGGCAACGTCATAGGTCCGCTGGTGGTCTGGCAGTTCAAGCGCGAGGACGACCCCTTCATCGACCGCCAGGGCAAGGAGGCGTTGAACTTCCAGCTCACCGTCACCCTGCTGCACATGATCTGCTGGCTGCTGGTGTGGGTGCTGATCGGCTTTCCGCTGATGCTGCTGGTGGCCTGCGTGGCCTTCGTGCTGACGGTGATCGCCGGCATCAAGGCCAACCAGGGCCGCGATTACCGCTATCCCCTGACCTGGCGGATGGTGAAATAGCGGGCTTTTTGTGGCCTGCTTCTGATATCCGCGTTGAGGATTTCCGGTCGGCCCGGCGTCGTTTGACAGGCGCCGCAAGCCCTCCGCTATCATCCTTCGCGTCGTACTTTTTCCACCTATCGCCCGTGGCCGTTTCTGACCGCCATGGGCGGTAGCGTGCCTGCCTTTCGCTTGCAGACCTCATCCAGCCCAGGGACAACGCCAAGGTGGCGAGCCCTCGCGCTGGTTATCGCTTTCGCGCCTTTCACGTCAGCGCAGCGGCCGCCCAAGGCCCGCTGCCTCGGCATCAACCCAGGGATGATGATCATGTCGGCCGTAGTCGCCCCCCCGCAATCGGCGTTCCAGCAGGCTTTGTCCTGGCGCTATTCGACCCTCGCGGTCTGGACCGCCATCTCGCTGCTGTTCGTCGAAACCTTTTCCGGCGCCCTGCGCTACTACCTCGACATGGCCGGCGCCTCGGCGCTGATCTACCTGCCCAAGATCGCCTGCCTGGCGCTCTTCGCCCTGCAACTGGCCACCGCCAAGCTACCGCGCATCCTCTGGGTGGCCCTGCTCAGCATCCCGGCCTATGCGGCCCTGGCGTTGCTGCATGGCGCCAGCATCAACAACGTCTTCTTCTCGCTGTTCGTCTACAGCCCACTGCTGTTCGGCCTGCTCTGCGGCCGCGAGCTGCTGGAGCAGCGACGCCTGCTCGGTCGGATGGTGCTGGGTCTGCTGATCGCCTCGCTCATCGGCATCCTGCTGGACAAGTACACCTCCGTCCCCTGGAAGGGCTACAGCTACACCCTGGGTGGCAACGACATCGCCGGCAACACCAACTGGATGGCCGGCGAGGCCGACCGCATCGCCGGTTTCGCCCGCGTGTCCAACGTCCTGGCCGCCCTGATCGCCGTCTACTGCCTCTATCTCTCCTATTTCGCGCGCTCCTACACGCTCTGGCTGCTGATGGCCCTGACCGGCCTGTTCGGCATCCTGCTGACCACCAGCAAGGCCCCGGCTGCGGCCTTCGCCTTCACCCTGATACTGATGCTGGGCCGGCGCTTCCAGTGGTCCACCTACCTGCTGTTGCTGCTCGGCGTGGTGGGCGGCCTGCTGCTGCCGATCCTGAGCCTGATCCGCGACTTCGATCCCCATGTGGTCACCAGCGACAGCGGCCTGGCCTCCTTCTACGACCGCCTGGTCAACACCTGGCCCAACGTGGTCGAGGTCATGAGCGAACCCGGCTGGACCCTGACCGGCGCCGGCTTCGGCATGTTCGGCAGCACCATGGCCGCCTTCCCGGTGCCGGGCCTGGACCTGATGGTCAACTGCGACAGCAGCGTGGTCTATCTGTGGTGCGTGTTCGGCGTGATCGGCATCGCTCTATACTGCCTGCAGCTGCCGCTGTTCATCCGTCTGTACCTCAATCGCGACCGTGAAAGCCACACTCTGCTGGCCATCGCCTTCTGTCTCTGCCTGATCGGCTGGACCACCGACCTCTTCGAGATCGGCGTGGCCAACCTGTTCATCGGCATCACCCTGGGCTATCTGCTGCTCAAGCCCAAGACCGACCCCGGCCTGCACCTGGTCCGCCCGGCACCGGAAACCCTGGCCCCCCACGCCTAGCCCGACGCCTCCTTCTCTCGCCTTCCCCTTGCTGCCCGGATGCCGCTCATGGACTTCAGGAAAGATATCAATGGGCTGCGCGCGATCGCCGTGATCGCCGTCGTCCTCTTCCACTTCAATGCCGACTGGCTACCGGGCGGTTTCGCCGGGGTCGACGTCTTCTTCGTCATCTCCGGCTTCCTGATCACCGGGATCATCTTTCGCGCCCTCGAACAGCAGCGCTTCCGCCTGTCTGGCTTCTATCTGTCCCGCGTCCGCCGCATCGTGCCGGCGCTGGCGGTACTCTGCGCCGTGCTGTTGATCGCCGGGTGGTTCTTCCTGCTGCCCAACGCCTATGGCGAACTGGGCAAGCACGTGGCGAGCAGCCTGGGTTTCGTTTCCAACCTGGTCTACTGGAAGGAAGCCGGCTACTTCACCGCCGCGGCCCATGAGAAATGGCTGCTGCACACCTGGTCGCTGTCGGTGGAATGGCAGTTCTACCTGATCTATCCGCTGATCTTGGTGCTGGTGTCCAAGCTGGTGTCGCTCAAGACCCTGCGGGTGCTGATCCTGCTCGCCACCGCGGCCGGCTTCGCCTTCGCCGTCACCGCCTCCCTGCTCTGGCCGGAAGCGGCCTTCTATCTGCTGCCGACCCGTGCCTGGGAGCTGATGGTGGGCGGCGTCGCCTATCTCTTCCCGCTGCAACTCGCCGCCCGCTCGCGCCGGCTGCTGGAAGGCGCCGGGCTGATCGCCTTGGCAGTGGGTTTCCTGACGCTCGCCGAAGGCGATGTCTGGCCGGGCTATCTGGCGCTGATCCCGGTGCTTGGCACCGCCGCCATCATCCTGGCCGCCCGCCAGGATTCGCTGGTCACCGGCAACGGCTTCTCCCAGTGGACCGGTACCCTCTCCTACTCGCTCTATCTTTGGCACTGGCCGGTAGTCGTGTTCATGAGCTATGCCGGTCTGCTCGATCAGACGCCACACCTGCTGCTGGGCATCGCCGCTTCCTTCGCGCTGGGCTGGGCCTCCTATACCCTGGTGGAGACCCGTGCCTCGCGCCGCAAGGGCCAGAGCGGTGCGGCCCTGGCCACCGGCACCGGCCTGCTCGCCACCCTGTTCCTCAGTGCGGGCGCGGTAAACGCCACCGACGGTGCCATCACGCCGCTGCGCAGCATCAGCCAGTCGGACCGCGCGCAATTCGTGCAGGAATACCTGGATCGCCAGAAGAATCTCCACGACCTCTACTGGCTCAAGTGCGACGCCTATTCGGCCTTTACCCAACGCCACCAGGACGCCATCGACCCCAGCTGCACCCACAGCCAGGGCAAGGGTGGTCTCTTCGTCTGGGGCGATTCCCATGCCCAGGCCCTGTCCTTCGGCTTGCGCAGCCTGCTGCCGGCCGGCCTGCCCTACTACCAGGTGGCCTCGGCGAGCTGCAAGCCGCGCCTCACCGACGACATGGGTCGGCAAACCGAGACGCGAGTGACCTGCAACTACTCCAATCGCACCGCCCTGGAAGCCATTCAGCGCCTGCGTCCGGAGGTGGTGGTCATGGCGCAGAAGGCCGACCACGAAAAGACCGACTGGAACGCCATCACCGAGCGTCTGCACAGCTATGGCGTCAAGCGCATCGTGCTGCTCGGCCCCGTTCCCCAGTGGAGTCCGTCGCTGCCCAGCGTCATCGCCATCCGCCACTGGGGCAGCACCGATGACCACATCGCCGACTCCGCCCTGGATCGCCACGTCCTCGCCACCGACCAGGCCATGCGCCAGGCCAGGCTCCCGGCAGGACTGGAGTACATCTCCTTGGTGCAACGACTCTGCGTCGAGGATGCCTGCCGGGTACGGGCTGCGGATGGCCGGACCCTGCTGCAGATCGACGATGGTCACCTGAGCGACAAGGGCTCGCTGTTCATCGTCGGTCATTACCTGCTGCCCAGTCTGCAACTGACGGCGGCCACTGCCCAGCGCTAGGGCGCCGACCGCACGCCAGCTTCCTGGCTCCATGAAAAAAGGCCGACCCCATCGGGGTCGGCCTTTTTTATTGCCGTGGTAGGATCAGGTCACCGGCGCCGGATTGAACAGCGCCAGGTCGTTGTGCAGGCGATGGCGCTCGGCCCAGGTCTGGCGGCGGCCGCTGGCCACGTCCAGGTAGCACTGGAAGATCTCCCAGCCCATCTCCTCCAGCGACAGCCGCCCGCTCACCACCCGACCGGCATCGATGTCGATCAGGTCCGGCCAGCGCTCGGCCAGCTGGGTGCGGGTCGAGACCTTGATCACCGGCACCATGGACAGTCCATAGGGGGTGCCGCGACCGGTGGTGAAGATGTGCAGGTTCATGCCCGCGGCCAGTTGCAGGGTGCCGCAGATGAAGTCGCTGGCCGGGGTGGCGGCGAAGTACAGGCCCTTGCCGCGGATCCGTTCGCCGGGCGCTATGACCCCGGCGATGGGGCTGGTACCCGACTTGGCGATGGACCCCATGGCCTTTTCGACGATGTTGTTCAACCCGCCCTTCTTGTTGCCAGGGGTGGTATTGGCACTGCGATCGGCCATGCCCCGCTCCAGGTAGCGGTCGTACCAGTCCATCTCGCGGATCAGGGCGTCGGCCACCTCCGGGGTGGCGGCGCGCGGGGTCAGCAGGTGGATGCCGTCGCGCACCTCGGTATTCTCGGAAAACATCACGGTGGCGCCGGCCCGCACCAGCAGATCGGCGGCCACGCCCAGGGCCGGATTAGCGGTGATGCCGGAGAAGGCGTCGCTGCCGCCGCACTGCATGCCCACCACCAGTTCGGACGCTGGTACCGTTTCACGGCGGCGCTGATCGAGCACCTCCAGACGCGCTTCGATCAGCCCCATGATCTGCTCGACCATGCCGGCGAAGCCATTGGCCGAGTCCTGCAGGCGGAACAGCCAGTCTTCTTCGTTCTGTCCGGCGGTGAGGTCATCGCCCGGCATCAGCTGGCTGGCCTGCAGCTTCTCGCAACCCAGGCCGATGACCAGCGCCTGGCCGCCGAAGTTGGGGTTGCGGCTGATGTTGTGCAGGGTACGGATGGGGATCACCGCATCCGGGGCATTGATGGCCACCCCGCAACCGTAGCTGTGGGACAGAGGCACCACGTCGTCGACATTGGGGTAGCGCGGCAGGATCTCCTTGCGCACCCGCTCCACACAGTGGTCCAGCACCCCCACCACGCACTGCACGGTGGTGGTCACCGCCAGGATGTTGCGGGTGCCGACGCTGCCGTCCGGATTGCGAAAGCCCTCGAAGGTGTAGCCTTCCAGAGGTTCGCCGACCTGACCGGGCGCGGTGGCCTTGGGCAGGTTGTCCAGCGCCGGCGGCTCCGGCATGCGCAGCAGGGCTTCGGTGATCCAGCTGCCGGCGGGAACGTCCTGCAGTGCGTAGCCGATGACCTCGCCATAGCGCACCACCTCGGCACCTTCCCTGAGGTCCACCAGGGAGACCTTGTGGCTCTGAGGAATGGCCTCGACCGTGGTCAGGCCATCGGCGAAGGCGGTGCCGGCGGCCACGCCGGGTTCGTTGACCACCACCCCGACGTTGTCCTGGGGGTGGAGCTTGATGTAGCGCGGCGAATCACGGTGATCGATCAGGTTCATGTTCTTATCCTCTGCCGGGGCTCAGGCCCGGGCCGGGTCAGGCTGGGTCGCGCCCAGGATCTCGCCATCGGCGGTACGCAGCTCGACGCGCTGGATGCGACCGACGATGAACAGGTAGCTGAACACCGCCACCAGGGCATTGGCGCCGACATAGACCAGCGCCCACTTGAAGGAGCCGGTGGCGGCGATGAGATAGCCGATGACGATGGGGGTGGTGATGGAGGCCAGGTTGCCGAAGGTGTTGAACAGGCCACCTGAGAGCCCGGCGATCTGCTTGGGCGAGGTGTCCGCCACAACCGCCCAGCCGAGGGCGCCGATGCCCTTGCCAAAGAAGGCCAGGGTCATGAAGCCCACCACCATCCAGTCGGCGTCGACGTAGTTGCAGAAGATCATGCTGGTGGAGAGCAGCAGGCCGCAGACGATGGGCAGCTTGCGGGCGAAGGTCAGGGAATGGCCGCGCCGCAGCAGGTAGTCGGAGATCACCCCGCCCAGAACCCCGCCAATGAAGCCGCAGATCGCCGGCAGCGAGGCGATGAAGCCGGCCTTGAGGATGGTCATGCCGCGCTCCTGCACCAGGTACACCGGGAACCAGGTCAGGAAGAAATAGGTGATGGCGTTGATGCAGTACTGGCCGAGGTAGACGCCGAGCATCATGCGATTGGTCAGCAGCTGGGTGATGTAGTGCCACTTGGGGCCGCCGCCCTGCTGGCGGGCGCCGTTGTCCATGTCCACCAGGCCGCCGTTGTCACGGATGTGCGCCAGCTCCGCGGCGTTGATGCGCGGATGCTCCTTGGGGTTGTGGATGTACTTCAGCCAGACGCCGGAGAAGAGGATGCCCAGGGCGCCCATGATGACGAAGACGTGCTCCCAGCCGAAGTGGAAGACGATGCCGCCCATGATCGGCGCGAACAGCGCGGTGGCGAAATACTGAGCCGAATTGAAGATCGCCGAGGCGGTACCGCGTTCGGCGGTGGGGAACCAGGCGGCGACGATGCGCGCATTGCCCGGAAAGGACGGCGCCTCGGCCAGGCCGACCAGAAATCTCAGCATGAACAGGGTGGTCACCGCCCAGGCCACCGGCAGGCCGCCGACCAGCCCCTGCAGCAGGGTGAACAGCGACCAGAAGAAGATGCTACCGGCATAGACCTTCTTCGAACCGAAGCGATCCAGCAGCCAGCCGCCGGGAATCTGCCCGGCCACGTAGGCCCAGCCGAAGGCGGAGAAAATATAGCCGAGGGTGACGGCGCTGATGCCGAGGTCTTTCTGCAGACTGGAACCGGCGATGGCAATGGTGGCGCGGTCGGCGTAGTTGATGGTGGTCACCACGAACAGCATCAACAGGATCAGGTAGCGCACCCGGGTGGGTCTTGTGGCATCCATGGGGATCCCTCTTGCGTGATTATTTTTATTGAAGGCTCGGACTGTCGGATGATTGCGCAATCATAACTCAATGCGACAATCGGCCTCAGCCCTTGTGTTGCCCAAGACTAAGCCATGATTGCGCAACCATACAAGTACGATGTCTAACGAGATAAGGCCCGATGGTCAGGTCGTGGCGCGGTCGATGATATGGAAGCCGGTATCGATGCGCACCGCTTCCCGGGCACGCACACCCTCGTTGAAACGCTGCAGCAGTGCCTCTGCCGCCAGGGTGCCCATGCGGTCGCCTTCGACGCTCACCGAAGACAGCGCCGGATGCATCTGGGCGGCGCTGGAGAGATTGCCGAAGCCCAGTACCGCCAGGTCCTCGGGCAGGCGCAGTCCGCGACTGGCGGCCTCCGCCATCACCCCCTGGGCGACGGTGTCCGAGCTGCAGACCACCACGTCGAAGGCCTCGTCACGGGCCAGCAGTTGGCGCAGGCCAGCCCGACCGGATTCCACCAGCGCGGGGGCTGGCAGGATCTCCAGCGGCGGCTCAGCCAAGCCCAGCTCGGCCAGCCGCGCGACCAGGCTGCGACAGCGTCGCAGGGCGCGGGGGTCGTCCACTGAGACCACGGCGAAGCGCCGATAGCCGCGGGCGTGCAGATGCTCGGCCTGAGCGCGCCCCACGGCCTCGTGGGAAAAGCCCACCTGCATGTCTAGGGGGTCTTCGCCCAGGTCCCAGGACTCCACCACCGGGATGCCAGCCTGGGCCAGGCGCTGACGGCTGGCGGCGGTGTGCAGGGTACCGGTCAGCACGATGCCATCGGGCTTGCGCCCCAGCACCGCGGCCAGCAGCTGTTCTTCCTGTTCGGCGCTGTAGCCGGTCAGGCCCAGCAGGGTCTGGTAGCCGGCCTGGGACAACCGCGCCATCAGCGCCTGGACGGTCTCGGCGAAGATGGAGTGGACGATGGTCGGCACGAACAGCGCCACCAGGCGACTGCGGTTGGAGGCCAGGCCGCCGGCCAGCAGATTGGGCACGTACCCGGTGGCCTGCACCGCCGCCAGCACCTTCTCCCGCGCCGCCTCGCTGACGATCTCCGGCCGATTCAGCGCCCGGGAGACGGTGATCGGCGACACCCCGGCGACCCGCGCCACGTCGATGAGCGTGGGGGCAGCGGAATTGACCGCGGTAGAGAGGGCTTTGCTGGACTTCTTGGCCATGAATCGCTGGAGACGAGGAAGAGATCGGCCATGGTAACGGTTGGTGCGGGCGGCGTCCCCGGAGAACACCGTAGCGTGGAAAACCGCGCAGCGTTTTCCACATGGAGCCACGTAGGTTGGGTTGAGCGCAGCGAAGCCCGCCATCACCTCGGGAGCCACCCATGTTGGGCTTCGACGGTAGCGCCGTCTCAACCCAACCTATAGGCCGCAGTAGCGTGGAAAACGGCGTAGCCTTTTCCACTGGAACAGCGTGGCGAGGGACACCCTCACCCCAGTCCTCTCCCAGAGGGAGAGAGGGTCAGCCGAGCAGGCGTTCATCGTCATCCGCCCTGGCCAAAGCGCGATCGACCGTCGGGGCCCGTCCCATCGGCGCACCGCCATGGCTGTGATAGTCCCCTGCCAGGTCTGATCGCGGCCATGGGCCGCTCCTACAGAATCAGGTGCGCTTCAGCGGCGGACCGTCATGGCCGTACAGCCTAACCCCCCATCGCGGTCCGAATATCCGCCGCCAGCTCCAGCACCCGCGCCTCTTCGGTATCCCAGGAGCACATGAAACGCGCCCCGCCGCTGCCGATGAAGGTGTAGAAGCGCCAGCCGCGGGCGCGCAGGAATTCCAGCGCCGGTTCGGAGAGCTGCAGGAACACCGAGTTGGCTTCCACCGGGAACATGAAGTCCACGCCGGGCACCCCGCGCACCCGCTCGGCGAGCAGCTGGGCCATGGCGTTGGCGTGGCGGGCGTGGCGTAGCCAGGTGTCGTTTTCCAGCACGCCAAGCCAGGGCGCGGAGAGGAATCTCATCTTGGACGCCAGCTGGCCGGCCTGCTTGCAGCGGTATTCGAAGTCCTCGGCCAGCTCGCGGTTGAAGAAGAGGATCGCCTCCCCCACCGCCATGCCGCTCTTGGTGCCGCCAAAGCAGAGCACGTCGACACCGGCCTTCCAGGTCACCTCGGCCGGAGTGCAGCCCAGGCCGGCCACGGCGTTGGAAAAGCGCGAGCCGTCCATGTGCAGGTGCAGGCCGAGGTCGCGGCAGGTGGCGCTGATGGCCTGCAATTCATTGAGGCCATAGAGGGTGCCCACCTCGGTGGCCTGGGTGACGGTCACCGCCCGCGGCTTGGGAAAGTGGATATCGGCGCGCTTGGTGGCGATCTGCTGGATGGCGCCTGGGGTCAGCTTGCCCTGGTGCGCCGGCGCCAGCAGCAACTTGGAGCCGTTGGAAAAGAATTCCGGCGCGCCGCATTCGTCGGTCTCGACGTGGGCGGTGTCGGAGCAGATCACGCTGTGGTAGCTCTGGCACAGAGCCGCCAGGGCCAGGGAATTGGCCGCGGTGCCATTGAAGGCGAAGAACACCTCGCAGTCGGTCTCGAACAGCTGGCGAAAGCGATCGGCGGCGCGCGCCGTCCAGGTGTCGTTGCCGTAGGCGGTCTCGTGGCCGACGTTGGCCGCGGCCATGGCGGCCCAGGCTTCCGGGCAGATGCCGGAATAGTTGTCACTGGCGAATTGCTGGGCGTTGCTGCTCATCGGGCAGTCCTCGCGACGGGTTCGGTGCGGGCCAGCAGCCAGTCGCGCGCGGCGCCCTCGACCAGCGGCAACACGCGGCGGCGGACCTCGGCGTGATAGCCATCCAGCCAGTCCAGCTCGTCGCTGCGCAGCAGGGCCAGATCCAGGCAGCGGGTGTCCAGCGGACAGAGGGTCAGGGTCTCGAAGGCCAGGAAATCGCCGAATTCGGTGGTTTCCGCGCGGGTGCACAGGAGCAGGTTCTCCAGCCGCACGCCCCACTGGCCGGGGCGATAGATACCCGGTTCGTTGGAGGTGATCATGCCCTCGCGCAGGACATGGTGCGGGGTGACCGTGGCATAGAAGGAAATCGATTGCGGCCCCTCGTGCACATTGAGGAAGTAACCCACGCCATGGCCGGTGCCGTGGCCGTAGTCGATGCCGGCGGCCCAGATCGGCTCGCGCGCCAGGGCGTCGAGCATGGGCGCGGCGACGCCGGCCGGAAAGCGCGCCCGCGACAGCGCCAGCATGCCCTTGAGCACCAGGGTGAAATCGCGCTTCTGGGCGGCGTTGGGGGTGCCGATGGGCACCACCCGGGTGATGTCGGTGGTGCCGCCCAGGTACTGGCCGCCACTGTCGATCAGCAGCAGGCCGTCGCCCTGGAGTTCGGCATGGGCCTCTTCGGTCGCCCGGTAGTGCGGCAGGGCGCCACCGGCGTTGAAGCCGGCGATGGTGGCGAAGCTCAGGGAGACGAAGTTGGGGCGCGCCGCGCGGGCCTCGCTCAGCCAGTCGTCCACGGTCAGCTCGGTGAGGCGCTCGCCACGGGCCAGGGCCGCCTCGAAACGGGCGAAGAAGACGCACAGCGCGGCGCCGTCCTCTTCCATCGCCATGCGCACCTGGGCCACCTCCTCGGCGGTCTTGCAGGCCTTGAGCAGGGTCGAGGGATTGATCTGCTCGTGCCGCTCGACCCCCTGGGGCGCGGCCTCGGCCAGCCCGAGGGTGACCCGCGCCGGGTCCACCAGCAGGCGACTGCCGGCCGGCAGCCGAGCCAGCTCGGCGGCCGCCTGGTGGTAGTCGGCCAGGGTCACGCCGTCCGCCACCAGGGCCGTGCGGATCTCGGCCGGCACCTTGGCCGGGTCGATGAACAGCTGGCAGCTGTCGCTACCCAGCAGCACATGGGCGAGGAATACCGGGTTGTAGGGCACGTCGGCGCCGCGCAGGTTGAGCAGCCAGGCGATGTCGTCCAGCGAGGAGATGAAATGCCAGTCGGCCTTGGCGTCCTTCAGCTTCTCGCGTACCTGGGCGAGCTTGGCGCTGCGCGGCTGGGGGGCCTGGGGGGCGGCATGGGCATAGACCGGCGCCGCCGGCAGAGCGGGGCGCTCGCGCCAGATCGCCGCCAGCGGGTCGAGATCGGTCCGCAGCTGGATACCCTTGGGCTCCAGCGCGCGGCGCAGGGCCGCCGCTGCGCCGAGCGACAGCACCTGGCCGTCCACCAGTACCGTGCCGCCCGCTGGCACCTGGTCGGCCAGCCACTGCAGGTGGGCCTGGGGCTGGCTGGCGACCTGCTTCATCAGGTCGATGCCGCTGCCCGCCAGCTCCTGGGTGGCCTGCTCCCAGTAGCGGCTGTCCGTCCAGACGCCGGCGGCCTCGCGGGTCACCAGCAGCAACCCGGCGGAGCCGGTGAAACCGGACAGCCAGGCACGGCCCTGCCAGTGTTCCGGCAGGTATTCGGACAGATGGGGATCGGCGCTGGGGATCAGGCAGGCATCGGCGCCCTGCTCGGCCAGGAAGGCGCGCAGGTCGGCAAGTCGTTGAGCGGAAGTGGCGGTCATGAGCACCTCGACAAGGTCAGGGGCTCAGTGTGCCGCAGATATAAAAAAGCCGCACCCAAAGGGTGCGGCGGAGAAAGACCAAAGGAGCAAAGAGGGGTGGTCTTTCGAAAGCGGAGCGGCTCAGCGACGCGCGTCGGCGGCGGGAGCGGCCTGATCGCCGTAGTGCTGCATGGCAGCATGATTCTGATCGACCAGCTTGTATCTCAGGCTGGGATTGTCGTCGGCAGCGGCGAACTGGGTGGCGGTCAGGGCGGCAAGGGTCAGCAACAGGGCGGACAGAGAACGTTTCATGGCGAACTCCTCAAAGATCGTGTTCATCGGGGTACAGGACCATTCTAGGAAAAGAACGCCGCCTAATAAATAGCATGCTAATTAAATGACTGTTGCAAAGATTGCAACAAGCCCTGGCCTAGTCCTTGGCCCAGTAGCGCTGGTCCTCCAAAACCCGATTCTCCAGTTGCAGACGTTCGGGCAGCTCTTCCTTGAGGAAATCGATCCAGGTCTTGATCTTGGCATCGAGAAAGCGCCGCGAGGGATAGAGCGCGTGGATATTGCGTTCGCGCAGGCGGAAGTTGGGCAGCAAGCGCACCAGGCTGCCATCGCGCAGGTAGTTGACTGCGATGTAGCTGGGCAGCAGGCAGATGCCCATGCCCTGGCGGGCCACGCTGGCCAGGGCCTCGGCGACATTGACCTGGAAGACGTAGCGCGGCGCCACCTGCTGCTCGCCGTCTTCACCGGCGAAGACCCAGCGTTCGGAGAAATTCGGATCCAGCAGGCGCAGGCAGTCGTGCTCGGCGAGATCCGCCGGCACCTTGGGGGCCGGGCGCTGCGCCAGATAGCTGGGCGCCGCGCAGACCACGCTGTAGACGCCACCCAGGCGCTGGGCGACGAAATCCGAATCGGCCAGTTCGGTGTCCAGGGTGATGGCGATGTCGTGCCCATCCTCCAGCAGCGCCGGATGGTTCTGCGAGAGATTCATGACGATCTCGACATGGGGATAGCGCGCGCAGAAGCGCGACACCAGCGGTGCCAGCAACTGGGTGCCCAGGCCGGTCATGGAATGCAGGCGCAGATGGCCATGGGGCTTTAGGTGAGCGCCGCTGGCCTCGGCTTCGGCCTCGCCGACGTCCTGCAGGATGCGCCGGCAGCGTTCGAGATAGCGCTCGCCCGCCTCGGTCAGCGCCAGCCGCCGGGTGGTGCGGTGCAGCAGGCGGGTCTGCAGATGGCTTTCCAGTTCCGCCAGCAGGCGCGACACCTGGGCGGTGGACAGGTCGAGGGTGTGGGCAGCAGCCGTGAGACTGCCCAGATCCACCACCCGGACGAAGATGCGCATGCCTTGGAAAATATCCATTATTGCCTTTTTCGCAATGGAGTTTCGTCAAGTCGTCACTTTATTGAAAAAGTCGGACGCCCGATAGTGGTGCAGTGAGCTGCTGTGGATTCGACTTGCTGACCGCGCGAATCCTTCCCTCCGGCAGTGGCTCCTTGGATAGCTCCTTGCGGCCTTCCGGCAGACGTCTCCCTTGGAGACCTCAGCCGGAGGGCCGTTTTTTTGCCTGGCGTTCCGACCAGGCCCCGGCCATCAGCCCCGGTGCTCCGGCTCGCGAATGCGATAGCTGGCGATGTAGAGCGCCGGCAGGAACAGCAGCGTCAGCAGCGTCGCCGCGACGATCCCGCCGATCATGGCATAGGCCATGGGCCCCCAGAACACCTCGCGGGCGATGGGAATCATGCCCAGGCTGGCCGCGGCGGCGGTCAACAGGATCGGCCGGCGGCGGTGCCGGGTGGCTTCCACCACGGCGTCCCAGGGCGAGCGACCGGCCTGCTCGAAGGCATCGATCTGGGTCACCAGGATCACCGAGTTGCGGATGATGATGCCGATCAGCGCCAGCACCCCGAGGATGGCGACGAAGCCCAGCGGCTGGCCGAAGGGGATCAGCCCCAGCACCACCCCGATCAGGCCGAGGGGCGCCACGCTCGCCACCAGGAACAGCTTGCGGATGCTGTGCAGCTGGATCATCAGGAAGGTGGCCATGAGGAACAGCATCAGCGGCACCACCTCGGCGATGGGCCCCTGGGCCTTGCTGCTCTCCTCCACCGTGCCGCCCACCGCCACCTGGTAGCGCGGCGGCAGCTTGGCGATGAAGGCATCCACCTCCGGCTGCAGCTGCTTGACCAGATCCGGCGCCTGGATCTCGCTGAGGATCGAGGCCTTGAGGGTGATGGTGGGCAGCCGATCGCGACGCCACACCAGCGGCTGCTCCAGGGCGTAGTCGATACGGGCGAAGGCCTTGAGCGGCACCGCGACGCCCTGGGGCGTCATGATCTGCAGATTCTCCAGGGTCTCCACCGAGCGCCGTTCGGCCTCGCTGGCGCGGGCCACCACATTGACCAGGTAGATGTCGTCGCGCACCTGGGTCACCGGGGTCCCCGTCACCACGCCATTGAGGATCTGCGCCACGTCCTGGGACGAGAAGCCCAGCTGCCGCGCCTTGTCCTGATTGACCTCGACCTTGAGCATCCGCGCCGGCTCGTTCCAGTCGTAGAGGAAGTCGCCCAGTTGCGGACTCTTGCCCAGCACGCTGGCCAGCGCCAGTGCCTGGCGGCGTACCTCGGCGACGTCCGGACCGCTGATGCGGTACTGGATCGGCCGGCCCACCGGCGGTCCCATCTCCAGCGGCTGGACGTAGCCGGACAGGCCGACGAAGTCCTGGCGCAGCCGCTGCTTGAGCTTGGGCAGGAGGCGATTGCGCGCCTCCAGGTCCTTGGCGACCAGGATCACCTGGCCATAGAAGGGATTCTCCAGCTGCTGGTCCAGCGGCAGGTAGAAGCGCACCGCGCCCTGGCCGACATAGGAACTCCAGTGGGCCACGTCCGGATCGTCGGCCAGGGTCTTCTCGAATCTGTCCATCTGCGCCCGGGTGGCGTCGAGGGAGGCGTTCTGCGGCAGGTTGAAGTCGATCAGCAGTTCGGGTCGATCCGAGGAGGGGAAGAACTGGTTCTGCACGAACTTCATCGAGAACAGCGCCGCGGCGAACAGCAGCACCGTGAGGATGATAGTCAGCCAGCGGTGGCGCATGGCGCCCAGCAAGAGGCCGTCGGACCAGCGCGCCAAGCGGCCGGGCTGGTCATGATCCTTGGGCTTCACCTTCTTCGGCAGGATGTGCACGCCGATTACCGGGGAAAAGAACACCGCGACGATCCAGGACAAGAGCAGCGCCACGGCGATCACCGCGAACAGGGTGAAGGTGTACTGGCCCGCGCTGCTGGAGTTGAGGCCGATGGGCACGAAGCCGGCCACCGTCACCAGGGTGCCGGTGAGCATGGGAAAGGCGGTCGACTCGTAGGCATAGGTCGCCGAGCGGTGCAGCGACTCGCCCTCCTCGCGCTTGGTCACCATCATCTCCACGGTGATCATGGCGTCGTCCACCAGCAGGCCCAGGGCGATGATCAGGGCGCCCAGGGAAATCCGCTGCATGGTGATGCCGCTGTATTCCATGAAGACGAACACCAGCGCCAGGGTCAGGGGAATCGACAGCGCCACCACCAGGCCAGCGCGCACGCCGAGGCTGATGAAGCTCACCACCAGCACGATGATGACCGCCTCGAACAGCGCCTGGGTAAAGCCGCCGACGGCCTTTTCCACCACCTGCGCCTGGTTGGAGACCACGTGCACGCCGATGCCCACCGGCAGGTCGGCCGTCAGCTCCCGCATCTTTTCGGTGAGCGCCTTGCCAAAGGTCTGGATGTTGCCGCCGCTGCTCATGGCGATGGCCAGGCCGATCGCCGGCTGGCCGTTGTAGCGGAACAGCGAACTGGGCGGATCGGCGTAGCCGCTGCGGATGTCGGCCAGGTCGGTGAGGCGGTAGAAGCGGTCGTCGATGCGCAGATTGACCGCGGCCAGATCGGCGGTGGAGCGGAATTCGCCACTGGTGCGCACGCTGATGCGCTCGGCGCCGGATTCGATGGTGCCCGAGGGGGTCACCGCATTCTGCTGTTGCAGGCTTTGCATCACCTGGCGCTGGTCCAGCCCCAGGGCGGCCAGCTTGCGGGTGGAGAAGTCCAGGTAGATGACCTCGTTCTCCGCGCCGATCAGCTGCACCTTGCCGATGCCCGGCACGCTGCGGATCTCGCGGCGGACCTGCTCCACCTGGTCGCGCAGCTGGCGCATGCTGAAGCCGTCGCCGGTGAAGGCATAGATGCTGCCGAAGACGTCGCCGAATTCGTCGTTGAAGGCCGGGCCCTGGATGCCCTGGGGGAATTCGCCCTGGATGTCCGAGACCTTCTTGCGCACCTGGTACCAGATGTCGGGAATCGCCTTGGCCGGCGTGGTGTCGCGCAGGTAGACGAATACCGTGGACTGCCCCGGCCGGGTGAAACTCTTGGTGTAGTCGAGGGAATCCAGCTCTTCGAGCTTCTTTTCCACCCGCTCGGTGACCTGGCGCAGGGTCTCCTCGGTGGTCGCCCCCGGCCAGCGGGTCTGGATGACCATGGTCTTGATGGCAAAGGACGGATCTTCCTCGCGTCCCAGCTTCATGTAGGAGAAGACACCCATCAGCAGGGCGACGAACATCAGGTACCAGACGAAGGATTGGTGGCGCAGCGCCCAGTCCGACAGGTTGAAGCCTTTCATGGCCGAGCGCCCTCCTGATCCTTCACCCGCTGTCCCTCCTCGAGACTGTTCACCCCTGCCGTCACCACTCGCTCACCCACCTTCAGGCCCTTGCCGATCCACGCCAGGCCATCGGCCTCGCGCAGCACCTCGACCGGGCGCTGGCGCACCTGGGCCTGCTCGCCCCGGCCTTCCACCACCCAGACCGCGGTCTGGCCATTCTGGCGCCGCAGCGCCTGCGCTGGCAGGGCCAGGCCGGCCGCCGGCGGTGACTCCAGCTCGCCCTGCACCAGGCTGCCGATACGCAGCGCGGCCGGCGGCTCGTCCAGGGTCAGGCGCACCCGGCGGGTGCGGGTGGTGGCATCGGCCTGGGGCTCGATCTCGCGCACCCGGCCCGCGACCGCCACGGCCGGATCCAGCGCCATGCGCACCGTCAGCACACGGCCTGGGGTCAGCTGACCGATGGCCTGGGCCGGCAGGTCCAGCACCGCCTCGCGGACGTCCGGGCGGGCGACCCGCACCACCGGCTGACCGGCGGACACCACCTGGCCGACCTCGGCCTGCCAGGCGGTGATCACGCCGTCGAAATCGCTGTAGAGCTCGGCATAGTCGCGCTGATCGCGGGCCTGGCGCTCGGCGCTCTGGGCCTGCTCGCGGGCGGCTTCCAGGGTATGCAGGCGGGTCAGCGCCTGATCCAGCTGGGAGCGTGAGCCGACGCCCTGGTCGAACAGCTGCTGCTGGCGCCGGGCATCGTTGCGCGCGTCGCGCCACTGGGCCTCGGCGTCGGCGGTCTGGCCCTGGCGACTGCGCAGGGCATTGTCCTGATCGGTGGGGTCCAGCGCCGCCAGCAATTGGCCACGGCGCACCGGCTGACCCACGTCCAGCAGCCGGCGGGTCATGCGGCCGCCGACGCGAAAGCCCAGCACGCTCTCGTAGCGCGCCTGGATGCTGCCGGCAAAGACCTCGCGCCCGGGCGGCGGGGCACTCAAGGTCAGCGTCGCCACCGGCCGGATCGGCGGTGGCGGGGCCTCGTCATCGGAGCAGCCCGCCAGGACCAGCAGCAGGCACAGCGGCAGCAGCGGCTTCATGGGCGCACCTCATTGAAGGCGGAGCGCTCGGCGACTTCGACCCTCTGCCCGGGACTCAGCGCCTGACCGCCGGCGACGACGATGCGGTCGCCGGCCTTGAGGCCCTCGCTGACGATGATGCTGTCGCGGGTAAAGCGTTCGATGCGCAGCGGCTGCAGGCTGACCCGCCCGTCGTCGCCGAGGCGCCAGGCGGCGGGCTGCTCGGTGGTGCCGTTCAGCGCCGTCCAGGGCAAGGCGAAGCCCTGCTCGGTCGCGCCCTCGAGCTGGGCATTGACCACCGCCCCCAGGGTCATGGCCGCCGGGGGTCGATCGAGTTGTACCTTGACGCGCACCGTGCCACTGCTCGCCACGGTCGGGGCGATCTCGCGCAGGGTGCCCCGGGTCGTGACGGCCGGTTGCGCCTGCAGGGCGACGGGCAGGGTCTGGCCGACCTTGAGTTCGCGGGCGAGGGATTCGTAGAGATCGAAGACGGCGTCGAGGTCGCCGCTCACCGCCAGGTCGAAGATCGCCGTGCCGGCCTGCACCACCTGCCCGGCTTCGGCGTGGCGGGCGGTCAGCACCCCGGCGGCGCTGGCGCGCAATTCGGTATAGCCCAGTTGCTTGCGCGCATCGTCGCGCTGGGCGGCGGCGGTCTGCAGGGCGCTGCGGGCGCCGTCGAGGGTGGCCTGGGCCTGGTCGTACTGGCTGCGACTGGTATAGCCCTTGGGCAGCAGGGCGGCCTGGCGCTCGAAATCGACCCGCGCCAGCCGGGTGCGGGCTTCCTGGGCTTCCACCTGGGCCTGGGCGGCGGCCAGGTTGTTGCGCAGATCCTGGGGATCTAGCCGGGCCAGGACCTGACCCTCGCGCACGCGATCGCCGACATCCGCCAGCCGCTCGCTGATCTTGCCACTCACGCGGAAACCGAGCGGCGCCTGCACCCGCGCCTGGATATCCCCGGTGAAGGGGATGCGCTGACTGTCCTTTATCGGACTCAGCTGCACCACCACCACCCGCGCCAGTTCCTCGGTGGGCGGTTGCTCCTGGGAGCAGCCCGGTAACAGCGTTACCAGGGTCAGAGCAGCCGTTACCTGGCAGAGGCGAGCAAGGCGGAGAGCCCTCATGATTGTCCTTATCGGTGGAAGAGGCGCGATCTGCGAACTGACCACAGGCGGCGCAGGGGGTTCGTCTGACGAATTGTCAGGCGCCGGGCGCCGCTTGGGAAGCGCTACGGCGAGGACGCGCGGCGCAGGCCCGACAGCGGAGCGGTCATTCGCCCACAAATGTTCACAAATGCCCTGGAACCCGGCATTCCGGGCCGCAGTCAACTGAGACGTGCGCTGTGGACCTGCCCGTCTGCAGCTGATGCCCGCGACCCTGATGGCGCGGGCCCCATCAGATTCACAGGTTCATTTGACGAGGCCGAACTCATGAAAAAGCTGCTGATCACCTCTACTGCTGCTGTGATGCTGTCGATGGCCACGGGTGTCTTCGCGGCCGAAACCTCCAAGAGCGCCACGGCCGTCAACGGCTCGGCTACCGAAGCCGTACCCGGCAAGACCACCGTCAAGGGCGGCGCGGACGGTGGCACCGATGTGCCCTTCAAGACCGAGAAGCCCAACAAGGTCGACGCCCGTAATCAGAACAACATGCAGTAACCGCCCTTTCCCAGCGGTAATAGAAAGCCCCGGCATGCCGGGGCTTTTTGCTGTCTGCCGTTCAGCCTGCAGACAAGACAAACCCCGCCGAAGCGGGGTCTGTGGAAAGGATGCAGCAGCCGGGCTTAGCGCCAGAAGGGCTTGTGCATTTCCTGGTAGCGCTGGGCCTCGGTGATACCGGCGTCGGCCAGCATACGGGCGTCCAGGCGGGCCAGTTCGTTACGGCTGGCGATGCGACGCTGCCAGGTGGACAGGGTGGAGATAACGCGCAGGGCAGCGGGCACACGGTTGCTGGGCTTGGCGTTGTACAGCGAGGAACTGAAGGTGCGTTCCATGGTGGCTTTCCTTCCCGCTTGTGACGGGTACTGGTCATCGAATGGCGCCATTGTCTCGCCAGGCGAGTGCTACCACCAGTAACAGTCCAGGGAAAGGTTCGCGGATCACTCAGCACACAACTGCAACTGTACTGCTGCAATTTGGGTCATTCTGTAACGTATTGCACCATTGCAGTGCAAAATTTGGTTACCAGAGGGAACACCGCGGGAATTTGAGCTGTACAGTTGGCCAGAAGGCCAGCAAACAGGAGTGCTGTTCTACCTGTTACCGCAGCCGCTGTCCAGCCTGGAAGGAACTCTGTGCTCCAGAAAGGAGCGCTTCCGACGCCCGGTGGTGCCGGAAGCCTCTGGTCATCAGCGCGCGGCAGCGGCCAGGCTCGGGGTGGCGGGCTGACGCCGGCCTACCCAGGTGCCGATGGCCACGACCAGCAGCGCCAGCAGACCAGTCGCCAGGATCTCGAAGCGATGGGCTTCGCTGAACAGCATCACGGTCAGGGCGCCGACAATGAAGACGATCACCGCCCAGGTCAGCCAGGGGAACAGCCACATACGGAACTCCAGGGTTTCGCCACGGGCGATCAGCTTGCGTCTCAGGCGCAGCTGGGTCACGGCGATCACCAGATAGACCAGCAGGGCCACGGCGCCGGAGGTGGACAGCAGGAAGCTGAATACCGCCTCGGGCATGGTGTAGTTGGCGATGGTGGTCAGGAAGCCCACGGCGGTACTGGCCAGCACGGCAGCGCGCGGCACGCCGCTGCTGGAGGCACGACCCATCTTGGCCGGGGCGTCGCCACGGCGGGCCAGGGAATAAAGCATGCGCGAAGCGGTATAGAGCGCCGAGTTCAGGCAGCTCGCCACGGCGACCAGCACCACGCAGTCGACGATCAGCTTGGCATTGGGAATCGACAGCACCTCGAGGGCGCGCTGGTAGGAACCCACGATCGGCAGCTGGGCATCGTTCCAAGGCACCATGGACACCACCAGAAAGATGGAGACCAAGTAGAACAGCGCGATCCGCCAGATCACCGAGTTGGTGGCCTTGCTGATCTGCCGCGACGGGTCCTTGGACTCGGCAGCGGCGATGGTGACGATCTCGGTCCCCATGAAGCTGAACATGGTGGTCAGCAGGGCACCCAGCACCGCGCCGAAGCCATTGGGCATGAAGCCGCCGGTATGGGCCATCAGATTGCTCAGGCCGCTGACCTCGCGACCCGGCAGGGCGCCGACCAGGGCGGCCGCGCCAAGGGCGATGAAGGCGACGATGGCGATGACCTTGAGCAGGGCGAACCAGAATTCGAACTCGCCGTACTTGGCGACGCTGAACAGGTTGGTCACGGTCAGGATGCCGGTGATGATCAGGGCGAACTGCCAGGTGGCGATCGCCGGGAACCAGGCATTGAGGATGGCGGCGGCTGCCACGGCCTCCAGCGGGATCACCAGCACCCAGAACCACCAGTACAGCCAGCCGATGGTGAAGCCGGCCCAGCGGCCGATGCCCTGCTGCGCATAGGAAGAGAAGGAACCGGTATCGGGCGAGGCGACGGCCATTTCACCCAGCATACGCATGACCAGCACCACCAGGGTACCGGCCAGGGCATAGGCCAGCAGTACGGCAGGACCGGCCGCGGCGATGGCATGACCGGAGCCGACAAACAGACCGGCACCGATTACCCCGGCGATGGACAACATGGTCACGTGGCGCGGTTTGAGCGCCGGAGAGAGGTTGCATTCTACGTTGGACATAAGGTGTTACCTGACAACGGAAAGCCTCCCAAGTGCAACTTGCGCGCCAGCCGGGCTGAAATCGGCACAAAATGAACGCAAAGGGTGCAATGCCTCGCGGAAAGCGGTGAAAAAGCGGCGTTCCACCGCGCTATCGCGCTAACCATCTGATGTGCAAAGCGATTTCTTTCAGGTATGAGTGCCCGTTCGGCTTGCTTCGTTAGGTATCACCTTGTGCAACTTGCACTCTTATGGTGCTTACGCAGGTGGAACCTTAGGTAACCCCAGGCCTGGAGCTGGGCGCCACGCCCTCCGCTACCTGACCGGAAAACCTGGACACGACGGAAAGGACCGCCTTGCCTGGCGTCCGCCGCCGGCTCGCCCGGGTAGCAGGAACCGCCCACGGCCGCGGCTTGGGCGCTTTTCCATGCCGATGCTGCAGCAGTGGGAACTTGCCGGACCGCCAGGGCTCTGCACACCTGCGACAAAATGTAACCGCGATCGGCAGATGTTGGTAATATTCCAACATATTAGCTAGCTAACCATAAGCCCTGCGGTTCCACGTCGGGCACCTGATGAGACCCTGACCATGTCCGCAGACGATTCCGTCCCGGCCCGCCGCGACTTCCTGCGCAAGTCCCTGAGCCTGATTCCCGTGGTCGCCCTGGCGGGCGGTGCCTCCTCGGGCCTGGCCCTCGCCGCGCCCTCCCCGGAGAGCAAGCCGGGCAGCAGTCCGCGCGCCGACCACTATCAACCGGTGTTCTTTACCGCCGAGGAATGGGCCTTCGTGCAGGCCGCGGTGGCCCGGCTGATTCCGGCGGACGACCTCGGCCCGGGCGCGCTGGAAGCCGGCGCATCGGAATTCATCGACCGGCAGATGCAGACCCCCTATGCCTGTGGCGGCCTCTGGTACATGCAGGGCCCCTTCGCCACCGATGCCGCACCCGAGATGGGTTACCAGAGTCGCCTGGTACCCCAGGACCTCTATCGCCTGGGCATCGCCGCGGTGGATCGCTGGATCCGCCAGCAGCACGGTAAGGTCTTCGCCGAGCTGGCACCCGCTGAGCAGGACGCGGCCCTCAAGGCCCTGGAAAGCGGTGACGCCAGCCTGGACGGCGTACCGGCCAAGCTGTTCTTCGCCCAGCTGCTGCAGAACACCCGGGAAGGCTTCTATTGCGACCCGCTGCATGGCGGCAACAAGGAACTGGTCGGCTGGAAACTGGTGAATTTCCCCGGGGCCCGCGCCGACTTCATGGACTGGGTGGAGCGCGACGAGCGCTATCCGCTGCCCCCGGTCTCCATTCGCGGGGAGCGCGGTTGATGGCCAAGGTATTGCCCAGCAAGCAGGTAGTGATCGTCGGCTTCGGCTGGACGGGGGCCATCATGGCCAAGGAACTGACCGAGGCCGGCCTGGACGTGGTGGCCCTGGAACGTGGCAGCTACCGCGACACCTATCCCGACGGCTCCTATCCCCAGGTGATCGACGAACTCACCTACAGCATCCGCAAGAAGCTGTTCGTCGATGTCTCCAAGGAAACCGTCACCATCCGCCACAGCGTCAACGACGTCGCCCTGCCCAATCGCCAGCTCGGCGTCTTCCTGCCCGGCGATGGCGTGGGCGGCGCCGGTCTGCACTGGTCGGGGGTGCATTTCCGCGTCGACCCGGCGGAGTTGCGCCTGCGCAGTCATTATGAAGAGCGCTACGGCAAGAAATTCATCCCCGACGGCATGACCATCCAGGATTTCGGCGTCAGCTACGCCGAGCTGGAGCCCTACTTCGATTTCGCGGAAAAGGTCTTTGGTACCTCGGGCACCGCCTGGAGCATCAAGGGCCAGGTGGTGGGCGACGGCAAGGGTGGCAATCCCTATGCGCCGGATCGCTCCAGCGACTTCCCGCTGCCGGCGCAAAAGAACACCGTCTCGGCGCAGCTGTTCGAGAAGGCCGCGCGGGAGGTGGGCTATCACCCCTACAACCTGCCCTCGGCCAACACCTCGGGTCCCTACACCAACCCCTACGGTTGCCAGATGGGGCCCTGCAACTTCTGCGGCTACTGCAGCGGCTACGTCTGCTACATGTATTCCAAGGCCTCGCCGAACCTGAACATCCTGCCGGCGCTCAAGCAGGAACCGCGCTTCGAGTTGCGCAGCCAGGCCCATGTGCTCAAGGTGAACCTGGACAGCACTGGCAAGAAGGCCACCGGAGTGACCTACCTGGACGCCCAGGGCCAGGAGCTGGAGCAGCCGGCCGACATCGTCATCCTCGCCGCCTTCCAGTTCAACAACGTGCGCCTCATGCTGTTGTCGGGCATCGGCCAGCCCTATGATCCAAGGACCGGCGAAGGCGTGGTCGGACGCAACTTCGCCTACCAGAACATGGCCACCATCAAGGCCTTCTTCCGCCAGGATCAGCACCACACCAACCCCTTCATCGGCGCCGGTGGCAATGGCGTGGCGGTGGACGACTTCAACGCCGACAACTTCGACCACGGCCCCCACGGCTTCGTTGGTGGCTCGCCCATGTGGGTCAACCAGGCCGGCACCCGGCCCATTGCCGGCGCGGCCAATCCGCCCGGCACGCCGCAATGGGGCAGCGCCTGGAAAAAGGCCCAGGCCGGCTACTACAACCACCAGCTGTCGATGGACGCCCACGGCGCGCACCAGTCCTATCGCGACAACTACCTGGATCTGGATCCCACCTACCGCGACGCCTATGGGCAGCCGCTGCTGCGCATGACCTTCGACTGGAAGGACAACGACATCCGCATGACCCGCTTCATGGCGGCCAAGATGAAGAAGATCGCCGAGGCCATGAATCCCGAGCACATCAGCGTGTCGGTCAAGGATTTCGGCGGTCACTTCAACACCGCCAGCTACCAGACCACCCACTTGAACGGTGGCGCCATCATGGGCACCGACCCCAAGACCAGCGCAGTCAATCGCTACCTGCAGAGCTGGGACGTGCACAACGTCTTCGTGCCGGGCGCCTCGGCCTTTCCCCAGGGCCTGGGCTACAACCCCACCGGCCTGGTGGCGGCCCTGACCTACTGGTCGGCGCGGGCCATCCGCGAGCAGTACCTGAAAAATCCCGGCCCGCTGGTGCAGGCATGAGAGGCGCGCCCATGATCCTTCGTACCCTCGCGACCCTGCTCCTGGGCAGCGGCCTGGCGCTGGCGGCCCAGGCCGCCGAAGACACCAACCCGGCGCTGGTCAAGAAGGGCGAATACCTGGCCCGCGCCGGCGATTGCGTGGCCTGCCACACGGCGCCGGGCGGCCAGCCCTTCGCCGGCGGCCTGCCCATGCAGACGCCCATCGGCACCCTCTATTCCACCAACATCACCCCGGATCGGCAGACCGGCATCGGCGACTACAGCTATGTCGACTTCGACGCCGCCATCCGCCAGGGCATCGCCAAGGAGGGCCATACCCTCTATCCGGCCATGCCCTACCCCTCCTATGCCCGGGTCAGCGAGGGCGACATGCGCGCCCTCTATGCCTACTTCATGCACGGCGTAACGCCGGTCGAGCAGGCCAATCGCGACAGCGACATCCCCTGGCCGCTGTCCATGCGCTGGCCGCTGGCGATCTGGCGCCAGCTGTTCGCCCCCGAGGTGGTGCAATTCCAGCCCGCGCCCGATCAGGATCCGGTGGTGGCCCGCGGCGCCTACCTGGTCGAAGGCCTCGGCCACTGTGGCGCCTGCCACACCCCGCGCGCCTTCACCATGCAGGAGAAGGCGCTCTCCCCCGCCGACGGCAAGGACTTCCTGGCCGGCAGCGCGCCCCTGGAAGGCTGGATCGCCAAGAACCTGCGCGGTGATCACCGCGACGGCCTGGGCAGCTGGAGCGAAGCGCAGCTGGTGCAATTCCTCAAGACCGGGCGCTCCGCCGACAGCGCGGTGTTCGGCGGCATGACCGAGGTGGTGCAGCACAGCCTGCAGTACCTGAGCGACGCCGACCTGCAGGCCATCGCCCGCTACCTCAAGACCCTGCCGGCCAAGGATCCGCAGGACGCGCCCTTCCAGACCGACGGGCGCGCCGCCGCGGCGCTCTGGCGCGGTGACGACAGCGCCCGTGGCGCCCAGGTCTATGTGGACAACTGCGCCGCCTGTCACCGCACCGATGGCCAGGGCTACGACCGGGTGTTCCCGGCACTGGCCGGCAATCCGGTGCTGCGCACGGCCGACGCCAGTTCGCTGATCAACATCGTGCTCAAGGGCGGCACCCTGCCCGGCCTGCACACCGCGCCGTCGACCATCGTCATGCCGCCCTTCGGCTGGCGGCTGAACGATGCCCAGGTGGCCGACGTGGTCAGCTTCATCCGCGCCAGCTGGGGCAACGCCACCGCCCCGGTCAGCGCCGCCGACGTCGCCAAATGGCGCACCGATGACAACCGCACCACCTCCGGCGATGACCTGGGCCAGGCCTTTGGCCACAGCCAGCCGGAGCCGCGCGAGGCGGGCAAGTAGCGGACAAAGGGGCGCGACCTCGTCTATAAGGACGGGCCGTGCCCCGGAGACGCCAGGATGCCTTGCGTACTACACCTGCTCAACGCCAGCGGGCGCCTGGATCCCTGGTGCTCGGTCCTGGAAGAGACATTTGCCCACGCCTTGACGCGGATTGCCGCGTACCTGCCGGAACAGCGGGTCGACGTGGTGGTACAGGCAGGCGCCTGGGTGATCCCGGAGCTCGGCCTGAATGGCTACAGTCCGGACGCCGAGCGGGTGTTTCTGACCCTGGATCCCGACAGTCCCCACCTGCAGCGCGCCTTGCCCGACACCTTCACCGCGTTGCTCGGCCATGAACTGCACCATTGCCTACGGCATGCCGGCCCCGGTTACGGCACCACGCTGGGGGAAGTCCTGGTCAGTGAAGGCCTGGCCTGCCAATTCGAACACGAACTGACAGGCCAGCTGCCCTTCTACGCCCAGGCCGCGCACCAAGAAATGGCTGGATACTGGGACACCCTGAACGCTGCTTTGCAGCAACCGTACGACCACGCCCGCTGGTTCTTCGGCAGTGGCGATCTGCCTCGCCATCTTGGCTATGCCCTGGGCCGCTGGCGAGTCGAGCGCTACCTGCAGCGGCACGGCCTGACGGCTGCCGCCTGCGGACAGCTCTCGGCGGCCATCTTCCTCGTGGAGTGATCTCACTGCCTTAGCCAGGCCGGATCCACGGCGGCGAACACCTCCTGCAGCCACTCGACCCAGGCGCGTACCCGCGGTGAGGTCTGGCTGGCCAGGGGGTAGACCGCCGCCAGCGGTAAGCCCGGCGGTGGCAGGCCGGGCAGGACTTCGCACAGCCGGCCGGCGGCCAGATCCGCGGCCACGTGATAGCGCGGCGCCTGGATCAGGCCCAGCCCGGCCAGGGCGGCACCGACATAGACGTCGGCGCCGCTGAGGGTCAGGCGTCCGGGTTGATCCAGACCGTGCAGCTCACCCTCGCAGAGGAATTCGAAGGGCAGCCGGCGGCCGCTGCGCTGGGAGCGGTAGTGCACCAGCTGGTGCTGGGCGAGGTCCGCGAGGTCGTCCGGCTGGCCCTGACGGGCTAGATAGCTCGGACTGGCACAGGTCACCTGTACCAGCTCGCCCAGGGGCTGGGCGGCCAGGCCTTCGTCGAGCAACGGCCCGCTGCGCAGGACACAATCGATGCCCTCGCCGATGACGTCCACCGACCGGTCATCGGCGCTGATCACCAGCTCCAGATCAGGATAGCGCTGGTAGAAGTCCGGCAGCGCCGGAATCAGCAGGGCGCGCCCGAGGGACCCCGGCAGATCCACCCGCAATCGACCGCGTGGCTGGCGCCGCCGCTGGCTGAAGACCCCTTCGATATCGTCCAGCTCGGCCAGCCAGCTGACGCAGCGCTCGTAGTAGGCGGCGCCGTCCAGGGTCGGGCTGACGCGGCGGGTGGTCCGGTGCAGCAACGTCACCCCCAGGTGGGCTTCCAGCTGCTGCACCAGCAGCGTCGCCATCGCTGGCGACAGGCCGAGATCGGCGGCCGCCCGGCTGAAGGAGCGACGCTCGACGATGCGCACGAAACCGCGCATGGCTGCCAATCGATCCAAGATCATTCATTCCTGTCGAATACTGTCTGTCGTGATAGCAGCTTTGTTCAGCCTGGCTCAATAGCGAGACTGATCCCGTCTTTCACGAGAGGAGCGAATGTCATGCTGCAACGACGACTGGGCCGCGCTGGCCCGCTGGTATCCGCCCTGGGGCTGGGCTGCATGGGCATGAGTGAATTCTATGGCACCACCGACGAGACCGAGGCCCTGGCCACCCTGGACCTGGCCCTGGAACGCGGCGTGACCCTGCTGGATACCGCCGATGCCTATGGACCGCACCATAACGAAGAGCTGCTCGGCCGCGCCCTGCGTGGCCGCCGCGAGCGGGTATTCCTCGCCACCAAGTTCGGCCTGGTGCGTAGTGCCGATCCCACCGCCCGCGGCGTGAATGGCCGGCCCGAGTACGTGCGCCAGGCGGTGGACGGCAGCCTGCGCCGGCTGGGCGTCGAGCAGCTTGATCTCTACTACCAGCACCGGGTCGATCCCGAGGTGGCAATCGAGGAGACGGTGGGCGCCATGGCCGAGCTGGTGCAGGCCGGCAAGGTCCGTTACCTGGGGCTGAGCGAGGCCTCCAGCGAGACCCTGAGACGTGCTCACCGGGTCCATCCCATCTCCGCCCTGCAGAGCGAATTCTCGCTGTGGTCGCGCGATCCGCACGAACACGGGGTCCTCGCCACCTGCCGCGAACTGGGGGTGGCGCTGGTGGCCTACAGCCCGCTCGGCCGCGGCTTTCTTACCGGCGCCCTGAACTCGCCGGAGGACTTCGCCGCGGACGACTACCGCCGCCTGAGTCCCCGCTTCCAGGGCGAGAACTTCCAGCGCAACCTGGCACTGGTGGACCGGGTACGGGCGCTGGCCGAGGCCAAGGGCGTGACCGCGGGCCAGGTGGCCCTGGCCTGGGTGCTGGCCCAGGGCGAGGACGTCATCCCCATCCCGGGCACTCGTCGGCGGCGTTATCTGCAGGAGAATCTCGCCGCGCTCGAGGTGCACTTGAGCGCAGACGAAAACGCCGAGCTGGAGCGACTTTTCACGCCGGAACAGGTGGCCGGTACGCGCTATCCCGCCGCCTGGATGCAGCTCGTCGAGCGCTAGTGACCACCGAGCCCGTCACCGACCGACGGGCTTGCGCGGCTGGCATCTATCCTGCTAGCTTGATCGGGTTAGTACCAAGCTGACCCCAATCGCTGGACGCCTTTCCGCTCGTTGTAGCAGCGCGAAATCAGCGTCATCCGGATCGACTGATCCCTCGATTGCTCAGGATCTGCCGCCGCGGCCTCTGAATCTCGTGCCCGGCCGGTTGCCTGCCTTCCCAAGTACTTACCTGCATGCCTGGGCGTTTCGCCCACACGCTGCCTTCCTCCAGCCAGAGATTCAGCCGTCGGCCGTTATGGGTACGAGGTTGCTGGAGTTATTTCACCGCGCCGACTGAGCGTGGATCCCAAGGATAGTCATATGAACATTCAAAATCAGGCCATCGCGGCCATGCAACATCTCCAGGCGGCCTTTGCGCCGTTCCACTGCATCACCACCCCGGCTTCGCGCAAGGGCGGCTTCAGCTTCACCGTGGTCGACGAGCGTGGCGTGGCCTGTCGCAGCGAGCGCCTCTACCCCGAGCAATACAACGCGGCCGACAGCCTGGAACGGGTCATCGCCCGTACCCGCCGCGCCCTGGCGGCCTAAGGCTCTTCCCGAGTGCCGGACGCATCACGGTTTCCGTGATGCCCATGCCGGTCGCCTCCATCTGCGGTATGTTTGGCACAGCTTCGCGTAGGCGTGAGCCAAACAATGAATCCCAAGATGGAGGTCGCATGTCGCAAGTCGTATTCATCCGCCATGGCCAGTCGGCGTGGAACCTGGAAAACCGCTTCAGTGGCTGGGCGGATGTGGATCTGACCGAGCAGGGGATCCGCGAGGCCCACGAGGGCGGCAAGGCACTCAAGGACGCCGGCTTCCTCTTCGACGTGGCCCATGTGTCGGTACTCAAGCGCGCCGTGCGCACCCTCTGGCACGTGCAGGAAGGCATGGACCAGATGTGGTTGCCGGTAGTGAGCGACTGGCGCCTCAACGAGCGTCACTACGGCGGCCTGACCGGCTTGAACAAGTCCGAGACCGCGGCTCAGTACGGTGAAGACCAGGTGCTGGTCTGGCGTCGCAGCTACGACGTGCCGCCGCCCGAGCAGAGTGTCGAGGAGCAGCAGGCCCTGGCCGCCGACCCGCGCTATGCCGGTCTGTCGCTGGATCAGGTGCCGCGCACCGAATGCCTCAAGGATTGCGTCGAGCGCGTCCTGTCCTACTGGAACGAAGTCCTGGCGCCGGCCATCCGCAGCGGCCAGCGCGTACTGGTGGTCGCCCATGGCAACTCCATGCGCGCCCTGATCAAGTACCTGGACAACATCTCCGACAACGACATCGTCAGCCTCAATATCCCCAACGGCGTGCCGCTGGTGTACGAGTTCGACGAAGACCTCAAGCCCACCAAGCACTACTACCTGGCCGACCCGGACGAGGTCGCCGCCAAGATGGCCGCGGTGGCCAACCAGGGCAAGGCGAAGTAAGGCGTTTCATCGCGGCCATGGGCCGCTCCTACGGTTACCTAGGAGCCTGTAGGAGCGGCCCATGGCCGCGATTTTCTTAGCGAGAAAACCGGATCGTTTTCAAGACGAGACCTGTAGCGTGGAAAACCGCTTAGCGTTTTCCACAACCAAGGTCGCCGGTGAGCGGTGGATAAGGCTGGCGCCGTTATCCACCCTACGGCCTCAGGTGCGACGCTCCGGGCGCTGCACCACCCGCGCCTCACCCAGCACGCCCTCTTCTTCCGCCTGGGCCGCCTGGATGTCCTCGTCACCTTCCACCCCGCCATCACCCGGGGTCTTCTCGCCCTTTTCCTTGCCGTCGTCGCTGTGGTGCTCGATCACCGCATTGATCTCCGCGCCGAACAGCAGGACTGCGGACGACAGATAGAAGTACAGCAACAGCACGATGATGGCGCCGATGCTGCCGTAGGTGGCGTTGTAGTTGGCGAAGTTCTGCACGTAGTAGCCGAAGCCCAGGGACGCCAGGATCCAGACCACCACCGCCAGCATTGAGCCGGGGGTGATGAAGCGGAAACTCTGCTTCACGTCCGGGGTGACGTAGTAGAGCGCCGCCACGGCAATCATCAGCAGGAACACCGCTAGCGGCCAGCGAATCAGCGCCCAGACGGTCACCATGTAGTCTTCCAGCCCCACGTAGGCGGCCAGCCAGTTCATCACCTGGGGTCCCAGCACCATGAGGGCGGCGGCGCTGAGCAGCAGCCCGGCGAGGCCGATGGTGTGCAGCACCGACAGGGGAATGCGCTTCCAGGCCGGGCGGCTTTCCACCACGTCATAGGCGCTGTTCATGGCGGTCATCAGCGAGCGGAAGCCACCGGAGGCGGACCAGAGGGCGACGATGATACTGAAGGACAGCAGTCCTCCCTTCTGCGTTTGCAACTGGTCGATGATGGGATTGACCGTATCCAGTGCCGTGACCGGCAGCAGATAGGCGGCCTGTTCGCGCAGGAAGGTAAAGAAGTCCGGCAGGTGCAGGAAGCCGATCAGGGCGATCAGGAACAGCAGGAAGGGAAACAGCGAAAACAGCATCTGGTAGGCCAGCGCTGCGGCATAGGTGGGCATGTCGTCGGCCACGAATTCCTGGACGGCACGCTTGATGAGGGTGAACGGCGAAACGCCGCGCAGGCTGAAGGCAAACAAGGACATAACGGCTCCTGACGAACGTTCCTCACGAAGGATTCCTAGGGCGGGCCTGCACGGCCTGCGCCCGGCGGCTTTGCAGGTCCGCCCTACCTTCAGAGTGGCAGGAGCCGGGTTGGTTGCGCCCTGACGTCAGAAGCCGGACCCCGAGGCATCCCGGCAGGCGGCGACCTCGGCGGCGGTAGGCGTGCGAATTTCCTCTATCCCGCGGCTTTCGTCGAATTCGATGTAGCCGGCGGCGGCGAATTCGCGCAGCCAGCCATCCATGGGCCAGAGTCCCCAGCGCGCCTGGAAGCGCCGGGCGTTCTCCAGGATGCTGGCGAAATGGTTGAGCGGTGGGTGATAGGTCGGATGGTACTGGTGGAAGGCCCGCGCCTCGGCCTGGTAGACCGGCACCCCTGCCGCGCGGGCGCGAAAGGCGAAGTCGGTGTCCTCGCCGCCATAGCCGCGATAACCCTCATCGAAGCCGCCGATGCGGCCGAAGGTGGCACGGGTGCAGGCGAAGTTGAGCGACCAGAACAGCGGATGGGGAATCGCCTCGCCAGGCGGACGATCCCGGTGCAGGGGATGGACGACGCCGCTGGCGCGCAGCTCTTCCGGCGTCCAGTCGCCTTCCGCGACGCCCGCCGGCAGGTAGTGGACGAAGCCCTGGTGCAGGGCTTCAGGGTGGGCCGCCAGCGCCTCCCGGTAGGCGTCGAGCAATTCCGGTGCGGGGATGCAGTCCACGTCGAGAAACACCAGTTCCTCGCCTGGCGCGGCGGCCACCGCGGCATTGCGCGCGGCAGCCAGGGGCAGGATGCCGTCGCCCTCGACCCCGTGCACCTGGATCGGAAAGCGCGGGCTGTGCCAGGCGCGCGGTGCCTCGTTCATCTGCACCACCACCAGGGCCGCAGGCGGGGTCAGCGCCCGCTCCAGGCCGCGGATGAGATTGGCCAGTTGCCGCTCGCGGCCATGGACCAGGGTCAGGACGATCATGCCAGCACCTCCTGGGCGACCTGTCGAATACAGGCAGCGGCGCGCCGGGCGCCCTCGCCATCGCTTACCGCCGCCCAGCGCTCGGGATCGAGTTCGCGCGCCCTGGCCAGCAGCCCCGGCCAGGCGTCGTCGCCAGGCCAGCTTTCGCAGGTGATCGCCAGGTCCTGGGCGGCCAGCAGGCGCCCGGTGGACAGTTGCTCGTCGAAGGGCCGGGCGTCCGGCAGGCAGAGGAAGCGGCAGCGCAGGTCGGCCAGTTCCGCCACCAGGCTGTCACCCGCCGAGCCGACCACCAGCTCGGCGCGGGTCAGCCAGGGTGCAGGATCGGCCACGCTGCCCAAGAAGCTCAGATTGGCCGGTGCCTCGGTGGCGTCGTCCAGCACCGGACCCAGCACCGTCCAGTGCCAGGCGGGACAGGCGCGGGCGGCCGCTACCAGGCGCGCGCGGCTGAAGGCGGTGCCGCCATGGCCGGCGATGACGGTGATCGTGCCGGGCTCGCGCCCGCGGTCGGGCCCTTGCCCGGCATAGCGCGACAGGCTGCCGGCATAGCAGGTCTTGGCCCGCCAGGCGGCCGGGGTATCAGGCTCTTCCAGGCAGTCCGGATAGGGTGCCAGCAGGCGACTGGCACTGGCGTAGGCCAGTTCGTGGGCGGCATCGAAGCGACTGCCGCGCTGGCGCAGATAGATCGTCGGCACGCCGCACAACCGGGCCAACAGCGCTACCTCCACCGAGACGTCGACCACCAGCAGGCAGGGCCAGGCGCGGCGAAACCAGTCCACCAGCAGGCCCATGCGCTCGCGCAACCCTGCCACCCCCAGCGGCGCATAGTGCAGGCAGGCGAAGGCTTCGCCTTCGACGCCCGGGGCCACGTCGGGCGGTAGCGGGCAGAGCTGCACGTTGGGCAGCGCCACCCGTTCGGGCAGTCGACTGCCGAACAGGGTCAGGGGACCGTCGAAGGCCGCGACAATGGCCAGGGCGCGGGTCACGTGACCAGCGCCATGGTGATGGGCGTAGTAGCCGACGTTCAGCTCAGTCACGGGCAGTCTAGCCACGGGCGACTCGGCCGGCAGCGACATCGGCGAGCAGACGCTCGTAGCGGTCGATCATCAACTGGTGACTCCACTGGGCCTCGGCCCGAGCCCGGCAGGCCTTGCGGGACAGCGACAGGGCTTCGCGCAGGGCCGCCGCCAGGGCCGGGACATCGCCCGGCGGGGCCAGGGCGCCGGTCTCGGCGGTAAGCAGCTCCGGCAGGGCGCCGCGGGCAAAGGCGGCGACCGGCGTGCCACAGGCCAGGGCCTCGGCGACGATCAGGCCAAAGGGTTCGTCCCAGCAGGGCGTGACCAGGCAGGCGCGGGCCTGAGCGACTTCGGCTACCAGGGCGGTACGGTCCAGGTGACCGAGGTAGACGGCGCCGTCCCCCAGGCGGGGTTCGATCTCCTGTCGGAAATAGCGCTCGTCGGTGGCCTGGCCGGCCAGGCGCAGAGCCACACCGGCCTCGCGTGCGGCATCCAGCGCCAGGTGCGGCCCCTTGTCCGGCACCAGGCGGCCGAACCAGAGGGCATGATCGCCGTTTGGCATATCGCGCGGGCGCCAGGCATCGAGGTCGATGCCATTGGGAATCACGTGACAGGCCGGCGCGAGGTGCGCCCAGTTGTCGGCATTGGCCTGGGACACCGTGCAGTAATGGCCGCCACCGCGCTTGTGCAGTTCGCCGATGGCGTTGATCAATTCGAAGAACGGCGGGGTGTGCAGCACCGTGAGCATGGGCGTGCGGATCAAGCCGGACATGGTGATCGGCACATAGTGCAGGGCGTTGTTGAAGATGACGTCGAAGCCGTAGCCATCGATGCGCTGCATGCAGTCCAGATAGCCGTGGTGCTCGTCGAGGTATTCGGAGCTGAGCACGTTGCGCTTGCGTCGGCAGCCGTCCGCGCCGTAGTTGCCGTCGTCGAGGATGGGCACCACCTCCAGCTCCGGCGCCGAGGCCGAACTGGCGAACAGCGTCACCGCATGGCCACGCTCGCGTAGCTGCAGGGTGATGTCGTAGGTGAAGGCTTCGAGACCGCCGGCGAACGGCTGGCGTACCGGGTGTTTCACGTGGGTAAGAATGCCTATGCGCATGGAACCGTCCGCCTGCTGTTGCCTGTCATCCCACCGTCCTTATCGCGAGCCGCTGGTTGATAGGAGTCTCAGCGACGGGAATTGGTTGTGCGCTTCGTCGTGAAAGCCGCACGGCGGGCAAACCTCGGAACCCTGCCGGGGGTCAGCCTTTCTGGACCCGTATTCCCAGCAGACGGAGGTTTCCATGCGTTATGAACTGCACTACTGGCCCAGCATCCAGGGCCGCGGCGAATTCGTCCGCCTGGCGCTCGAAGAAGCCGGCGCCAGCTATCTCGATGTCGGCAACGCCCCGGAAGGCGAAGGCCTGGGTGTACCCGCCATGGAAGACTACCTACAAGGCAAGAAGACCCGCCGCCCGCCCTTCGCCCCGCCCTTTCTCAAGGCCGGCGACGAGGTCGTCTCCCATGTCGCCAACATCCTCCAGTTCCTCGGGCCGCGACTGGACCTGGTACCGGCCGACGAGGAAGCCCGCTTCTGGGTGCACGGCCTGCAGCTGACCATCACCGACCTCACCGCCGAGGCCCATGACGTCCATCATCCGGTGGCCATTTCCCTGACCTACGAAGAGCAGCAGGACGAAGCCCGGCACCGCGCCAAGGCCTTTGCCGGCGAACGGATCCGTACCTACCTGAGCTATTTCGAGCGGGTGCTGGGCTACAACCCGGCGGGCGACCATTGGCTGGTGGGCGACCGGCGCTCCTATGTCGACCTGTCGCTGTTTCAGGTGGTGGCCGGCCTGACCTATGCCTTCCCCAATGCCATGCGGCGCCTGGCACCGGAGATCCCACGGGTGCTGGCCCTGGCCGAACGGGTGGCGGCACTACCCAACATCGCCGCCTATCTGGCCTCGCCCCGCCGCCTGCCGTTCAGCGAGAACGGCATCTTCCGTCACTATCCGGAGCTGGATCCGGCCTGACGGGCAAAAGAAAAGGCCGCCCTGGGGCGGCCTTTTCATCACGACTGGACTCAGGCGCGGTCGATGGTGTTCTTGACCGCTTCCTTGCCCTTGCCGACGTTCTTCTGCAGTTTGCCTTCGGCTTCCTGGGCACGACCCTCGCCTTTCATGCGCGAATTGTCGGTGGCTTCGCCGACGCCTTGCTTGACCTTGCCGGCCACTTCTTTGGCGGTACCCTTGATCTTGTCGCTGGTGCTGCTCATATCAGTCTCCTTGGGATCGCACAGGCAGTGCGCTTGTAAAATCCGACTGCGGCTCTAACCGGGTGGTTTCGACCATTCGTCGCACAGCGCAGCGGCAAGCCGCGCCAGGAAGCTTTGGGCAGCGGCCCCGGAAGCCTTTAGACTTCCCGCCCTTTTTCGTGAGCGACCGCCCAGGCGCCACCCCTCGCGGGAACGTTGCGCAGGGGCCGTCTCTCCAATTGCCACACCCTACACAGGAGAATCCTGATGTCGCTGAGCCAATTCGACAACCTGCCGGGCGTGACCGCCCAGCCCGACGCCGCCACCCGCGAGTTCGTCTTCAACCACACCATGCTGCGGGTCAAGAACCTGGAGACCTCGCTGGATTTCTATACCCGCGTGCTGGGTTTCACCGTGGTCGATCACAAGGACTTCCCGGAGGCCAAGTTCAGCCTGACCTTTCTCGCCCTGGTCGATCGCAACCAGGTGCCGGAAGACCCGGAGGCCCGCCAGCGCTGGCGCAAGTCGACCCCGGGCATTCTCGAGCTGACCCACAACCACGGTACCGAGAACGATGCCGAGTTCAGCTACCACAACGGTAACAGCGATCCCCGCGGCTTCGGCCACACCTGCGTGGCGGTCCCGGACATCCGCGCCGCCTGCGAGCGGTTCGAGCAGCTGGGCGTTGCCTTCCAGAAGCGCCTGACCGACGGCAGCATGAAGGAAATCGCCTTCATCAAGGACCCTGACGGCTACTGGGTCGAAGTCATCCAGTTCACCCCGCTGTCCTGATCCTCTCGGGCCCGGCATTCGTCGGGCCCACGCTTTACTGCTCTCCTGAAGACATCCGACGACTTCTCAGCGCTTAACTGATACCGACTGGCTCCAGGCCATCGACGCCTGCCTGGGCCTTGGCGTACTGCTGGCGAAAAGCCTTACCAAAGTCGTATTGCGCACCCCAGCCAGCGAAGTCGCCAGAGAGCCCACCATGAAAAAAACAACAAGAATTCGTACTGGGATGTACAGCGTCCTCAGCCTGTTCGTGGCCTGCCTGCTGCTCGCCTGCCTGTACGGCTGGATCAGCGCCCGCACCAGTGCCCAGCAGATCCGCGACCTGGATAGTCTGACCATGGAGCAGCTGGACCGGGTCAACAACGCCGCCACCTGGATCAGTCGCGCCAGCGCCAATTCCCATACCGCCATGCTCGACCGGGTCAACGGTGATGCGGCCAAGGCCGAGAAAGGGGTGAAACTGGCGCTGGAGCGGCTGGACATCGCCCGCACGCTGATCACCGACATGCAGGCCAACGTCAGCGATCCCAGGCTGAGCGGCCAGATCGAAGCCATGCTCAAGGCCTTCGACGCCTACAAGGCCATCGTCGAAGGGCAGATCGCCGCCTGCCGCGCCGGCGACCTGCCCGGCTACATCCGTATCAGCGACGGTGCCAAAGGGGCCAGTACGGCCTTCGCCGACACCCGCCAGGCCTTTACCGACGAGATCACCAGCCGCATCGCGGCTACGCTCGCCGCCTCCGACAGTCGCGTGTCCCAGGCCCAGATCGGCAGCCTGCTACTGGTCGGCCTGACCCTGCTGCTGGCCGTGCTCTCCGGCTGGTTCATCGCCCGTCGCGTGCTGGCCCCGCTCAACGAAGCCGGCGAGCACTTCGCTGCCATGAGCGAAGGCGATCTGACCCGCCGCATCGAGGTGCGCAGCCATGACGAGATCGGCCAGCTGTTCGCCGGTCTCGCCACCCTGCAGAGTCGCCAGCGCGACACCCTGGCCCAGCTCAATCGCACCGCCGAACGACTCGACGGCGCCGCCCGGGAACTGGGCCAGGTGACAGCGCAGAGCAACCGCACCCTCAATCAGCAACAACAGGAGCTGGAACAGGCCGTGACCGCGGTGACCGAGATGACCGCCGCCGTGGAAGAGGTGGCGCGCAACGCCGCCTCCACCTCGGATACCGCCCGCGAATCCGATCGCCTGGCCGCCGGCAGTCGCGGCCAGGTGGCCCAGGTGCTCAGCGAATTGCAGAGCATGCAGACCACGGTCAAGGAAAGCGAAACTGTCATCGCCAGTCTGGCGCAGCAGGCCAACCAGATCGGCAAGGTGCTGGACGTGATCCGCGCCGTCTCCGAGCAGACCAACCTGCTGGCGCTCAACGCCGCCATCGAAGCGGCCCGCGCCGGCGATGCCGGTCGTGGCTTCGCCGTGGTGGCCGACGAGGTGCGCAGCCTGGCCCAGCGCACCCGCCAGTCGACCCTGGAGATCGAGCAGATGATCGGCAACATCCAGACCGGCACCGGTCAGGCGGTGACCGCCATCCAGCGCAGCAATACCCTGGCCGGCACCACCCTGGAAACCACCGAGCGCACCGGCCAGAGTCTGGAGCACATCTTCGTCGCCATCGGCGACATCAACGAGCGCAACCTGGTCATCGCCAGCGCCGCCGAGGAACAGGCCCAGGTGGCGCGCGAGGTGGATCGCAACCTGATCAACATCCGCGAACTGGCGGGCGTGTCCAAACGCGGCGCCGACCAGATCGAAACCTCCAGTCGCCAGCTCGCCGAGCTGACCCACGAGATCCACAGCCTGGCCGCGCGCTTCCGCGTCTGACCCGGCGCATCGCCACCCCCGGAGACAGGCTTCCCGGGGGAGCGGCGGCTTTACCCATCTTTACGTTTTCTTGGCATGACGTTGCTGCCGGGACAGGCGAAAATTGGCTCCGGGCGCCAGGCGTGGCGCCGGTTTTCGCTACGGAGCTGCCTGACGTCATGACGACCTGCCCTACCCCGCGCGGCCCGCGCCTGCGCTGCCTGCTGCTGTCCTTTCTCGCCTCGCCCCTGGGCCTGCTAGTGGTGCTGACCGGCGTGCTGCAACTGCTCGGCCCCGGCTAGGGCCGCAGCGTCCGGCCACCAAGGCGACCGGACGCGCCAGGATCACAGGCGGAAGCGCGTCACCAGGCCATTGAGGTCGACGGCCAGGCGCGACAGCTCGGCACTGGCGGCGCTGGACTGCTCGGCGCCTGCAGCGGTCTGGACCGACAACTCGCGGATGTTCACCAGGTTGCGATCCACTTCGCGGGCCACCTGGGCCTGCTCTTCCGCCGCACTGGCGATGACCAGATTGCGCTCGTTGATGCCGCCGATGGCGCCATGGATGCGCTCCAGGGCATGGCCGGCGCCGCGGGCCACCTCCAAGGTGGACTGGGCACGTTCGGTGCTGCTGCGCATGGCCGCCACCGCCTGATCGGTACCCTGCTGGATGGTGCCGATGGAGGTCTCGATCTCGCGGGTCGACTCTTGGGTGCGATGGGCCAGGGCCCGCACCTCGTCGGCCACCACGGCGAAGCCGCGACCGGCCTCCCCGGCGCGCGCCGCCTCGATGGCGGCATTGAGCGCCAGCAGATTGGTCTGCTCGGCCACGCTGCGGATCACGTCCAGCACCTTGCCGATGTCGTTGACCTGGACCGCCAGATCACCCACAAGGGTGGCGCCGTGCTGGACGTCTTCGCTCATGGTGGCGATGGCGCCCACGGTTTCCTGCACCAGGTCGCGGCCATCACGGGCCACGCCGGCCGATTCCTGGGACGCCTGGGAGGTGTTGACGGCGTTGCGCGCCACCTCGTCCACCGCCGACGACATCTGGTTCACCGCGGTGGCGGCCTGTTCGATCTCGGCGTTCTGGCGCTGCAGGCCGCGACTGGATTCATCGGTCACGGCATTGAGTTCTTCCGCCGCCGAAGCCAGCTGGGTGGCCGAGCCGAGAATGCCCTGCAGGGTCTGGCGCAACTGGCCCTGCATGGTCTTCATGGCCTGCAGCAGGCGCGCGGCCTCGTCGCGGCCTTCGCTGTGGATCTCCTGGCTGAGGTCGCCGGTGGCGATCACCTCGGCCGCCTGCACGGCACGGGCGATGGGCTGGGTGATGCTGCGGATCAGCAGCCAGGCAAAGACCACGGTCAGCAGTGCGGTAGCCGCCAGCAGCAGCACCAGCCACTGGATGGCATGACGGTAGTCGGCAGCGGACTGGCCGTTGGCCGCAGCGGTCTGCTGGTCGACCAGGTCGGTGAGTTGCTTGAGCACGCCGTTGACCGCATCGGAGTTGGCCAGCAGGTCTTCGTTGAGCAGGCGGCGCAGGGGCTCCAGCTGATCGGCGGCGGAAAATGCCAGCATGCGTTGCTGCAGGCCATCGTACTGGGTGATCAGCTGGCCGTAGCGGCTGTAAGCGGTGCGTTCTTCATCGGACTGGATCAGCGCCTCGTAGCGCTGCTGGGCGGCGCGCATCTGGCCATTGCGCTGCTGGAACAGCGCCTGGGTCTTGGCGATGATTTCGGGCTCGCGGTTGAGCAGCAGGCGATAGGAGAGGACCCGCAGGCGCAGGGTCAGGGCGGTCAGCTCGTCGAGCGCGGCCACCCGGGGCATGGCGCGGTCTTCGATGGCCAGGCCCGAGGCGCGGATGTCGTTCATCTTGACCAGGGCGGTGCCGCCGAGCAGCAGCAGGAGCAGACCGATAAAGGCGAAGCCGAGCGTGGCGCGCCGCGCGATGGAGAGGTTGCGAAAGGACATGGAGAGTTTCCGTTGAGCCTGGAAAGCTCCTGCTATCGACCGCCGCCTGAAGATCCTGAGGCCGGATATCGGCGGAGATTTCGCTTCAGGCGTAGGTCAGTGCCGAGCAAAATCCGTAAACCCCTGTCCTATAGGGCATTGGAGCTATTGAAAGGCTGGCGAAAGGTCTGGGCTGCGGCACTGTGCCGCAGGTCACAGCCTGGATGCAAAGCGGGCGAGAGGCGAGCAATCTTCACCAGCGGCATTGCGTTCACATTTTTGCACATCTCTCGCAAGCCACTGATCGCCAAGTAAATCTGTTCGGCTATCGCGATTCACGTTTTCTTCACGGGGAAAAGCGCGATTCGGCGGCGAAATTCCGGGTTCGTGCCGATAAAAGGGCGAAATGCACTGATCGTGTCGCGATAATGGCGGGATGATCTCAGTATAAGTTTGAAATATCTTCTGCGTTGTCCGTCACGAGGGATTGTTTCAGCGTGGATTAAGGTTGAGATCACCAAGATGAACGACCGGGTGCCAGGACGCTGCCCGAGTGCGCGATGGATCGCCAGACAATGAAGCCACCAGAGCCCGAGATGGCCGGGGCGTATCGAGGCGATGCCAGGGGGCGTCTAGCCACTAACCAGCGCTTGCCGCTGCCATTGCGTACTTGAGAAGAGGTCAGAAACAGATGAGCGACAACACGGATACCTTCGGCGCACCCGACGAGGCCCTCCTGCAGTTGGTCGATGGTTTCAAGCGTTTCCGCCAGGATGTCTTTCCCGAACAGGAAGCGCTGTTCAAGAAACTCGCCAGTGCGCAGTCACCCAAGGCCATGTTCATCACCTGCGCCGACTCGCGCATCGTCCCGGAGCTCATCACCCAGAGCTCGCCGGGCGATCTGTTCGTGACCCGTAACGTCGGCAACGTGGTGCCCCCCTACGGCCAGATGAACGGTGGCGTCTCCACCGCCATCGAATACGCGGTCGTGGCCCTGGGCGTGAAGCACATCATCATCTGCGGCCACTCCGACTGCGGCGCCATGAAGGCGGTGCTCAATCCCGATCCGCTGGAGAAGATGCCGACGGTAAAGGTCTGGCTGCGCCATGCCGAGGTCGCCCGTACCGTGGTCGAAGACCATGGTCATTGCGACTGCGGCCACGGCGGCACCCTGGGCTTCTTGACGGAGGAAAACGTGGTGGCCCAGCTGGTCCACCTGCGCACCCACCCCTCGGTGGCCTCGCGTCTGGCCAGCGGTCAACTGCAGATCCATGGCTGGGTCTATTCCATCGAGACCAGCGAGATCAAGGCGTACGACGCCCAGCAGGAGCGCTTCCTCCCCCTGGACGGCGAGAACATGCCGGTCGCCACTCCGCGGCCGCGGCTGCAACAGGCCTGATCCATGGCGGCCAGCTGGTTCACCGGCTGGCCGCCCCGAGACGGGTCGAGCGACCCGTCCGCATAACAGCGCACCGCGCCGGGCGATCCCACCTTGGGGCTCCATCGGGACCGTCCACCCTTTCCACTAGCCGCCTGAATCCCGAACCGTGTCATATGACGTGATATGACGCGCGGGCACCCCTTTACCTAGTCGCTGGAGGACCAGGACCATGCTTGGCAATCAACAGACCCCGGGGCGCAGCCTGTCGCGCGATGCCCTGGCCTCAGTCGTGGTGTTTCTGGTCGCCCTGCCGCTGTGCATGGGGATCGCCATCGCCTCCGGCATGCCACCGGCCAAGGGCATCATCACCGGCATCATCGGCGGCCTGGTGGTCGGCTTTCTCGCCGGTTCGCCGCTGCAGGTCAGCGGTCCGGCCGCCGGCCTGGTGGTGCTGGTGTTCGACCTGATCAATCGCCACGGCATCGAGGCCCTGGGCCCGGTGCTGCTGCTGGCCGGCCTGCTGCAACTCGTCGCCGGCTTCACCCGGCTGGGCGCCTGGTTCCGCGTCACCTCGCCCGCCGTCGTCTACGGCATGCTCGCCGGCATCGGCATCCTCATCGTGCTCTCGCAACTGCACGTAATGCTGGACGCCAAGCCGGCGGCTTCGGGCCTGTCCAACCTGCTGGCCTTCCCCGGCGCCGCCCTCACCGCGGCAGGCCAGTGGAACGGCAGTGGCAGCGGCGCCCAGGCAGCGCTGATCGGCCTGCTGACCATCGCCAGCATGTGGCTGTGGGAGAAATTCCGCCCGCAGACACTGCGCTTTTTGCCCGGCGCCCTGATCGGCGTGACCCTGGCGACCCTGGCCAGTCTCTGGCTGGCGCTGGACATCCGCCGCGTGGAAGTACCCAACAACCTGGCCGATGCCATCGACTGGGTGACCTTTGCCGATCTGGGCATGCTGGCCAACGCCGAACTGGTGGTGGCCGCCCTCGCCCTGGCCTTCATTGCCAGCGCCGAGACCCTGCTCTCGGCCGCCGCGGTGGATCGCATGCACAACGGGCCTCGCTCGCACTTCGACCGCGAACTGGGCGCCCAGGGGGTCGGCAATCTGCTCTGTGGCGCCGTTGGCGCCCTGCCCATGACCGGGGTCATCGTGCGCAGCTCGGCCAATGTCCAGGCCGGCGCCACCAGTCGCGCCTCCACCATCTTCCACGGCCTCTGGCTGCTGGCCTTCGTCGCCGCCCTGCCCTTCGTGCTCAAGCTGGTGCCGGTGGCGAGCCTGGCCGGCGTACTGGTGTTCACCGGCGTCAAACTGGCCGATCCCAAGTCGCTGACCGGACTCAAGCGCTATGGCCGGACGCCCATGGTAGTCTATGCCCTGACGGCCCTGATGATCGTCGCCACCGACCTGCTGACCGGGGTGCTAGTCGGCTTCGGCCTGTCGATCGCCTTCCTGGCGGTCAAGGCGGCGCAACTCAAAATCAGCCTGACCTATCGCGAGGACCAGCCGGACCAGGCCGACCTGCGCCTGGTGGGCGCCGCGACCTTCCTGCGAGTGCCCCAGCTGACCAAGGTGCTGGAACAGGTCAAGCCCGGCACCACCCTGCACGTGCCCCTGGAGCGCGTCTCCTATATCGATCACGCCTGCATGGAGCTGCTGGAGGACTGGGGCCGCACCCAGGCCAGCAATGGCATGCGCCTGGTGATCGAGCCCAAGGCCCTGGAGCGGCGCCTGGAAGGCCAGGCGCCGGCCGGGCAACCGGTCATGCCGACCCAGGCACCGGCCTGATCCCTAGGGCGAAGCGGCCAGTAGCCGCTTCGCCACCTTCCCCTCGGCACTGCTGTGCCCGGCAAGAAGCCATTAGCCTCATCGCTGATCGCGATACGGGCTTGCCAGAGCCCCCCTCGCCCCAACTTGACCCTTCGGACCAGGCCATGAAGTGGACAAAGTGTCCACAGAGGGTGCCGGAATTGGTTGATTAATGTCCAAGTTGGGATCAGTCATCCTACCAACGCCTAATAGTCTGCTAATTAACTTTCGCTCTTCTCGGCTTTGCCTTATAACGCTATCTGGTTCGACTTTTGTCGCACCAACGATCTTTGTGTCGGGCCACCCTCTATCTCGGGGGTAATCGCTTTGCCAGGAAAGCCATGCGACGCCCACACGGCTAAAAATGACTCCACGAGAGGTAGCTATGCGCAAGCCTGAATTGGCGGCTGTGATCGCTGAAAAAGTCGGACTTCCAAAAGAACAGGCCAACGTCGTGCTCAACACGCTGTTGGACGAGATCGCGAATGCGCTGCACCGCAAGGACAGCGTGACCCTGGTCGGCTTCGGTACCTTCCTGCCGCGTCATCGCGGTGCTCGCATGGGGAAGAATCCCCAGACGGGCGAGCCGGTCAAGATTCGTGCGAGCAACACGGTAGCGTTCAAGCCCGGCAAGGCGCTGAAGGACAGCATCGAAGGCTGAGCATGAGGCGGCACGGATCGCCGCTGCAGCCAAAAGGCATCGCCCGTGCGATGCCTTTTTTGTGTCCGCGCGGAAGGCGCGGAGCGGGGTGATCAGCCGATGGCGATCATCTCGAAGTCGCCCTTGCCCACACCGCAGTCCGGGCACAGCCAATCCTCGGGCACATCCTCCCAGCGCGTTCCCGGCGCGATGCCGTCATCCGGCCAGCCCAGGGCTTCGTCGTAGATATAGCCGCACACGATGCACTGCCATTTCCGCATTTTCTGTTATCTCTCAACCGGCTTCAGGTAGCGCGCACGCTACGCGAAAGCCCGGCAAAGGCCAACCGTGCCGGAACCCCGACGGATGCCGCGGGCTCCATAAGCTGCGCGTGGCGACTGCCCGTCATCCCCCCTATCAGCTAGGCTGAGTCCATGAATTCCTCGCCGTCGCCCATGCCCTGGGCCATCTATTTCGCCGTGCTGGGCAGTGTCATCAGCGTGGGCCTGGCCATCGGCCTGTCGATGCCGCTGGTCTCGCTGCGCCTGGAAGGCTGGGGCTATGGCAGCTTCGCCATCGGCGTCATGGCCGCCTCGCCGGCCCTCGGTATCCTCACCGGCGCCAGCCTGGCCGGGCGCCTGGCCGCGCGCATCGGCACGCCACGGCTGATGCGGCTGTGCCTGATCAGTGGCGCCGCCTCGCTGATCCTGCTCTCGCTGCTGCCCAGCTATCCCCTGTGGCTGCTCCTGCGCCTGGCCCTGGGCGCCATCCTCACCCTGGTCTTCGTGCTCGGCGAAAGCTGGATGAACCAGGTCATCACCGATCGCTGGCGCGGTCGCCTGGTGGCCCTCTATGGCAGCAGCTATGCGCTGAGCCAGCTGGCCGGTCCGCTGCTGCTGGGGGTGCTGGGCACCGAGGGCGACCAGGGCTTCTGGCTCGGCGCCCTGCTCATGCTCGGCGGCGCCACGCTGCTGCTCGGTCGCCAGGGCGCGCCGGCCGCCGGCGGCCACACCGCGGCCTGGCGGGCACTGCTGGACTTCTGCCGGGGTGCACCGGCCATCGCCTGGGCGGTGGCGCTGTTCGCCTGCTTCGAGGCAATGATCCTCACCCTGCTGCCGGTCTACGCCCTCAACCAGGGCTTCGGTCAGCAACTGGCGCTGTACATGGTCAGCGCCGTGGTGGTGGGCGATGCCCTGCTGCAACTGCCCCTGGGGCTGCTTGCCGACCGCCTCTCGCGCCAGGGCCTGTTCCTTGGCTGCGTCCTGGGGCTGCTGGCGGTGAGTCTGGCCCTGCCGCTGCTGCTGCACACCGCAGGCGTCTGGCCGCTGCTGGTGCTGTTCGGCGCGACCGCCGGCGGTCTCTTCACCCTGGCACTGATCCTGGTGGGTGAGCGCTATCGCGACGCCGAACTGGTCAGCGCCAACGCCTGCATCGCCCAGCTCTGGGGGCTCGGCTGTCTGGTCGGCCCGCTGGTCACCGGCGCCGCCAGCCAGTGGCTCACCGGTCACGCCCTGCCGCTGCTGATGGCTGCCGGTGCCGCGGTATTGCTGGTGATCGTCGGACGCCGGGGCAGCGCGCCGGCGACGGTTGCCGAGGCGACCTGAGCAAGCCATGAAAAACGCCGGCACTGGGCCGGCGTGTTTTTGTTTCGGGCAGCGCTTAGAACGCCGGAACCACGGCGCCCTTGTACTTCTCTTCGATGAACTGCTTCACCGCCGGGGTGTTCAGTGCCTTGACCAGCTTCTGCACTGCATCGCTGTCCTTGTTGTCCGGACGGGCGACCAGGATGTTGGCATAGGGCGATTCCTTGCCTTCCAGCAGCAGCGCATCCTGGGTCGGGTTGAGCTTGGCTTCCAAGGCGTAGTTGGTGTTGATCAGCGCCAGGTCGACCTGATTCAGCACGCGCGGCAGGGTCGCGGCTTCCAGCTCCTTGAACTTGAGCTTCTTGGGATTCTCGGCGATGTCCTTGGGCGTGGCGAGGATGTTGGCGCTGTCCTTGAGCTTGATCAGGCCGGCCTTTTCCAGCAGCAGCAGGGCACGGCCGCCATTGGTGGCGTCGCTGGGGATGGCCACGACGGCGCCTTCGCGGACTTCGTCGAGCTTCTTGATCTTTTGCGAGTAGATGCCGAAGGGCTCGACATGCACCTGGGCGACGGTCACCAGGTCGGTACCGCGACTCTTGTTGAATTCATCCAGGTAGGGCTGGTGCTGGAAGAAGTTGGCGTCCAGACGCTTCTGGGCCACCTGCAGGTTGGGCTGCACGTAATCGGTGAAGACCTTGATCTTCAGGTCCACCCCTTCCTTGGCCAGCTGGGGTTTGACGAATTCGAGGATCTCGGCGTGGGGCACCGGGGTGGCGGCGACGCTGAGGGTCTCGGCGGCGTGGGCGGTCAGGCTGGCGGCCAGCAGGGCGGCGGTGGCGAGCAATTTCTTCATGACAGTTTCCTAGAACGGGGTGGAACCGTCGACGTCTCTGCGGGCGTCGACGGCGATGGAGCCGAGACTCAGAACGCGGGAACGACGGCGCCTTGGTACTTCTTCTCGATGAATTGCTTCACCTCGGGGGTCGTCAGGGCCTTGGCCAGCTTCTGGATGGCCGGGTCATTGGCCTTGTCGGCGCGGGTGTAGAGCAGGTTGGCGTAGGGCGACTCGCCGCTCTCGATGAAGATGGCATCCTTGGTCGGCACCAGCTTGGCTTCCAGGGCGTAGTTGGCGTTGATCAGCGCCAGGTCGACCTGGTTCAGCACGCGCGGCAGGGTCGCGGCTTCCAGCTCCTTGAACTTCAGGTGCTTGGGATTCTCGACGATGTCACGCGGGGTGGCGGTGACGTTGCTCGGATCCTTGAGGGTAATCAGGCCCTGCTTGGCGATCAGCAGCAGCGCGCGACCGGAGTTGCTCGGGTCGTTGGGGATGGCCACGGTGGCGCCGTCCTTGAGCTCCTTGATGTCCTTGATCTTCTGCGAATAGGCACCGAAGGGCTCGACGTGCACCGCCACCACCGGCACCTGGTCGCTGCTCGGGTTGCTCTTCTTGTAGCTGGCGTAATAAGGCTTGGTCTGGAAGTAGTTGGCATCCACCTGCTTCTGATCGGTCTGGCGATCGGGCTGGATGTAGTCGGTGAAGACCTTGATCTTGAGGTCCACGCCTTCCTTGGCCAGTTGCGGCTTGATGAATTCCAGGATCTCCGCGTGGGGAACCGGATTGACCGCGACGGTCAGGGTCTCGGCCTGGGCGGCGGTGGCGACACCCAGGCCGAAGGCCAGGGACAGCAGGGTACGTTTCAGCGACATCTGGGATTTTCCTTGTGCAAAACCGCGAGTGGATGAAGCCTTGGGACTTGCCTGAAAGGTGCCGGCGGCTGCTTGGCGACCCTTCGGACAGCGCCCTCGATCAACGACGACTGAAATGGGCGACGAGGCGATCGCCGACCATCTGCAGTACCTGGACCAGCACCAGCAGCAAGAGCACCGTGACCACCATGACGTCGGTCTGGAAGCGCTGGTAGCCGAAACGGATGGCCAGATCGCCGAGGCCGCCGCCGCCGATCACCCCGGCCATGGCGGTGTAGGACACCAGAGCGATGGCGGTGACGGTGGTGGCCGCGATCAGCCCGGGCAGGGCCTCGGGCAACAGGGTGCGGGTGACGATCTGCCAGAGACTGGCGCCCATGGCCTGGGTCGCCTCGATGATGCCGCGGTCGACCTCGCGCAGGGCGGTCTCCACCAGCCGGGCGAAGAAGGGGGCGGCGCCCACCACCAGCGGCGGAATGGCGCCCTCGACGCCCAGGGAGGTACCGATCAGCCAGACCGTGATGGGGATCATCAGGATCAAGAGGATGATGAAGGGCACCGAGCGCAGCACGTTGACCACGAAGGAGAGGATGCCGTAGACCAGCGGCTGCTCCAGCAGTTGGCGGCGGCTGGTGAGAAACAGCAGCACGCCCAGCGGCAGGCCGAGGATCAGGGTGAAGAGCATGGACCAGCCCAGCATGGCCAGGGTGTCCTGGGTCGCCTGCCAGATCTCGGCCCAGTCGATGTTGGTGAAGAGTTCGTCCATCAGCGCAGGACCTCCACGGTGACGTCGGCGGCCTGGAAGCGAGCCAGGGCGGCATCCAGGTCACCGCCCACCAGGGCGATGGTGAGCTGGCCATAGGGCTCGTCCCGGATGCGGTCGATGCGACCGCCGAGAATGCTGTAGTCGACACCGGTCTCCCGGGCCACATGGCCCAGCAGCGGTGCATAGGTGGCTTCGCCGCGGAAGGTCAGGCGCAGGATGCGGCCTTCGACATGGGCATAGGCGTCGGCCAGCTCGGCCTCGTCCTGGTGCTCGGCTTCGAACACGAAGCGGCGGGTGGTGGGGTGCTGCGGATGCAGGAAGACATCGGCCACGGTGCCCTGCTCCACCACGGCGCCACCGTCGAGCACGGCGACGCGGTCGCAGACGCGGCGGATCACGTCCATCTCGTGGGTGATCAGCACGATGGTCAGGCCCAGCTCGCGATTGAGTTCAGCGAGCAGTTGCAGCACCTGGGCGGTGGTCTGGGGATCGAGGGCACTGGTGGCCTCGTCACAGAGCAGGATCTTCGGCTTGGTGGCCAGGGCGCGGGCGATGCCGACGCGCTGCTTCTGGCCGCCGGAGAGTTGCGCCGGATACTTGCGCGCCTGGTCGGACAGGCCGACCCGCGCCAGCAATTCCTCGACGCGCTGGGCGATCTGCGCCCGCGAACGGCCGCCGGCCAGTTCCAGCGGCATGGCCACGTTGGCCGCCACGGTCTTCGAGGAGAGCAGATTGAAGTGCTGGAAGATCATGCCGATGCGGCGACGGAAATCGCGCAACTCGGTCGAGCCCAGGGTGGTGACCTCGGCGCCATCGACCTGCAGGCGCCCGCCACTGGGGGCTTCGAGGCGGTTGATCAGGCGCAGCAGAGTGCTCTTGCCGGCACCGGAATGGCCGATCAGGCCGAAGATCTCGCCGGCTTCGATCCTCAGGTCGACCGGCTGGAGCGCCGCGACCTCGCGACCGCGTGTGCGGTACGTCTTGTGGACAGCGTGGAATTCGATCAATGGAAAAACCTTGTGGGTATCGTCAGACAACAGGATAGTGATCCAGCCGCGCAGTTTAACGCGCGCGCTTATATCTGCTTAGCACTTGTTGTCGGGTATTAAGCCAATAAAGGCATATGGCCAGTTCTTGCGACGGGACTTCACTTGAGGAAACAGCCCGTCGCTTCGCATCAGCCAAGCGGAACACCAGCTCTAGCCCGTGAGTCACTACAGGACTGCCTGAATTCGCCCCACATTCCGTAGGGGACGCAGAGAGCGCCTGACAGGCGCCTGATGAGGACTTTCCATGGCTACGCCCCCCAAGAGTGAACTCGCCGGTACCGATACCCTGGATCGCCAGAACACCTCAAAGAAACTCGAGCAACTCGAACAGTTCCGCTCCGATGCCACCGGCCAGGCACTGCGCACCAATCACGGCGTGAAGATCGCCGACAACCAGAATTCGCTGCGCGCCGGCACCCGCGGGCCTTCCCTGCTCGAAGACTTCATCATGCGGGAGAAGATCACCCACTTCGACCACGAGCGTATTCCGGAGCGGATCGTCCATGCCCGGGGCACCGGCGCCTACGGCTACTTCCAGCCCTACCAGGACTGGTCCGACCTGACCAAGGCCGCCCTCTTCCGCGATCCCAACCACCAGACCCCGGTGTTCGTGCGCTTTTCCACCGTACAGGGCCCGCGCGGCTCCGGCGATACCGTGCGCGACGTGCGCGGCTTCGCCATCAAGTTCTACACCGAGGAAGGCAACTGGGACATGGTCGGCAACAACATGCCGGTCTTCTTCATCCAGGACGCCATCAAGTTTCCGGACTTCGTCCACGCGGTGAAGCCCGAGCCGCACAACGAGATCCCCACCGGCGGCAGCGCCCACGACACCTTCTGGGACTTCGTCTCCCTGGTGCCCGAGTCGGCGCACATGGTGCTCTGGACCATGACCGACCGCGCCATCCCGGTGAACCTGCGCAGCATGCAGGGCTTCGGCATCCACACCTTCCGCATGATCAACACCGCCGGCAAGGGCGTCTTCGTCAAGATCCACCTCAAGCCCGCGGGTGGCGTGCGCTCCCTGGTGTGGGACGAAGCCCAGAAGCTGGCCGGCAAGGACACCGATGCCCACCGCCGCGATCTCTGGGAAGCCATCGAGGCCGGTGACTACCCCGAGTGGGAATTCGGCGTGCAGATCATTCCCGAGGAAGACGAGCACAAGTTCGACTGGGACATCCTCGACGCCACCAAGATCATTCCCGAGGAACTGGTGCCCATCACTCCGCTGGGCAAGCTGGTGCTCAATCGCAATCCGGACAACTACTTCGCCGAGACCGAGCAGGTGGCCTTCTGCCCCGGTCATGTCGTGCCCGGTATCGACTTCAGCAACGACCCCCTGCTGCAGGGTCGCCTGTTCTCCTACACCGACACCCAGATCAGCCGTCTGGGCGGGCCGAACTTCCACGAGCTGCCGGTCAACCGCCCGGTGGTACCGAATCACAACGGCCAGCGCGACGCCAAGTACCGCATGACCATCGACAAGGGTCGCGCCTCCTACGAGCCCAATTCCATTGACGGCGGCTGGCCCAAGGAAACCCCGCCGGCGCCCCAGGACGGCGGCTTCGAGAGCTATTACGAGCGCATCGACGGTTACAAGGTGCGCGAACGCAGCGAGTCCTTCGGTGATCACTTCTCCCAGGCCACGCTGTTCTACAACAGCCTGTCGGAAGCCGAGCAGGCTCACGTCGCCGATGCCTACAGTTTCGAACTGGGCAAGGTCGAGCGGATGTGGATTCGCGAGCGCCAGGTCAACGAGATCCTCGCCAACATCGATCTGGAGCTGGCGCAGAAGGTGGCCAAGAAGATCGGCGTGACCCCGCCCACCGCCCCTACCGTACCGCCGCGCCAGATCTCCATCGACAAGTCGCCGGCGCTGAGCCAGCTGAACCTGCTGTCCGGCAACATCAAGGGCTTCAAGGTGGCAGTGCTGGTGGGTGACGGCGTCATCGCCAGCGAGGTGGAGGCGATCAAGCAGGCGCTCAAGGCCGAAGGTGCTCACGTCAAGGTGCTCGGCCCCACCGCCGGCCCGGTGAAGGCCGCCGATGGTAGCGAAGTCGCCGTGGACAGCTCGGCCGAAGGCATGCCTTCGGTGGCGCTGGATGCGGTCTATGTGCCGGGCGGCGCCGAGAGCGTCAAGGCCATGCTCGACGACGGCGTGATCAAGCACTACCTGCTGGAAGCCTACAAGCACCTCAAGGCCATCGCCCTCACCGGCGAAGCCGAGCAGCTGCTCAAGGCGGTCTACCTGGACACCGATGAGGCGCTGCTCACTGGCAGCGACTTCAAGGCGGTACAGCAGGGCTTCTTCGCCGCCATCGCCAAGCACCGTTGCTGGGCGCGGATGCCGAAGATCAAGTCCATCCCGGCCTAAAGCCGCGGGCATGAAAAAAGCCGACCGTCGCGAGACGGTCGGCTTTTTCATTTTTGGGCTATCGCGGCCATGGCGGTCCGCCGATGCGGCCGCTCCTACAGGAGATTGATGCTTTTGTAGGAGCGGCTTATGGCCGCGATAGCCTGGCTGGGATTAACCGCGATGGCGGGTCAACCCAGCACCAACACCCCGTCCATTTCCACCTGGGAACCCTTCGGCAGTGCGGCCACGCCAATGGCGGCGCGCGCCGGATAGGGCTGCTGGAAGTAGCGACCCATGATCTCGTTGACGGTGGCGAAATGGGCGAGGTCGATGAGGAAGATGTTCAGCTTGACGATATCGGCCAGCGAACCGCCCGCGGCTTCAGCGACGGACTTGAGGTTCTCGAAGACCTGGACCACCTGGGCTTCGAAGCCGTCCACCAGCTCCATGCTGGTCGGATTGAGCGGGATCTGCCCGGAGAGATAGACGGTGTCACCGACCTTGATCGCCTGGGAATAGGTGCCAATGGCGGCGGGCGCCTTGTCGGTGTGGATCACTTGCTTGCTCATGGGTCGCTCCTGTGCGGGAAAGGCCCGATTCTGCAAGCCGGTGGCGATCCGCTGCAACCTCAGCTGCGAACCCGAGTGATACCGGCCACGCCCTTGAGGGTACGCAGCTTCTTGATCACCCGCGCCAGGTGCACGCGATCACGCACGCTGACCACCAGCTGGACCACGCTGACCCGGCCGTCACGCTCGTTCATGCCGATCTTCTCGACGTTGGCGTCCGCGGCGGTGACGTTGTTGGCCAGCATGGCGATCAGGCCGCGCTGGTGCTCCAGCTGGACGCGCAATTCGACGCTGAATTCACCGGTGACGTCCTTTGCCCAGTTGAGCACGATGCACTTTTCGCTGTTGTGCCGGAATTCGGCGATGTTCCGACAGTTTTCCAGGTGGATCACCATGCCCTTGCCGGCCGACAAGTGACCGACAATGGGATCGCCCGGAATCGGCGTACAGCACTTGGCGTAGCTGATCACCAGGCCTTCGGTGCCGCGAATGGCCAGCGGTCCCTGGGGCGCGGTGCTGGCCTGGGGTTCCAGCGGCTCTTCCTGCTCGCTGCCGGACACCAGGCGGCGTGCCACCACATAGGCCATGCGGTTGCCCAGGCCAATCTCTTCGAGCAGGTCTTCCAGCACCACGCCCTTGTATTCGCCCAGCACCGAGAGGATGCGCATCGGCGAGATCTTCGACAGCTGGGTGCCGAAGCCGGACAGCGCCTTGTTCAGCAACCGCTCGCCGAGGCTGATGGACTCGGAGCGACGCTGCTGTTTGAGCGCATGACGGATGTTGGTGCGCGCCTTGCCGGTGACCACGAAGTTGAGCCAGGCCGGATTGGGCCGGGCACCGGGGGCGGTGACGATCTCCACCGTCTCGCCGCTGCCCAGCGGCTGCGACAGCGGTGCCAGGCGGCGGTTGATGCGGCAGGCGATGCAGCTGTTGCCGACGTCGGTGTGCACCGCGTAGGCGAAGTCCACGGCCGTGGAGCCCTTGGGCAGCTCCATGATGCGGCCCTTGGGGGTGAAGACGTAGACCTCGTCGGGAAAGAGGTCGATCTTCACGTTCTCGATGAATTCCAGAGAGTTGCCCGCGCGCTGCTGCAACTCGAGGATGCCCTTCACCCACTGGCGGGCGCGCAGGTGACTGGCGCGCGGCTCGTCGCCGCCGGCCTTGTACAGGCCATGGGCGGCGATGCCGTTGTTGGCCATCTCTTCCATCTCGCGGGTGCGGATCTGGATCTCGATGGGCACGCCGTGCATGCCAAACAGGGTGGTGTGCAGGGACTGGTAGCCGTTGGCCTTGGGGATGGCGATGTAGTCCTTGAAGCGCCCCGGGAACGGCTTGTAGAGATTGTGCACCGCGCCGAGCACGCGGTAGCAGGTATCGACCTTGTCGACGATGATGCGGAAGCCGTAGACGTCCATGATCTCGTTGAACGACTTACGCTTGCCGCGCATCTTCTGGTAGATGCTGTGCAGGTGCTTTTCGCGTCCGACCACCTCGCCGTCCAGGCCGTCGCGGGCCAGACAATTGGCCAGGGATTCCTGGATCTTGCCGAGGATCTCGCGGCGGTTGCCCCGCGCGGTCTTGACCGCCCGCTGGATGCGTTCGGCGCGCATCGGGTGCATGGCGCGAAAACCCAGGTCCTCGAATTCCACATAGAAATCGTGCATGCCCAGCCGGTTGGCGATGGGCGCGTAGATTTCCAGGGTTTCCTTGGCGATGCGCCGGCTCTTGTCCGGCGGCATGGCGTCCAGGGTGCGCATGTTGTGCAGCCGGTCGGCCAGCTTGACCAGGATGACGCGGATGTCCTTGGACATCGCCATGGTCATCTTCTGGAAGTTCTCCGCCTGGGCCTCGGCCTTGGTCTCGAACTTCATCTGGGTCAGCTTGCTGACCCCGTCCACCAGCTCCGCCACCGTCTCGCCGAACTGGCCGGCCAGGGCTTCCTTGGCGATGCCGGTGTCCTCGATCACGTCGTGCAGCATGGCCGCCATCAGGCTCTGATGGTCCATGTGCATGTCGGCGAGGATGTTGGCGACGGCCAGCGGATGGGTGACATAGGGCTCGCCGCTGCGGCGGCGCTGCCCGTCGTGAGCCTGCTCGGCGTAGTAGTAGGCCCGCCGTACCAGATTGACCTGGTCGGGGGTCAGGTAGTCCGCCAGACGCTCGGCCAGCAGGTCGATGCCGGTCGGGTGGACGTCACCATACGCAGGCTCGGCGGCCATGGCTTAGAGGGCCTCGCCGTCCGCTTCTTCGTTGACTTCGAAGGCGGCGAACAGCGGCTCTTCTTCGACGATGTCGTCAAGACGGATGACTTCTTCGTCGACCAGGCCTTCGGCGATCTCGCGCAGGGCGACGACGGTGGGCTTGTCGTTGTCCCACGGTACCTTGGGCTCCTTGCCGCCGGTGGCCAGCTGGCGCGAGCGCTTGGTGGCGAGCATGACCAGCTCGAATCGGTTGTCTACGTTGTCCAGGCAGTCTTCGACAGTAACGCGGGCCATGGTCTTCCTCGTGGCGATGATGATCCCGGGAACGGGGGACCCAATAGTATAAAAATTCGCCAGTGGCAAGGGAAGGGGCGGTGGTCGGAGGACCACCGGCACCGCACCTGGGGAAGTGGCTCCCGCCCGCGCCGGACGGGAGCCCTGGCCGGATCAGGCGCCGGCTTTCTTCTTCAGGCGCCAGGCGTGCAGCAGCGGCTCGGTGTAGCCGCTGGGCTGCTCGCGGCCCTTGAAGATGAGGTCGCGGGCGGCGCGATAGGCGTAGGACGTGTCGAAGTGACCGGCCATAGGCTCGTAGAGGGCGTCGCCGGCGTTCTGGCCGTCGACCACCTTGGCCATGCGCTGCAGCGTCTCGTCCACCTGTTCGGCGCTGACCACGCCGTGGTGCAGCCAGTTGGCGATGTGCTGGCTGGAGATGCGCAGGGTAGCACGGTCTTCCATCAGGCCGACGTCATGGATGTCGGGCACCTTGGAGCAGCCCACGCCCTGGTCGACCCAGCGCACCACGTAGCCGAGGATGCCCTGGCAGTTGTTGTCCAGCTCCTGCTGGATGGCCTCGGCGGACCAGTCCGGCGATTCGGCCACCGGTACGCTGAGCAGCCCGGCGAGCAATTCGCCGCGGGCGGCGTCGACATCGCTGCGCTCCAGCTCCTGCTGCACCTGCTGGACGTTGACCTGGTGGTAATGCAGGGCGTGCAGCACGGCGGCGGTGGGCGACGGTACCCAGGCGGTGTTGGCGCCGGCCTTGGGGTGGCCGATCTTTTGCTCCAGCATGGCCGCCATCAGATCGGGCATGGCCCACATGCCCTTGCCGATCTGCGCCTTGCCCCGCAGCCCACAGGCCAGGCCGACCAGCACGTTGTTGCGCTCGTAGGCGGTGATCCATTTGGAGGTCTTCATGTCGCCCTTGCGCAGCATGGGGCCGGCCAGCATGGCGGTGTGCATCTCGTCGCCGGTGCGGTCGAGGAAGCCGGTATTGATGAAGGCCACCCGCGCCGCGGCGGCATGGATGCAGGCCTTGAGGTTGACGCTGGTGCGCCGCTCCTCGTCCATGATGCCCAGCTTGACGGTGTTGGCCGGCAGCCCCAGCAGGGCCTCGACACGGTCGAACAGCTGGACGGCGAAGGCCACCTCGGCCGGGCCGTGCATCTTGGGTTTGACGATGTACACCGAGCCGCTGCGGGAATTGCCCTGGCGCTTGAGGTCGTGCAGGGCGATGGTCACGGTGACCACGGCGTCGAGGATGCCCTCGGGGATCTCGCGGCCGTCTTCCAGCAGCACCGCCGGATTGGTCATCAGGTGACCAACGTTGCGGATGAACAGCAGCGAGCGTCCGTGCAGGCTCAGCGGCTGGCCGTCGGCGCCCTGATACTCGCGATCGGGGTTGAGGCGGCGGGTGAAGGTCTCGCCGCCCTTGCTGACCTCTTCGGCCAGGTCGCCCTTCATCAGGCCCAGCCAGTTGCGATAGGCCAGCACCTTGTCGGCGGCATCCACCGCGGCGATGGAGTCTTCCAGGTCCATGATGGTGCTGACCGCAGCCTCCATCAGCAGATCCTTGACACCGGCGGCGTCAGTCTTGCCGATGCTGCTGTCGCGGTCGATCTGGATCTCCAGGTGCAGGCCGTTGTGGCGCAGCAGTACGGCCGAAGGTGCGGCGGCATCGCCCTGGTAACCGACGAAGGCGGCCGGATCGGCCAGTTCGCTGGTACCGCTCTTGAGGTCCACCACCAGGCGGCCGTCCTGGATGCGGTAGGCGGTGGCGTCCCGGTGCGAGCCGCTGGCCAGGGGGGCCACGCCGTCCAGCACCTGGCGGGCGAAGGCCACCACCTTGGCGCCACGGGCGGGGTTGTAGCCCTTGCCGCGCTCGGCGCCATCGGTTTCGGGCAGGGCGTCGGTGCCATAGAGGGCGTCGTACAGCGACCCCCAGCGGGCGTTGGCGGCGTTCAGGGCGTAGCGGGCGTTGAGCACCGGCACCACCAGTTGCGGACCGGCCTGTTCGGCGATCTCGCGGTCGACCCCGGCCGTCGAGGCCTGCACCTGGCCGGGGACCGGCTGCAGATAGCCAATGCGTTCGAGGAAGGCCTGGTAGGCGGGCAGATCGGTGACCGGACCGGGATGGGCGCTGTGCCAGTTGTCCAGTTCCACCTGCAGGCGATCCCGCTCGGCCAGCAGTTCGCGATTGCGCGGTGCCAGCTCGTGCACCAGCTGGTCCACGCCCGACCAGAAGGCGGCGGTGTCGAGCCCGGTGCCGGGCAGCACTTCCTCGTCGATGAAGCGCTGCAGCTCGGTGGCCACCTGCAGGCGGCCCAGGGTAGTACGGTCGGTCATGATGGCTTTCCTTGATATGAAGCTGTGAATTCAGTTGAGCGCGGCGATGGCGGCTTTCGCGACCTGGGCATCTTCCGGCGCCTTGACGCCCGAGACGCCGACGGCGCCCACCACCTGGCCGTCCACCAGGATGGGCACCCCACCTTCGAGCATGCCCTGCATCAGCGGGGCGCTGAGAAAGGCGGTGCGGCCGTTGTTGATCATCTCTTCCAGCACCTTGGACTCCTTGCGCGCCAGGGCGGCGCTGCGGGCCTTTTCCGGGGCGATGTAGGCGCTGTTGGGCGCGGCGCCGTCGAGGCGCAGCAGGGCCAGCGGATGACCGCCGTCGTCGGCCACGGCGATGCACACGGCCCAGCCCTGGCGCTCGGCTTCGGCGCGACCGGCGGCCAGCAGGATGTCGATCTCGGCAAGGGTGAGCACGGCTTTGGTCTTCATGGGGCCTCCAGGGTTCAGGGTTGAGTCGGAGCGGCCAGGGCCGCGTCGAGGATTTCGATCCAGTGGCGCACGGGAGTCCGCCCGGCGCCGTCGAGATGGCTCTGGCAGCCGATGTTGGCGGTGGCGATCACCTCGGGGTGACCGCTCTCCAGGGCGTCAAGCTTGGCGTCGCGCAGCCGCCGCGACAAGTCCGGCTGGGTCAGCGAATAGGTGCCGGCCGAGCCACAGCAGAGGTGGCCGTCGGGCACCGGCGCCAGCGGAAAGCCGAGGCGCTGCAGGACGCCTTCCACGGCGCCGCCCAGGCGCTGGGCGTGCTGCAGGGTGCAGGGACAGTGGAAGGCCAGTCGCGGGGTGTCCTCTAGCTGCAGCTCTTCCAGCGGCAGCTCGCGCAGCACCTCCACCAGGTCACGGGTACGCGCCGAGACTTCCCGCGCCTTGGCCGCATAGGCCGGATCGTCCTTGAGCAGGCTGGCGTATTCCTTGACGAAGGCGCCGCAGCCGCTGGCGGTCTGGATGATGGCTTCGGTGCCGCCCTGCAGCGCCGGCCACCAGGCGTCGATGTTGCGCCGGGCGCGGTCGAGTCCGGCCTCCTGGGCATTGAGGTGGTAGTCCACCGCGCCGCAACAGCCGGCACGGGGCGCGGCCTCCAGGCTGATGCCGAGACGATCCAGCACCCGTGCGGTGGCGGCATTGGTGTTGGGCGAGAGCCCCGGCTGCACGCAGCCTTCGAGGATCAGCATGCGCCGGGCATGGCGCAGTTCCGGACGCACGCCCGGAGCGGCAATGCGCGCCGGCAACTTGGCCTGGACGCTGGCTGGCAACAGCGGCTTCAGCGCCTGGCCGCTTTTCAGCAGCGCGCCGAACAGGCGTGGCTGTGGCAGCACCTGGCGCAGGCCGGCGCGCAGCAGGCGCTGGCCCAGCGGGCGCGGTACCCGGCGCTCCACCTCGGCGCGGCCGATGTCGAGCAGTTCGTGATAGGAGACGCCCGAGGGACAGGTGGTCTCGCAGTTGCGGCAGGTCAGGCAGCGGTCGAGGTGCTCGCGGGTCTTTTCGCTGACCTCGCCGCCTTCGAGCATGCCCTTGATCAGGTAGATGCGCCCGCGTGGACCGTCCAGCTCGTCGCCGAGCAGCTGGTAGGTCGGGCAGGTGGCATTGCAGAAGCCGCAGTGCACGCAGCTGCGCAGCACCCGCTCGGCATCGGCGGCGCGGGGCAGTTCGCGGGCGGCGGGACTCAGATTGGTTTGCATGACGTCTTTCCCCTACAGCCCGGCGTACAGCCGACCCGGATTGAAGATCCCCTGGGGGTCCAGGCGCGCCTTGAGGCGGCGGTGATAGTCCAGCAGCGCGGCGGGCAGCGGATGCTGAGCCTCGCGCTCGGCGTCCGGCGTGTAGCAGAGCGCATGGCCGCCGGCGCGCGCGGCGATCTCGCGCAGCACGGTGGCCGGGGCATCGCTCTTGAGCCAGTACTGGGCACCGCCCCAATCCAATAAGCGGCTGCCGGGTAGGTCCAGCAGCGGGGTGTTGACCGGCACCGACAGCCGCCACAGGGGTGCGGGCCCTTCGAAGAAGGCCAGCCGCTGTTCGTTGAGGTCGTCCCAGAAGCCTTCGCCCAGGGCCTCACCGCCCAGGCGATCGGCCGCCGAGCGCACCGAACCCTCGCCGCCTTCCAGGCGCAGGTGCAGCCGCTCGCCGTCATGGCAGGCCGCCGAGATCGGCAGGGCTTCGCGGCCCCAGACGGCCAGCCGCTGCAGGGCACGCGCGGCGTCCAGCTCCAGGCTCAGACTCTGGGTGCAGCGCGGCCTGGGCAGCACCTTGAAGGACACCTCGGTGATCACCCCCAGGCAACCCTGGCTACCGGCCAACAGCCGGGAGACGTCATAGCCGGCGACATTCTTCATCACCTCGCCGCCAAATCTCAGGTGTTCGCCGGTGCCGGTGATCAGGCGCGTGCCCAGGACGAAGTCCCGCAGGCTGCCGGCCCAGGGGCGGCGCGGACCGGAAAGACCGCAGGCCAGGGTGCCGCCGACGGTGGCGCCCTCCCCCAGCCGCGGCGGTTCGCAGGGCAGCATCTGCCCCTGTTCGGCCAGGGCGGCGTTGAGTTCGGCCAGCGGCGTACCGGTGCGCACCGTGGCCACCAGTTCGGTGGGATCGTAGTGCACCAGACCGCGATGGCCGCTGACGTCCAGCGGCTCGCCCTCCACCGCACGGCCCAGCCGGGCCTTGGTGTCGCCGCCATGGATGCGCAGCGGCTGGCGACGGACCAGGGCCTCGCGGACCTGGTCGAGGAGCAGGTTCAGACTATCCATCAGAAACGCTCCAGTTCGGGGTGGGGCAACTGGCCGTGGTGCACGTGCAGGCCGCCGAATTCGGCGCAGCGGTGCAGGGTCGGCACGTTCTTGCCGGGATTGAGCAGCCCGGGGGCGTCGAAGGCGGCCTTTACCGCATGGAAGAAGGTCAGCTCGCCCGGCCGGAACTGGGTGCACATGGCATTGATCTTCTCGCGACCGACGCCGTGTTCGCCGGTGATGGTGCCGCCCACCGCCACGCAGAGATCGAGGATGCGGCCGCCCAGGGCCTCGGCCTGCTCCAGCTCGCCGGGCCGATTGGCATCGAAGAGGATCAGCGGATGCAAGTTGCCGTCACCGGCGTGGAAGACATTGCCCACCGCCAGGCCGTATTCCGCCGACAAGGCCTCGATGCCGCGCAGCACCTCGGGCAGGGCGCGACGCGGGATGGTGCCGTCCATGCAGTAGTAGTCGGGCGACAGCCGCCCCACGGCGGGAAAGGCGTTCTTGCGCCCGGCCCAAAATTTCTGCCGCTCGGCCTCGTCGCGGGCCAGGCGGATCTCGGTGGCGCCGGCGGTGGCCAGCAGGGCGCTGACCCGCTCGATGTCGGCGGCCACGTCGGCTTCCACCCCGTCCAGCTCGCAGAGCAGGATGGCGGCGGCGTCCACCGGGTAGCCGGCGTGGATGAAGTCCTCGGCGGCTCTCAGGGTCAGGTTGTCCATCATCTCCAGGCCACCGGGGATGATGCCGGCGGCGATGATGTCGGCCACCGCCGCCCCGGCGCGCTCGATGTCGGCGAAGCTGGCCATGACCACCCGGGCGCAGGGCGGCTTGGGCAGCAGCTTGACGGTCACCTCCACCACCACCCCGAGCAACCCTTCGGAGCCGGTGAACAGCGCCAGCAGGTCGAAGCCAGGGCTGTCCAGGGCGCCGCCGCCCAGGGTCAGGCGTTCGCCTTCCAAGGTGACGATCTCCACCGCCAGCACGTTGTGCACGGTCAGACCGTATTTCAGGCAGTGCACGCCGCCGGCGTTCTCGGCCACGTTGCCACCGATGGAACAGGCGATCTGCGACGAGGGATCGGGCGCGTAATAGAGGTCATGGGGCGCCGCGGCTTGGGAGATGGCCAGGTTGCGCACCCCGGGTTGGACCCGCGCACGGCGACCGTCGGGGTCCACCTCGAGGATGCGATTGAAGCGCGCCATCACCAGCAGCACGCCCTGCTCCAGCGGCAGGGCGCCGCCGGACAGGCCAGTGCCGGCGCCGCGGGCCACCAGGGGTACCTGCAGCTCATGGCAGAGGCGCAGGGTCGCCTGCACCTGCTCCACGGTTTCTGGCAGCACCACCAGCAGCGGCGTGGTGCGATAGGCCGCGAGCCCATCGCACTCGTAGGGTTTGAGATCTTCCCTGTCGTGCAGCAGGCAGTGCTCGGGCAGTTCGGCACGCAACCGCTGCAGCAGTTGCGCCTTGTCCGGGCGGGGCAAGGCGCCGTCGAGACGTTCGTCGTAGACCAAGCTCATCGGGTAACCGCCATTGTTGTTGTTCTGGCTGGAAAGGCTTCGTTGTACCCCGACTGCAAGCGGGGCGTCCATGGTCCAGCGCACTGGTCATACCAGTTTTTGCGCCCTCTTCGACCAAAGGATGAGCCGCTTTCAGCCGGCTTGACGGCAGATTCCACCAGTGGCTCACTACCGCCAAACCTCGTGGTCATACCAGCAGGAACTCGCCATGTCCGCGCCCGTCGCCCGTCTTCCCGTCGCCGAGAACGTCAGTCAGCAGATCGAACGCCTGGTGGTGGATGGGGTGCTCAAGGTCGGTCAGCCGCTGCCGTCCGAGCGGCGCCTGTGCGACAAGCTCGGCGTCTCGCGCACCGCCCTGCGCGAGGGCCTGGGCCTGCTGCGCGCCCGCGGCATCATCGAGACCCGCCACGGGCAGGGCAGCTTCGTCGCCCGCCTGGCGGCCCCGGCGGCGGAGAATCCGCTGCTGCACCTGTTCAGCAGCCAGCCGCGCACCCTCTACGACCTCTTGGAGGTCCGCGCCCTGCTGGAAGGCGAAGCCGCGCGCCTGGCGGCGCTGCGCGCCACCACCGCCGACCTGGTGCTGATCGGTCGCCGCTACGATGAACTCTGCGCCGCCTGCCAGGACCCGGCCACCCTGCCGGCGGAAACCCACGCCCGCCTCGATCACGCCTTCCACCTGGCGATCAGCGAGGCCTCGCACAACCCGGTGCTGGTGCACACCCTGCAATCGCTCAACGAGCTCTTGCTGGGTTCGGTGTTTGCCTGCATCGCCAATCTCTACCATCGCCCACCGCAGCGCCGCGAGATCGACGCCCAGCATGCCCGCCTCTATGCCGCCGTGAGCCAGCGCCTGCCCGACGAGGCCCACGCCGCCGCCCGCGAGCACATCCACAGCGTCAGGGACAGCCTGCGCGAGATCGAGCAGGAAGAGCAGCGCCTGGTGCGGGCCACCATGCGTCTGGAAGGCTGGACCTAGCGAAAAAGGCCCGCCGGCAAAGGGGGATGCCAGAGCGGCTGTCCGTCAGCCCGGGGTGCGCCCCGTCCCTCCGGCGGGCGCAACATCTTGCAACTGCCCTGCCCCGCCCCCATGCTTAGCCGACCTTTTTCCAGCTCTCGGCCCTAATGGACCCTTCCACCAGTCTCGCCTCGACGTTGTTCGCCGATCTCGGCCTCGTGTTCTTCGCCTTCTTCCTCGTGCTGCTCAACGGCTTCTTCGTCGCCGCCGAGTTCGCCATGGTCAAGCTGCGCGCCACCCGCGTGGAGGCCATCGCCAAGAAGCACGGCTGGCGCGGGCGCATCCTCAAAAAGGTGCACAACCAGCTCGACGCCTACCTCTCCGCCTGCCAGCTCGGCATCACCCTGGCCTCCCTGGGCCTGGGCTGGGTCGGCGAGCCGGCCTTCGCCGAATTGCTCGAACCCCTGCTCGGCGCCGTCGGCGTCAGCAGCCCCGAGGTGATCCACGGCATCGCCTTCTTCTCGGCCTTCTTCATCATCTCCTACCTGCACATCGTGGTCGGCGAGCTGGCGCCCAAGTCCTGGGCGATCCGCAAGCCGGACCTGCTCTCGCTGTGGACGGCGGTGCCGCTGTACCTCTTCTACTGGTTGATGTATCCGGCCATCTGGCTGCTCAACGCCAGCGCCAACGGCATCCTGCGCATCGCCGGCCAGGGCGAGCCGGGTGCGCACCACGAGCACCACTACAGTCGCGACGAACTCAAGCTGATCCTGCACTCCAACCGCGCCACCGACCCGGACAGCCGGGTGTTGGCCTCGGCCGTGGAGCTGGGCGAGCTGGAGGTGGTGGACTGGGCCAATTCCCGCGAAGACCTCATCTACCTGGACAGCAAGGCCAGCCTGGACGAGATCCTCACCCAGATCCGCCGCTCCAAGTACAGCCGCTACCCGGTCTACGACGAAGACAGCCAGACCTTTACCGGGGTCCTGCACATCAAGGACCTGCTGCTGGCCATCGCCGGCCTGGACAGCGAAGCGGCTTCGTTCGACCTCGACGACCTGGTGCATCCGCTGGAGCGGGTGACCAAGCACATGCCGCTGTCCGACCTGCTGGAGCAATTCCGCCGCGGCGGCGCGCACTTCGTGCTGGTGGAGGAAGCCGACCACAAGGTCATCGGCTTCCTGACCATGGAAGACGTGCTCGAGGTGCTGGTGGGCGACATCCAGGACGAACACCGCAAGACCGAGCGCGGCGTGGTCGCCTACCAGCCGGGCAAGCTGCTGGTGCGCGGCGACACCCCGCTGTTCAAGGTCGAGCGACTGCTGGGTATCGATCTGGATCACGTCGAGGCCGAGACCCTGGCCGGCCTGATCTACGACAGCCTGAAGCGCGTCCCCGAAGAGGAGACGGTGCTGGAAGCCGAGGGCCTGCGCATCATCGTCAAGAAGATGAAGGGCCCCAAGATCGTCCTGGCCAAGGTCATCAAGCTGGATCCCAAGGACGTCCGCCGGCGCCAGCCGGAAGAGCGCTGAGTCGACGCGGCCTCAGCCGCGTCCGCTGCCCAGTTCCGGCAGGCCATCGCTCAGGCAGACGCGATTGCGCCCGCCGCGCTTGGCCGCATAGAGCGCCCGATCGGCGTCTTCCAGAAGCCCCAGGCCGTGTTCGAGATTGCTCGGCACGGTCACCGCGACCCCGACGCTGATCGACGGCCGCAGGCGCCCCTGCTCGGTCTGCAACTCCAGCCCTGCCACCTCCTGGCGGATGCGCTCCGCCAGCGTCCGGGCCGCCTGCTGGTCGCTCCCGGGCAAGGCGATGACGAATTCCTCGCCGCCATAGCGCGCCGCTACCTCCCCCGCCCGCTGGACGTGCCTGCGCAGCACCTCGGCCACGCACCTCAGGCATTCGTCGCCCAGGGTGTGGCCGTGGGTGTCGTTGACCGCCTTGAAATGATCGATGTCCACCAAGAGCACCGCCAGCGGTCGTTCGGCGCGGATGGCGCGGCGGATCTCCTGCTGGAAGACCCGTTCGAAATGCCGGCGATTACCGAGCCCGGTCAGGGAGTCGGTCTGGCTCTGGTGCAGCAGTTCGCGATTGAGCCGCTCGAGACTGGCCTTGGCTTGCTGCAACTCCACGGTGCGCAGCGCCACCCGCAATTCCAGTTCGACAAAGGAGGCTTCGCGCTCCCGGGCCAGGGCACTGGAGGCTTCCAGGGCCTGCCGCTGCGCCTCGATCCGCGCCCGGCGCTGCAAACTCAGGCCTTCGGTGAGCCCCAGCGACAGCATCACGAAGCCCAGGGCGAAGCCGGCCATCTGCCCGTGGAAGGCCGGACTGTCGGCGGGCAGCCAGCCGGCGATCGCCAGCAGCTGGATCGAGCTACCCAGCAGCAGCAGGGCCCAGGCGGCGCTGAACCACAGCGCCATGCGGCTGCCGCGCAGCGCCAGGTAGGTGGTGGTGCCCAGCAGCCCCAGGCAACTCAGCGCCATCATGCCGAGCATTTCCTGGAAGCTCAGCAGATGCGGCCAGATCAGCGTGATGACCAGCGCCACGTTCCAGTAGCCGATCAGCAGACGATTGCCGAAATCGATCCAGCGACCGCCGTGATAGAGGCTGAGCAGATAGCGCACGAACAACCCGCCACTCAGAAAGCACAGGGCGGTAAAGACCAGGTGGGCACGCAGGGCGAAGGCCGGACTCTCCGGCCAGAGTTGCCAGGCGCCGTAGCCGGTGGTGACCGCCTGATAGCCGATGACGCTGAGCAGATAGAGGGCGTACCAGCCAAAGCCCGAGCGGCGGCCAAAGCCCCACAGGGTGAGGGTCAGCAAGAGGATGGTGACCAGGCAGCCGAAGAAGCCGCCGATTAGCCAGGCATCCTGCTGCGCCTCGCGCAGATAGGCGGCCGGGGTCACCAGCCGCAGCGGCAGGACAAAGGTCTCTCGCGAATCCAGTCGCAGGTAGACCTCCTCCACCGCACCGGCGGTCGGCGCCAGGGCGAACATCAGCTGGCGACCGGGCAGTGTCCGTTGCGAGGCCGGCAGGGCCAGGCCGCTCTGCTGCAGCGGACTCCAGTGGCCATCGGCATCGCGGGTGCGCAGGTCCAGGCGATCCAGCACCGGCCAGCTCGGAATCAGCCACCAGGCCTGGTCGTCACGCCCCTGGATGGCGAAGCGCAGCCAGAGGCCCTGGCGGCCGTCATGGAGCAGCATTTCCAGTTCATCGGGCGCATGCCAGCCGTCCTCGCCACCGCGTGGACGGGCGGCGGCCTCGGCAAAGGTCAGACTGGCCGGCGCCTTGAGAATCTCCAGCGCCGGCCGCGGATCGTAGCTGCGCCCCGGATCATCTAGTCGCAGCACCTGCGCCTGGCCGTCGAGGGCGATCAGCAGCAATGCCAACAGATGGAAAGCACGCTTGCGCCCACCGGCGCACAGGGCGGCCAGGAATCCTTTCATGGAGCGGCATCCATAGCCTGAAGGAAGGGAAGGCCACGGTAGAACCCGCGCCTTGGAGGAATAGCGTGGTGATAGCATAACGCCACCAACCCGGTTCCTGCCAAGGGATTTCTGCGGGCGAACGGGAGCCTGGTCGCCTTATGGACCCCGTGGCGTCAGCCTGTCTGGAACGCCCTTGCGCAGGGACTCAGCGGTCGCCGAGCGCCATGTTGGGCAGGGCCGCCAGCGGCCGCACGAAGCGGAAGGGAATGGAGACCATTTCACCACCTTCGTGAGCCTGGACCACGAAGTGCAGATGGGGGCCGGTGCTGCGCCCGGTATTGCCCGACTCCGCGAGGGGCGTACCGACCTCCACCCGCTCGCCAGGTCGCACCTTGACCGACCCGCGGCGCAGGTGCAGATAGGCGCTCTGGCTGCCGTCCTCGTGGGCGATGCGCACGAAGTTGCCGGAGGGATTGGGACCATGGCCGAACTGGCCGTTTTCCACGTCGATCACCGTGCCGGCACGGGCGGCGCTGATCGGGGTGCCCTCGGGCATGGCGATGTCCACGGCATAGCGCCCCTTGGGCGTGTTGTGGCTGAAATCGCCGCCCGCGCCCTGGGTCACGTAGTAGATGCCCTGGCGCCAGGGCCAGGCATAGCCATAGCCGATGCCGTTATCAACCCCGCCCGGCGCACCGGTCGCCAGCGCCGGCAGGGAGCCTACCGGCAGCTGCGGACTGTAGCTGAAGGCCTGGTCGAAGTGCATGGGAAAGCCCTGCTGCCGCTTGCGGATCACCGCCAGCTGCACCGTGGAGCGCGGCTCGATGACCTGGCGGATGGGACGCTCGGCACCGGCCACGTTGACGGTGCGCTGCAGGCGCAGTTCGACCCGCACGGGCACGTCGAAATCGTTGCGTACCTCGAAGATGCGGCCTTCACTGGCATTGCGCACCTTGAGCTTGACCTGCCCCTTGCGGGCCGGACTCTTGGCGGAGGTCTTGGTGAGGGTCGCCTTTTCGGCAGCCGGCGCGAGGGCGGGCACGGCCAGGGCGAGGCTCAGGCAGGTGATCAGGGCGGTCAGGCGTCGGTCCATGGCATAGGGCCACCATGATGGGCAAGGACAGAACCTAACAAAGCCGTGCAGACTGGGCGATGGCCAAACCACGGCTTTGTGAAGCCGCCAGCAAAGCATCGTCGCGAATAAAAAAGCGTGGCACTCAGATCCCTGTGCCACGCTGCCACCGATCGGACGGTAGTTCAAATACAGGCCTGATGGTTCAGGCAGGTAAGCCAAGCGGCGGGTGTTCTGTGCGACACTCCCGCAAGAGGCAGGTTTTCGGCGTGCAGAGGGATCACCCCGGGCGCGCCCGATGCTCTGGCCATAGTGCTGCAGGTTAGGCCCTGGCACCTTGACCCGGCCCAACCGAAACGGACAGCTGTTATGCAGGAACAGACAATCGACCCGACGCGGAGCGTGGCTGCGGATGCCCCCGTTCCGCCCGCCGGGCCGCTGGTATCCAAGCTAGGCACCTTCGCCCATGGCCAGGTGTGGCCACCGCATGTGCACGATCAGGCGCACCTGATGTACACGGTCAACGGCGTACTGGAGGTCACCACCCACGAAGGGGTCTGGTATGTGCCGCCCAAGCAGGCGATCTGGATCCCGCCGCGCATCGAGCACCGGGCACGGGCCAACGGCGAGGCCACCCTGCAGGTGGTGATCATCGAATTGCCGAACGGCCTGCCCTGTCCCCAGGCGGCTACCCGCATGGTGCTCATCTCGCCGCTGCTGCGCGAATTGCTGCGCTGCCTGAGACGCGGCGGCGCCTCCTACAGCGAAGCCGAGCTGGGCAGCCACGTACGGGCGCTGATGCTGGCGGAACTGGTGTTTCTCGAGGAGACCGCGCTGCACCTGCCGGCCTTGGCCGACCGGCGCCTGCGTACCATCCAGACCAGCCTGCACGCCGATCCCGCCGACGACACGGCGCTGGCGACCTGGGCGCAGCAACTGCACCTCTGCTCGCGCAGCCTGGCCCGGCTGTTTCTCAAGGAAACCGGCACCAGCTTTTCCACCTGGCGCCAGCACACCCGGCTGATGCTGGCCCTGCCGCGGCTGGCCGCTGGCGAGTCGGTGACGCGGGTGGCCCTGGATCTCGGCTATGCCTCGCCCTCGGCCTTTACCCGGATGTTCCGCCGGGTGCTGGGGGTCTCGCCGAGCGAGTACCTCGACGCCCAGGGCTGAAACTAGACAAGGGTAAGAGCCTGCTCAAAGGCTCGCGAGCTAGAGCCAAACAAGGCGAAAAGCCCTAAGGAAGCGGAGTTTACAGATGGTAAATGAGCATTCCGAAGGGCTTTTCAACGCCGTTTGGCCGACGCGCAGCAGCCTTTGAACAGGCTCTCAAGGTCCGCCGACGGCGAAGTTCGGCAGGCTGTCCACCGCCTGGGCGAAGCGGAAGGGAATGGATTCGACCGCCTCGCCGGTGTTGCGCTGGACCACGAAGTGCAGGTGGGGCCCGGTGCTGCGCCCGGTGTTGCCCGAAGACGCCAGGGGTTGGCCGGTGCGCACCCACTGGCCTTCGGCGACCTTGATCGAACCGCGCTGCAGGTGCAGATAGACGCTCATGGTGCCGTCGTCATGGAGGATGCGCACGAAGTTGCCGGAGGGGTGATTGCCGCGCCCGTCCTGGTCGTTTTCCACTTCTACCACCTGGCCGGCGCGCGAGACCACGATGGGCGTGCCCTCGGGCATGGCGATGTCCACCGCATAGCGACTCTTGGGCGTGTTGTGGCTGAAGCCGCCACCGGCGCCCTGGCTGACGTTGAACGGCCCGCCCAGCCAGGGCAGCGGATAGGCGAAACCGGAGGCGAAGACCGGCGTGGCACTGCCCATCAGGGTGGTGAGCTGGGGGGTATAGCGCTGCGGACGGCCCGGGTCGGGCGCGATTAAGGTCGCCAGGCGCGTCAGGCTACGCGCCGGCAGGACCTTGCGAATGGGCGCCTCGCCCACCCCGCTGACGTTCTGCAGCGCCGAAAGGCGCAGGGTGACGGTCACCGGCAGGAAGCTGTCGTTGCGCACCTCCAGCACCGTGCCGCCGGCATAGTGCCGCGGCTGCAGCTTGACCCGCTGGTCGAGCCGCTCGATGGGATCGTCGCTGAAGGTCATCACCTTGGCGCCCTTCTGCGCCTTGTCGGTGTAAGTGACCACGCCGTTGGCATCGACGTACTTGTAGATGGGCGCCGCCAGGGCGGGACCCGAGAGGGCGAGCGACAGCAGCAGCAGGCGACAGGCGAGTGGCATGGGCAGGGCGTCAGAAATCCGCGGTGTCTCAGCGCGAAGCAGTCTCCGTGCCAGGCCCTTCATCGCGCTGCCCCGCCCTAGGCGCCCGGCACGTAGTGCCGCTGGGCGGTGCCCTTGGCGATCAGTCGCGACAGGTAGTCGAGCTTGGCCGGGTCCCGATCGATGAAGCGGAAGTTGACCTGCACCCACTCGCTGGCCGGCGTCGCTTCCACCGCGCTGAGAGAATGCAGATAGCCATTGAGACGCGCCACGTCATTGCCGTCTTCGCCCTGCTCCAGGTCGAGCACGGCGGTTTCCAGGATCTGCGGCAGCGGATCGCCACGGCGCACCACCAGCAGGGCTTCCTTGATGCTGATGGCCTTGATCAGACAGGCCATGCTGGCGTTGGGCAGGCGCAGCTGGCCCTGACCGAAGTTGGCGGCGGGCTTGCCACGGGCGGGTGGCGGCGGCGCGCTGCCGGTGAGCAGGGCGGCACTGGAGGCGGCAGCCGGCGCCGCGACCGGTGCGGCGGTGGGCTGGACCACGTCGCTGCGGCCGGCGGTCAGGGCACCGAGGGAATCATTGGCGAAGCCGGTGGCCGGGCGCGGCTGGGCGCCGGCCTGCAACTCGGCGAGCTTGCCGGTGCGCTGCAGGGCCTTCTTGACCTTGGCCGCCAGCTGTTCGTTGGAGAAGGGCTTGCCCATGTAGTCGGACACGCCGGCCTGGATGGCCTGGACGACGTTTTCCTTGTCGCCGCGGCTGGTGACCATGATGAAGGGCACGCCCTTGTGGTCCGGCTGGGCGCGAAACCAGCTCAGCAGTTCCAGACCGGTCATGCCGGGCATTTCCCAGTCGCAGAGGATGAGGTCGAAGCGCTGCTTGCCGAGCATCGTCTGGGCGCGGCGACCATCGGCCGCCTCGTCCACCGTCAGCCCGGGAAACAGGTTGCGCAGGCCCTTCTTGATCAGATCGCGAATGAAGGGCGCGTCATCCACCACCAGTACGTTCAACTTGCTCATCGGTCACTCCATGCCAAGTCTTCCAGCATAGCAGGCAGGTTCGGCACGCCACCCGGGGAGTGACCGGGCGGATCATTCGCGCGACCGATTGACCTCTTCGGCCATGCGCTTGAGGCCCATGTGCCGTACGTCGGTACCCTGCACCAGGTAGATCACCAGTTCGGCGATGTTGCGCGCATGGTCGCCGACCCGCTCCAGGGAGCGCAGCACCCAGATGATGCTCAGCACCCGCGAGATGGAGCGCGGGTCTTCCATCATGTAGGTGGCCAGTTCGCGCAGGGCGGACTTGTATTCGCGGTCGATCAGCTTGTCGTACTGGGCCACCGAGAGGGCCAGTTCGGCGTCGAAGCGGGCAAAGGCGTCCAGCGCCTGGTGGACCATCTTGCGCACCTGCTCGCCGATGTGGCGGACCTCGACGTAGCCGCGGGGGGCCTCGCCGTCCTCGGTCAGCTCGATGGCGCGACGGGCGATCTTGGAGGCCTCGTCGCCGATACGCTCCAGGTCGATCACCGACTTGGAGATGCTGATGATCAGGCGCAGATCGGAGGCCGCAGGCTGACGGCGAGCGAGGATGCGCAGGCATTCCTCGTCGATGCCGCGCTCCATGATGTCGATCTGGTCGTCGATGGTGCGCACCTGGCGCGCCAGCCCGGCATCGGCGTCGATCACCGCGCGCACGGCGTCGCTGACCTGCTTTTCCACCAGACCGCCCATGGCCAGCAGGTGGCTGCGGACCTCTTCCAGTTCGACGTTGTATTGCTGGGAGATGTGCTGCGTGTGGCCTTCTTTGTTGATCATGCTGTCAGTCCTGCCTGAGAGGAGCGAGTCGCCGGGTGGGGCACCGGCCTGCCTGGAACTAGCCGTAGCGGCCGGTGATGTAGTCTTCGGTCTGCCGCTTCGCCGGGTTGGTGAAGAGGGTGTCGGTGTCGCCGTGTTCGACCAGCTGGCCCATGTACATGAAGGCGGTGTAGTCGGAGACCCGCGCCGCCTGCTGCATGTTGTGGGTGACGATGACGATGGTGTAGCGCTGTTTCAGTTCGTGGATCAGCTCCTCCACCTTGAGGGTGGAAATGGGGTCCAGCGCCGAACAGGGTTCGTCGAGCAGGAGCACATCGGGCTGCACGGCGATGGTGCGGGCGATCACCAGCCGCTGCTGCTGGCCGCCGGAAAGGCCCAGGGCCGACTCGTGCAGGCGATCCTTGACCTCGTCCCACAGCGCCGCGCCATGCAGCGCCCACTCCACCGCCTCGTCGAGCACCCGCTTCTGCTTGATGCCCTGGATGCGCAGGCCGTAGACGACATTCTCATAGATGCTCTTGGGAAAGGGATTGGGCTTCTGGAACACCATGCCCACACGCCGCCGCAACTCGGCGATCTCGGTGCCGCGGGCATAGATGTTCTGGCCGTCGAGCAGGATCTCGCCGTCGATGCGGCAGTCTTCCACCAGGTCGTTCATGCGATTGAAGCAGCGCAGCAGCGTCGACTTGCCGCAGCCGCTGGGGCCGATGAAGGCGGTGACTCGCTGGCGCGGGATCTCCAGGGCGATGTCCTGCAGGGCCTGCTTCTTGCCGTAGAACAGATTGAGCCGCGGCACCGACAGGGCCACGCCACCTTCGCTCGCCGCAGGCTGGGCGCTGGCCGCGTAGGCGGCGGCGGTTCTGAAGATGGAGGAATCGGAAGGCATGGGTTCTCCGAGGCGCTAGTCTTCCAGCAGCCGGTACTTTTCGCGCAGCCGGTTGCGCAGGAACACGGCGGACAGGTTCAGCCCGGCGATCACCAGCACCAGCAGCAGCGCGGTGGCATAGACCAGCGGGCGGGCGGCTTCCACGTTGGGGCTCTGGAAGCCGACGTCATAGATATGGAAGCCCAGGTGCATGATCTTCTGATCCAGGTGCAGATAGGGATAGTTGCCGTCCAGCGGCAGCGAGGGCGCCAGCTTGACCACCCCCACCAGCATCAGAGGCGCCACCTCGCCGGCGGCGCGGGCCACGGCCAGGATCAGCCCGGTCATCATCGCCGGACTGGCCAGCGGCAGCACCACCTTCCACAGGGTCTCGGCCTGGGTCGCGCCCAGCGCCAGGGACCCCTCGCGGATGCTGCGGGGAATGCGCGCCAGGCCTTCTTCGGTGGCGACGATCACCACCGGCACGGCGAGGATCGCTAGGGTCAGCGAAGCCCACAGCAGCCCCGGGGTGCCAAAGGTCGGCGTGGGCAGGCTGGCCTGGAAGAACAGCTGATCCAGGGAGCCACCCAGCACATAGACGAAGAAACCCAGGCCGAAGACGCCATAGACGATGGCCGGCACCCCGGCGAGGTTGTTGACCGCGATACGGATGGTGCGGGTCAGCGGACCCTGGCGGGCGTATTCGCGCAGGTAGATGGCGGCGATGACGCCGAAGGGGGTGACGATCACCGCCATCAGCAGGGTCATCATCACGGTGCCGAAGATGGCTGGGAAGACGCCGCCCTCGGTGTTGGCCTCGCGCGGATCGGCGCTGAGGAATTCCCACAGCTTGCTGCCATAGAAGCCGAGCTTGGCGCCCAGGCCCATGGCGTTGGGCTGGTAGGCGCGCACGATGCGCGACAGATTGAGTTCCAGGGTGCGGCCTTCGACGTCGCGCAGCACCACGCTGTCGCGCCGGCGTTCCTGGCGCAGGCTGGCCAACTGGTCTTCCAGGCCGTCGTAACGGGCTTCGAGCTCGGCGCGACGGGCGGCGAGATCGGCCTGGGAGGTAGCGTCGAGACGGCCGTCCAGCTCCAGGCCGCGGCCCTCCAAGCGCAGCCGCTCCAGGGCGTAGTTGACGCTGCCGATGTCCTGCTTTTCGAGGCGCTCCAGGCGGTCGCTCAGGTCGCGGGTGCGCAGCAGGCGGCGCTGCAGCTCGGGCACGGCCGCGGCGCCCTTGGCCACCTGGCGCCCCTCTTCGCGCACCTCCAGCGCATAACCGTAGAAGTTGCCCCATTCGCGGCGCTCAAGCACCAGGGCATCGGCTGGGGTCTGGCGATCCCGCAGCCAGTCGCCGACCAGCCAGACAAAATCGCTGCCATAGAGGTCGCGATTGCCCAGCTTGAAGAGTTCGCGGGTCAGGGTTTCGCCGCTATCCGTCGGCAGGGTCACCCCGGCGCTGCGCAGCCGCTCGGCCGGTATCGTCTCCTGGTCCACCACCTGGCCGAGTACCAGGCGCGGTTCCAGGCCCGGCGGCGTGTAGCGCGCCTGCACCACCTCGGCCGGCCAGAAGTGCGCCAGGCCGCGCACGGCGAGGATGCCGATCAGGCCCAGGGTCATGAGCACGGCGATGGCCACGGCGCCGGCGCTGAGCCAGACCCCGGGCGCGCCGCCGCGCAGCCAGGCGCCCAGGGAGCGTCGCTGCCCGGCGCCCTGCCCTGGCGGCGTGCCAGCGCTAGAGGGCCGCATATTTTTTCCTCAGCCGCTGGCGAATCAGTTCGGCCAGGGTGTTCATCAGGAAGGTGAAGCTGAGCAGCACCAGGGCGGCCAGGAACAGCAGCCGGTAATGGGTGCCGCCCACCTCGGATTCGGGCAGCTCCACGGCGATGTTGGCCGCCAGGGTGCGCATGCCCTCGAACAGGTTGGCATCCATGATCGGGGTGTTGCCGGTGGCCATGAGTACGATCATGGTCTCGCCCACGGCGCGGCCGAGGCCGATCATCAGCGCCGAGAAGATGCCCGGGCTGGCAGTGAGCAGCACCACCCGCACCAGGGTCTGCCAGGGAGTGGCGCCCAGCGCCAGCGAGCCCAGGGTCAGGCTGCGCGGCACGCTGTAGATGGCGTCTTCGGCGATGGAGAAGATATTGGGGATGACCGCGAAGCCCATGGCCAGGCCAATGATCAGGGCGTTGCGCTGGTCGTAGGCGATGCCCAGGGTCTGGCTCAGCCAGAGGCGCAGGTCACCGGCGAAGAGCAGGCCCTCCAGCCAGGGACTGAGCCACAGCGCCAGGGCGATGGTCAGCAGCACCACCGGCAACAGCAGCAGGCTTTCCCAGCCTTCCGGGATGCGCTCGCGCAGCGTCAGCGGCAGCCGCGACCAGCCAAAGCCCGCGGCGAGAATGCTCAGTGGCAGGAGCAACAGCAGGCTGAACAGCCCCGGCAGGTGATTTTCCACGAAGGGCGCGAGGAACAGCCCGGCGAAGAAGCCGAGGATCACCGTGGGCAGGGCTTCCATCAGCTCGATGACCGGCTTGACCGTGCGTCTCATGCGCGGCGCCATGAAGTAGGCGGTATAGACCGCTGCGGCGATGGCCAGGGGCGCGGCGAACAGCATGGCGTAGAAGGCCGCCTTTAGGGTGCCGAAGGTCAGCGGTGCCAGGCTCAGCTTGGGTTCGAAGTCCGCGGTGGCGGCGCTGGACTGCCAGACCCGCGCCGGCGCTTCGTAATTCTCGTACCAGACCTTGCCCCAGAGCGCCGACCAGGAGACCTCCGGGTGCGGATTGTCCAGGCGGAAGCCGAGCAGCCGGCCGTTTTCCTCCAGCAGCAGCCGATCGGCGCGCGGCGACAGCGCCAGCACCCCGGCGGCGGGGGCGATCTGCTCGCGCAACAGGGTGCGCCCGGCGGTGCTGTGGAAGCCCCCCAGCTCGCCCGTGGCATCCAGCGCCAGGAAGCCCTTGCGCCGCTGCTCGGCCACCAGCTGGACGATGGGCGCCGTACCCAGCTGGAAGCTGCGGATGTGCCGCAGCACCGGCTCGCCGTCCTGGCCACGGACCATGAACCACTGGCCGATGCCGCCCTTGGCGGTACCCACCAGCAGGGACACGCCGCCCAGGAGCTGGGCGCTGGCGGTGACCTCGTCGTCGGCCGCGTCGAGCAGCTTGTAGTGGCCGTTGAGACTGCCGTCGCGCAGGTCGAAGACGTCCGCCTGGGCGCGACCATTGAGGGCATAGAGCCAGTGGCCGCGAGGGTCGAGGTAGAGCGCCTTGGCCGCGGTGTTGAGTGGTCCGAGGGAGAGCGAGGTGCGTACCGGCGTGGCCGCGCCACCGGTCACCGGCGCGGCCAGCCCGGACAGGCGCAGCGCGGTCACCCGGTTGCCCTGGGCACCGGCCAGCACCAGCAGATCCTCGTCACCGGCGATGGCGACGCGCTCCAGAGCGCTACGCGAAGCGCCCAGGTCCAGGGGCTCGCGCCCGTAGGGAAAGTCCAGTTCCGGGGTGATGACCCGGTTGCCCTGGGAATAACGGGAAACATAGCGCTTGTGCGCCACCAGCACGCGACCATCGGACAGGCCCAGGGCGATCAGCCCGCGGGGGGCGTCCTGGGCCTGGCTGCTGACGGTGACGCCGGGCGGCAGCGGCAGGCGCTCGCGCATGACTGCCTGGCCGTCGGCTAGGGTAAAGAAGATGGCTTCGCCGGCCGGGGACAGGTGCAGACCGAGGCGATTCTGTTCGTCGATGCCCAACAGCAGCGGCGCCCCGGCAGTCGCCAGCCAATCGGGCTGGGGCAGCGGCTGGGCCTCGAGGCTGGCGCCGCGCAGCAGCGGCAGCACCACATAGGCCAGATAGAAGAAGATCAGGGTGATGGTGGCCAGCACGGCCAGGCCACCAGCCAGCACCGAGCCCCGTATCAGGCGATCCTGCAGGGCCCGCCAGCGCCGCCGCCGGCGCAGTGCAGGCGTGTTGAAGTCCAGCCGAGCAGGGCCGCGAGGATCGGGCGGGGACGGAGGTACCGGGGATTTCATGGCGCAGAGCCTAATCACGTCGTGTGACAGAAAGGTTACAGCGAATGGACGGCCAGAGGCGCTACGCCCGGGACGGGCGCAGGGTGCCGGGCGCTCAGTAGCCCAGGGTCTTCAGGGCCTGCTGCACCACCGCCGTCGGCAAGGGGATATAACCGTCCTTGACCACGGCTTCCTGGCCGCTGCGCGAGAGGATTAGCCGCAGGAATTCCCCTTCCAGGGGGTTGAGCGGGCGATTGGGCGCCTTGTTCACATAGACGTAGAGATAGCGCGCCAGGGGGTAGCGCCCGGAGAGGGTGTTTTCCTGGTTGTCCTCGACGAAGTCGGTGGTGCCCTGGCGGGCCAGCGCCAGGGTGTGGACGCTGGCGGTCTGGTAGCCGATGCCGGAGTAGCCGATGCCACCCAGGGACTGGCTGATGGCCTGGACCACTGAGGCCGAGCCGGGCTGCTCGTTGACGTTGGCGCGGAAGTCGCCACGGCACAGCGCCGCTTCCTTGAAGTAGCCGTAGGTGCCCGACACCGAATTGCGCCCGAACCTCTGGATCGGCCGCTTGGCCCAGTCGCCGGTCAGGCCCAGGTCGCCCCAGGTCTTGAGCTCGCGCGGACCGCCGCAGAGCCGGGTGCTGGAAAAGATCGCATCGACCTGCTCCAGGGTCAGCTGCCGCAGGGGATTGTCCTTGTTGACGAAGATCGCCAGGGCATCGATGGCGACCGGCACCGCGGTGGGCGGGTAGCCGAAGCGTTGCTCGAAGGCCTGCAGCTCGGCGTCCTTCATCTTGCGACTCATGGGTCCGATGCTGGCGGTGCCCTCGGTCAGCGCCGGGGGCGCCGTGGACGAACCGGCCGCCTGAATCTGGATATTGAGGTTGGGATACTCGCGCTTGTAGCTCTCGGCCCAGAGCGTCACCAGATTGGCCAGGGTATCGGAGCCCACGCTCGACAAGTTGCCAGAGATCCCGCTCACCTTCTGGTAGTCGGGGATGGCCGGGTCGACGCCCTCGGCCCGAGCGGTCGTGCCACCTAGCGCCAGGGCAAGCGCCACAGCGGTCAGCGGACCTTTGATGTCCATGCCGGATTCCTCGCGGAGATGGGTGACAGGCCTGGGCCGGCGACGCTCAGGCGCAAGCCGGCACTCTAGGCGCGCATTGTGACGGATTTATGAGCAAGTGCCAGCCGCGCCGGCAGGTTCGACTAGGCTGCAAGAGGGCCTGCGCTGCACCACCCTGGCGCACGCCCGGTCTCCGGCCCCGCCACGACCGCCCAGGCACGCGGCCCGCGCGGCTCGGACCGTCATTTGCATAGCTAAGCATTCATCTCAGTGCAGAGGAACGCACCATGGCCCAGGCTCTTCCGACGTCCTCCTCCCGTGCCGACGCGGCCCCCGCCAGCACGGTCGCCACGCCCTCGCGGGCCAAGCTGATCGCCGCGGCCAGTCTCGGCAACGGCCTGGAGATGTTCGACTTCACCGTCTTCAGCTTTTTCGCCGCCATCATCGGCCAGCTGTATTTCCCTTCGGATACGCCCTACGGCTCCCTGCTGATGGCGGTTGGCGTCTTTGGCGTCGGCTTCGTCATGCGCCCCCTGGGCAGCATGGTGCTGGGCGCCTATGCCGACCGCCACGGGCGCAAGCAGGCCATGCTGCTGACCATTTCGCTGATGGGCCTGGGCAGCGCCCTGATCGCCTTTACCCCGACCCACGCCCAGATCGGCATCGCCGCGCCGCTGATCCTGCTGCTGGGGCGCCTGCTGCAGGGCTTCTCCGCCGGCGGCGAGATCGGCGCCGCCACCACCCTGCTGCTGGAATCGGCCAGCCCCGGCCGGCGTGGCTTCCACGTCAGCTGGCAGGTGATCAGCCAGGGCGGCAGCGCCCTGCTCGGCGCCGGCCTGGGCGCCCTACTCACCCGCAGCCTGTCCGAGGCCGAGCTGCACGCCTGGGGCTGGCGCATCCCCTTCCTGGTCGGTTTGCTGATCATCCCGGTCGGCCTCTATATCCGCCGCCAGGTGGACGAGACCTGGAGCGGCGCCGGCTCGGTCGAGGGCGGTCCGGTGCGGGCCTTCCTGCGCGAGCACCCGCGGCGCTTCGGCCTGGGCCTGTTGATCGTGATGTCGGCCACCCTGCTGACCTATCTGATGCAGTTCTACATGCCCACCTACATGACCCGCATCGTCGGCCTGCCGGCCACCAGCGCCTATCTGGCCGGGGTGGCCTCCAGCGCCGTGCAGATGGCCGCGGCCCTGGCCGCCGGACTGCTGCTGGATCGCTTCGGTCGCTACAAGCCGGTGGCCCTTATCAGCCTGGCGGTGGCCTTGCTGGGCATCTACCCGGCCTTCGTCTGGCTGAACGACCCCACCACCCAGGGCCTGGCCTTTGCCGCCCGCTTCGTGGTGATCACCGCCATGAGCGTCAATATGACCGCCGGACTGCTGCTGATCCTCGCCGGCCTGCCGCGCCCGGTGCGCGCCACGGGCCTGGCCATGACCTACGCCCTGGCGGTGACCCTGTTCGGCGGCACCGCCCAGTTCATCGCCACCTGGCTGATCGGCGCCACCGGCAGCCCGCTCGCCCCGGCCTGGTACCTGATCGGCATGCTGCTGATAGGATGGCTGGCACTGCTGAGCTATCCCGAACGCCACCTGGATTGAGAGAGATCGCCATGAGCCTTGCCACCGCTGCGGATCAAGACGCCACCGCCCGTCATATCGCCGGCTACCTGCCGGACATGGTCGCCCTGCGCCGCGACATCCACCGCCATCCCGAACTGGGTTACCAGGAACAGCGCACCAGCGACCTGGTGGCCGCCGCCCTCGCCGGCTGGGGCTACGAGGTCCATCGCGGGCTGGGCGGCACCGGGGTGGTCGGCACCCTGCGCGCCGGCAGCGGCAGCAAGGTGCTGGGCATCCGCGCCGACATGGACGCCCTGCCGATCCTGGAGACCACCGGCCTCGACTACGCCAGCCAGCACCCGGGGCGCATGCACGCCTGCGGTCACGACGGCCACACCACCACCCTGCTCACCGCCGCCCGCTGCCTGGCCGAGACCCGCGCCTTCGACGGCACCCTGCACCTGATCTTCCAGCCGGCCGAGGAAGGCCTGGGCGGCGCCCTGAAGATGATGCAGGACGGCCTCTTCGAGCTGTTTCCCTGCGACCAGGTGTTCGGCCTGCATAACATGCCCGGCGTGCCCACCGGCAAGTTCTGCTTTGTCGACGGCGCCGCCATGGCCTCGTCCGATACCGCCCTCCTGCGCATCCGCGGCCAGGGCGGCCACGGCGCGGTGCCGGACAAGGCGGTCGATCCCATCGTCGCCAGCGCGGCCACGGTGATGGCGCTGCAGACCGTGGTCTCGCGCAACGTGGCGCCGCTGGATACGGCGGTGATCACCGTGGGCAGCATCCACGGCGGCGAGGCTTCCAACGTCATTCCCGACGCGGTGGAGATGAAGCTCACCATCCGCGCCTTCCAGGACAGCACCCGCGACCTGTTGGAGCAACGCATCGGCGCCCTGGTGCGCGCCCAGGCGGAAAGCTTCGGCGCCACCGCCGAGCTGGACTATCAGCGCGGTTATCCGGTGCTGGTCAACCACGACGGCCCCACCGCCTTCGCCCGCCAGGTGGCAGTCGAGCACTTTGGCGCCGAGGCCCTGCACCCCTTCGCGCCCATCCCGGCCAGCGAGGACTTCGCCTACATGCTGCAGCAGGTGCCCGGTTGCTACCTGTTCGTCGGCAACGGCCCGAGCGCCAACCTGCACAACCCGGCCTATGACTTCAACGACGCCCTGCTGCCGGTGGGCGCGCGCTACTGGGTCAAGCTGACCGAGGCCTTCCTCGTCGCCTGAGGCCCCCTCCCCGCCGGCACCCAGGGTGCCGGCGACGGATTCTTCACGCCCGGGCCGCTAGACTGCCCGGTCAACGTTCAGCCACAGAGATATCGCCATGCGTCGTGTTCCGCGCCTGGGCTGGTGTCAGGGTCTGGCGCTGGGCGTCGCCGTGCTGGCCGCGGGCTTCGCCTATCCGGTCTGGCGGCATTTCTACCCGGTCAGTGCGGCCGAAGGCTGGCGCTATCGGGAAGTCGCCACCGACATCCCCATGGTCAGCGCCCTGGCCCTGGACGCCGATGGCAGCCTGTTCGTGACCCAGGAATTTTCCAGTCGCCGCGGCAGCCTGCTGCGGCTGCTGGACAATGGCGAGCGGCAGCCGGTGCTGGGCGAGTTGTCCAAGCCCGATGGCCTGGTCATGTTCCAGGGCGGCCTGGTGGTCAGCCAGGAAGGCGGACCGCTGCCGGTGTTTCTCCTGCGCGATGGCCAGCACCAGTCTCTATTCGACGGCAACGACGTCGAGGGCGTCGCCACCGATGGCCAGACCCTCTATGCCATCGAGGACCTGCCCCCCCCGGTCGCCTGCTCAGCTACGACCCGCAGCAGCGTCGCCTGGCGGTGCTGCGCGACGGCCTGGAAGAAGGCGAAGGGGTGGCGCGCTGCCCGGATGGCCGGCTGTTCTATACCGAAAAGGCCAAGGGCTGGGTCAAGCAGTGGCAGCCCGGGGGTACCGATACCCTGGTGGCTTCGGGCCTCGATGCGCCCGGTTTCGTGCAGTGCTCGGCCGATGGCCTGTGGATCACCGAAGACGCCACCCACGGCGCCCGGGTGCTGCTGGTGCAGCCCGATGGCCGCCTGGTCACGGTGCTCTCGCACCTGCGCTCGGCGCAGACACTGATCCCGCGCGGCGACGGTCATTACCTGGTCGCCGAGCAGGGGCGCAACCGCATCCTGGAGTTCTCGCGAGACGCCGGAGCCGCTCGCTAGGGCGAGCGGCTCCGGGGACTTCAGGGCAGGCGATACACCAGGCAGGGATTGCCGTTGAGGCGGCGCCCCAGCACCGGGGTGAGGTCGGCCAGCGGGGTGCCCGCCAGCAATTCGCGGTCGTCGCGGGCGAGGATGATCCAGGCGCCGGACGGCAGGTGCGCCAGGTCCGCGACCTGCGGCCGGGCGATGAAGATCGGCTGCTCGTCGTGGTCCAGGTTCATCATGTAGCGGATCGCCCAGCTGTCCTGGCCGAGGCCGAAGAACACCAGGGGACCCGGCTGCTGCTGGCGTAGACCTTCCACCTGCTGGACGAAGCCGCGGGTGTCGTACTGCAGGTCCTGGGCCGGCTCCACCACCGTGACCAGCATCAGCCACTGGGCGGCCAGCGCCAGGGCGCTCAGCGTCAGCAGGCGGCGACTGCCGTCCAGCCGGCGCCAGCTGACCAGGGCGGCGATCTGCAGCAGGACGAAGGCCGGCACCAGCAGCGCCAGGGAGACATCCGGCCAGTAGCCGTGGCGCTGCCAGAGGTGACGACAGACCAGCATGGCCACCAGCGCCAGCCCGGGCAGCGCCAGCACCAGCGCGGTGTAGACCGGCGCGATGCGGCGGAACCCGCCCTCGGCGCGCAGGAGGCCATGGGCGGCGAGGGCGGCCAGGAAGGGCACCATGGGCACCACATAGTAGGCGCGCTTGAAGTGCGGGATGGACAACCCGACCAAGATCAGCAGACCGCTGCCGGCCAGCCCCAGCAGCAGCCGGCGCTGGGCGGTGTGCGGCCAGGCCAGCAGGCGGCGGCGCTCGGCCGCCAGCACCAGCAGCGCCAGCGGCAGCACCGGCAGATAGCGATAGAGCCCCAGCTGCAGATAGAACCAGAACGGCTTGCCGCTCTCGTCCAGCCGGCCGGTGACCTGCATGTGCCAGACCTCGGCGGCGAAATCCGCCCCACCCTCGTGGTGGGCGAGCTGGATCAGCGTCCACCAGCCGAGGGCGAGCAGCGCCAGACCGGCCAGGCCGTAGCCGAACAGGCGCTGCAGGGCGAGGGTGCGCCGGGCCGGTTCGCCCCAGGCCACCACCAGCCAGTAGAGGCAGACCACGCCGCAGGGCTCGATGAGGCCCAGCGGACCACGGATGGCGAAGCCCAGGGCGAACAGCGGCAGCACCAGCAGGCGGCGCAGCGGGCGACCGTCACGGTCGGCGCTGTAGAGCAGGTAGAAGCAGAGCAGCACCACCAGGGCGACCAGCTGGTCCAGGCAGACCGCGCGGGCCTTTTCCAGCCACTGCGGAGTTAGGGCCACCAGCAGCACCGTGAGCAGCGCCCAGGCGCGGCGGGTATCGGCCAGCAGGCGATAGGTCAGCGCCAGCACCGCGGCCGAGGCCAGGGCGGTGGGCAGCACGTTGGCCAGGTGATTGGGCGCGCCGATCACCCGCGCGGCCAGCCAGCTCAGCCACGTGGCGGTGCCGGGATAGTCCGGATAGGGCTGGCCGTAGGTGGTGGCGAAAAAGGACGGGCCATGGCGAAACATCTCGCCGAGAAAGACCGCCCAGCGACCGTCGAAGCCCTGGGGCGCCTGGTTCCAGATGCCGAGGGTGAACATCAGGGTGGCGACCACCCCGAGCAGCAGGCTTTCGCGGCGCAGGCGACTGGCAGCCGGCAGCGCGGCGAGCGGCGCGCTGCGTGGAGTCAGGGGCATGGGCGAGACCATCAGGCGGCGTCCACGCGGCGGGTGACCTGGGGACCGCCCAGGGCGGCGCCACGGCCGATGGCGAAGTACTCGATGCCGCGACGCTCCATGCGCTCGGGATCGAACAGGTTGCGCCCGTCGAAGATCACCGGCTGGTTGAGCTGGCGGGCGATCAGATCGAAGTCCGGCGCCTTGAACTGCTGCCACTCGGTGCAGATGACCAGGGCATCGGCCCCGGCCAGGGCGGCCTCGGGGGTGCCCATCAACGCCAGGCGCTCGTCGTGGCCATAGAGGCGCTGGGCCTCGGCCATGGCCACCGGATCGAAGGCGCGTACCTTGGCGCCGGCTGCCCAGAGGGCTTCCATCAGCACCCGGCTGGGCGCATCGCGCATGTCGTCGGTGTTGGGTTTGAAGGCCAGACCCCAGAGGGCGAAGGTGCGGCCGCGCAGGTCACCGTCGAAGTAGGTGTTGATGCGCTCGAACAGCTTGGTCTTCTGGCGCACGTTGATGGCTTCCACGGCGCGCAGCAGGTCCAGCTCCACCTGGTTTTCCTCGCCAGTACGGATCAGTGCCTGCAGGTCCTTGGGGAAGCAGGAGCCGCCGTAGCCGCAGCCCGGGTAGATGAAGTGGTGGCCGATGCGCGGATCGGCACCGATGGCCTGGCGCACCGCCTCGATGTCGGCGCCGACGTGCTCGGCCAGCTCGGCGATCTGGTTGATGAAGCTGATCTTGACCGCCAGCAGGCTGTTGGCGGCGTACTTGGCCAGCTCGGCGCTGCGCAGGTCCATGCACTGGATGCGGTCATGGTTGCGGTTGAAGGGCGCATAGAGTTCGCGCATCACGTCGCGGGCCACGGGCGAGTCGGTACCCACCACGATGCGATCGGGCTTCTTGCAGTCGGCGATGGCCGCGCCTTCCTTGAGGAACTCCGGATTGGAGACCACCTCCACGTGCAGGGTGCGGCCCTCTTCGGCGAGCACCTCGTGGATCAGCGCGCGGACACGGTCGCCAGTACCCACCGGCACGGTGGACTTGTTCACCACCAGCAGCGGATCGCGGGAGACCGGCTGGCCGATCAGCGGCTCGCGCCGCAGGCGGGCGATGGTCTCGGCCACGGAGAAGACGGCGGACAGATCGGCCGAACCATCGGCGGCCGGCGGGGTGCCCGCGGCGATGAACTGTACGGCGCCATGGGCCACGGCCTCGGCGGCCTCGTGGGTGAACACCAGGCGGCCGGCGGCCAAGTTGCTGCGTACCAGATCTTCCAGACCCGGCTCATAGAGGGTCACCTCGCCGCGCTTGAGCTTGTCGATCTTGGCGCGGTCGATGTCCATGCACACCACCTGGTGGCCGACTTCCGCCAGCACGGCGGCCTGCACCAGACCCACGTAGCCGATGCCGAAAACGCTGATGTTCATAGGGTATTCCTCAGGGTGGGAGCGGCGCTGGCGCGGGGCCCGCCGACGAGGGCGACGCCGGCCACCACCAGCGCGACGCCCAGGGTTTTCCAGGGGGTGAAGGATTCGGCGGCGCCTGGCAGCCAGGCCGCGCCGAGGTGGACGAAGACGTAGGAGAGGCCGAGCGCCGCATAGGCGCGACCCAGCGGCAGGCGCGCCAGGGCGGCCAGCCAGGCCAGCAGCGACAGGCCGTAGCAGAGGATGCCCAGGGCCAGCAGCAGCCCGGCCGCGCTCAGCAGCGCCGCGGGCGCGCCGGCCCAGCTGGCCATGGCCGGCAGCCGCACCAGCGCCGCGCGCAGGGCGAGTTGCGCCAGGGTGGTGAGCAGGATGCTCAGGCCGAGGGGCAGCAGGCCGTTCATAGCTGGCCACCCAGCAGCGCGGCGCCGGCGACGATGCACAGGCAGCCACACCAGGCGCGGGCGTCCACCACCTCGCCGAACACCAGGCGCGCCAGCAGGGTTACCGCCAGGGTGTTGAGCGACAGCAGGGGATAGGCGACGCCCACCGGCACCCGCTGCAGCACCGCGCACCAGACCAGCAGGGCCAGGCCCAGGCAGACCAGGGCGCCCCACAGCCAGGGCGAGCGCAGGCGTGCGGCCAGGGCATTGCCGGCGGCTACCGCGCGCTTCTGGCCCAGTTGGCCGGCGCTGGTGAGGCCGATCACCACCGCGATCAGCAGGCCGTCGAGGGCGGTCATGGCGTCGGCCTCGGATAGACCAGCAGCACCAGGCGCTCGCTGGCGATGCTCTCGCCGGGCTCGGGCAGGCTGTCGAGCAGCTGGCGATCGCTGGGACCGTCGACCCGCAGGAGGATGGCCACCGGACCCTGGTCGCGATGGGCGGCGAGCCAGGCGGCCAGGTCGCGCTCTTCGATCAGCCGGCCGCTGGCCGGCTCACGGGCGAAGCCGTACTTGAGTTCGCCCGGACCGCCCACCAGCACCACGTCATCGCGGTGGGTGGCCCAGGCCAGGCTGGCGGCTACGCCGAGGTCGTTGCTGACCAGCAGGCCGGCATTCTTGAAGTGGCCGAGCTGGGCCTGGATGAAGGTGCTCGGCAGCTTGTTGTCGACCAGGCCGTTGGGCAGGGCGATGGACAGCAGCGGCAGCAGCACCCAGAGCGCCAGGGCCGGCGCCAGCAGGGTGCGCCGCGGCCAGACCAGCGCGGCCAGGCCGGCCAGCAGCAGCGCCAGGGGCGCCAGCAGGGCCAGGGCGCGGGTCAGGCCTTCGCCGCTCTCATAGAGGCGACCGCCATAGATCAGCAGGGCGGCAAGGCCGGCCAGGCCCAGCAGCAGATTGCACAGGCCGTTCAGGCGCAGGGCACCGGTGGCGCCGCGCCGGCCCGCCTCCTGCAGGGTGCGCGCCAGCAGCGGCACCAGGGCGGCCAGGGTCGGCAGCAGGTAGGTCGGCAGCTTGCCGCGGCTGAGGCTGAAGAACAGCAGCTGGCCGACCACGGCGATGCCGAGGAAGGCGGTGCCGCGGTGACGCCGGTCCTGCCAGAGCTGGCCCAGGGTACGCGGCAGGAGGCCGGCCCAGGGCAGGATGGCCAGCAGCAGCACCGGGCCATAGAACCAGAACGGCCGCTCGTGCTGGGCATCCTGGCCGGCGAAACGCTGGATGTGCTCGTGCCAGAAGAAGAAATTCCAGAAATCCGCATCGCGCTGGGCCACCAGCAGCGCCCAGGGGGCCACCACCAGGATCGCCACCAGCACCGCCAGGGGACCGCGGCAGAGCAACTCGCCCAGCCGCCGCTGCAGGATGAAGAAGGGCACGGCTACCAGCACCGGCAGCACCAGGGCGAGAAAGCCCTTGGTCAGCAGGCCGCAGCCACAGGCCAGCCCCAGCAGCGCCCATTGCACCAGGGCCGCGCCGCGGGTCTCGGCGGCCTGGGCCTGCCAGAGCGCGAGCAGCGCCAGGGCCATCCAGAAAGCGAACTGGGCGTCGAGGGTCACGTAGGTGGCCAGCCCCGCCACGGCCACGCAGGAGAGATAGACCACCCCGGCGAGCAGCGCCAGCGGGCGGTCCTGCCAGATCAGCCGGGTCAGGCGCACCACCAGGGCGGCGGTGGCCAGACTGGCCAGCAGTGGCACCAGGCGCACACTGAACAGCGAGTCACCGAGCCAGGCCTGGGCGATGGCCTGGGTCCAGTAGCCGCCGATGGGCTTCTCGAAATAGGGCAGGCCGAGGAAGTGCGGCACCACCCAGTCGCCACGCCGCCAGAGCTCCTGGGCGATCTGCGCATAGCGCGACTCGTCCGGAATCCACAGGCCGCGCCAGGCCAGCGGCAGGGCATAGGCCAGCAGCGCCAGCGGCAGCAGCATCCACAGGCGACGCCGACTCATGCCTGCACGCCCAGCCAGCCCTGGCGGCCGGCCAGGCTGCCACGCACCAGGTTGCCCGCGGGCAACTGGCGCGGATCGGCCGGCAGGCGGTCGCCCAGGGTCAGGAACAGGATGCCCTGCTCCCGCGCGGCCTTGAGCAGGGCGCGGAAGTCGTCGGCGAAGGCGATGCCTTCCACCTCGGCGTGCAGGGTGTAGACGTTGAGCGCCCCCGGACGGAAGCGCTTGAGCAGATAGCTGTTCCAGTCACCGGCGGCCAGTTCCGGGCCGACCACCTCGTCGAAGGTCGGCATGTCCACCGGCACCTGGGGGGTGCCGTGGCTGCCGTTGCCCAGCCGCGGGCGAAACAGCGCACTGCCGCGACAATCGCTGTTGTACCTGAGGCCGAAGGCCTCCTTGGCCAGCACCACGCGCGGATCGGCGCGCCAGCCGGCGGCGGCGGAGCAGTCGACCCTGGCGCCGAGGATGTCTTCCAGGGCCTGCAGGCCACGGCCGAATTCGGCGCCCAGGCGCTCCAGGCTCCAGCTGCCGGTATGGGCCTGCCAGGCGTGGTGGTCCCAGGCGTGCAAGCCGACCTCGTGGCCGCGGGCGCGGGTCTCGCGCATCAGGTGACCGAGGTCGCGACCGATGGGCCGACCCGGCCAGGCGGTGCCGGCCAGCAGGATGTCCCAGCCATAGAGGCTGGCGGCCTTGGACCTCAGCATCTTCCACAGGAAGGTGGGCTTCACCAGGCGCCAGAGGTGGCGCCCCATGTTGTCCGGCCCGACGCTGAAGAAGAAGGTGGCCTTGACCCCGGCTTCGTCCAGCAGGTCGAGCAGCCGCGGTACCCCTTCGCGGGTGCCGCGATAGGTGTCCACGTCGATGCGCAGGCTGGCCGGGATCAGGGTGTTCATCAGGCCTCCCGCTGCGCCAGGGCTTCGCGCAGGAAGAAGTCCAGCGTCTTGCCGACGGTGGCGGCCATGGCGGTGGTCGGCTGCCAGTCGATCAGGCGACGGGCGTTTTCCACGCTGGGCTTGCGGTGGGCCACGTCCTGGTAGCCGTCGCCGTAGAAGCTCTTGCTCTCCACCTCGCGGAAGCCGGCGAAGGGCGGGAATTCATGGCGCAGCGGATGGGCCTCGAACTGCGCCAGCAGCTCTTCGGCCAGTTCGCGGATGCTCGCTTCGTTGTCCGGGTTGCCGATGTTGACGATCTGGCCGTCGCAGCGACCGCCCTGGTTCTCGATGATGCGGAACAGCGCCTCGATGCCGTCGTCGACGTCGGTGAAGCAGCGCTTCTGGGCGCCCCCGTCGACCAGCTTGATCGGAGTGCCTTCCACCAGGTTGAGGATCAGCTGGGTGATGGCGCGGGAGCTGCCGATGCGCGCCGAGTCCAGACGATCCAGGCGCGGGCCCATCCAGTTGAACGGACGGAACAGGGTGAATTTCAGGCCCTTGGCGCCATAGGCCCAGATGACCCGGTCGAGCAGCTGCTTGGAGACCGAATAGATCCAGCGCTGCTTGTTGATCGGGCCGACCACCAGGTTGGAGCGGTCTTCGTCGAAACGCTCGTCCTGGCACATGCCGTACACCTCGGAGGTGGACGGGAAGATCACGCGCTTGCCGTATTTCACGCAGTGGCGAACGATCTTGAGGTTTTCCTCGAAGTCCAGTTCGAACACGCGCAGCGGATTGCGGGTGTATTCGATGGGGGTGGCGATGGCCACCAGCGGCAGCACCACGTCGCACTTCTTGATGTGGTATTCCAGCCACTCGGTGTGGATGGAGATGTCGCCTTCCACATAGTGGAAATTCGGATTGGCCTTGAGCCGCTCGATGGCATCGGAGCCGATGTCGAGGCCATAGACCTCGTACTCGCCGTCGGCCAGCAGGCGCTCGGAGAGGTGGTTGCCGATGAAGCCGTTGACGCCCAGGATCAGCACCCGGGTGCGGCGCTTGGCGCGGCGATCCTGGCGATGCAGGCGGGCACCGGCCACCAGGCCGGCTTCGCGGGCCAGTTGCGGACCGGACAGATAGAGGCCGTTGTCGCCCAGCTGGCCGGCCTGGATTTCCAGGACGCCCTCGCCACAGGCGATGCGCAGGGGCTCCAGGCTCAGCACGCTGCCGGGGGTCTGGTCATGGCTTTCCTGGCGGGCCAGGGCGCTCCAGACGATCAGCTTGCGGTCACCGATCCAGCCGAAGGCGCCCGGATAGGGTTGGGTCACGGCGCGTACCAGGTTGCCCAGTTCCACGGCCGGACGGCTCCACTCCAGCTCGCCATCGGCGGCGCTACGGCGGCCGAAGGTGGTGGCCTGGCTCTCGTCCTGCTCGCGCTCGGTCAGCCGGCCTTCGGCCAGGGCCGGCAGGCTGTCGCGCAGGAGCGTCTGGCTGGCTTCGCGCAGCTTGGCGTGCAGGGTCAGGGCGGTGTCGTCGGCGGCGATGGCGACGCGCTGCTGGGCGACGATGGCGCCGGCGTCGGCGCGCTGGACCATGCGGTGCAGCGTCACGCCGGTCTCGGTCTCGCCATTGACCAGCACCCAGTTGGCCGGGGCGCGACCGCGATAGCGCGGCAGCAGCGAACCGTGCAGGTTGTAGGCGCCGCGCTTGGCGCAGGCCAGGACGTCGCCCGACAGCAGGTTGCGGTAATAGAAGGAGAAGATGAAATCCGGCTCCAGGGCGCGGATGCGCTCGACCCAGATCGGGTGGTTGACGTCTTCCGGCGCGTGCACCGGGATGCCGTGGCGGGCGCAGAGCTGGGCCACCGAACCGAAGAAGCGGTTTTCGCTCGGGTCATCCGGATGAGTGAAGACGGCGGCGATGGGATAGCCGGCCTGGATCAGCGCGGCGAGGCCGGCGCAGCCGATGTCGTGGTAGGCGAAGACGATGGCGGTTTTCATCAGGGGCTTTCCTGTTACTGGACCTGGCGCAGCGGCGCCGGCGAAGGAGAAAGGGTGGCGGCGCGGATCACTTGTTCCACGTGGAACCGGGGCCGGGCACGGACGTCGTGGTACACCCGGCCGAGGTACTCGCCGAGCAGACCGAGGCCGACGAACTGGGCGCCGGTAAAGATGAACAGCACGGCGAACAGCGAGAACACGCCATCGGCCGCCCACTCGGCGCCGTGGGTGACGCGCAGCACCAGCAGCAGCGCGGCGAAGAGGAAGCCGAAGACCGCCAGGCCACCGCCGAACAGGCTGAGCATGCGCAGCGGGGTGGTGGTCATGCAGGTCAGCAGGTCGAACATCAGGTTGATCAGCTTGAGGAAGCCGTATTTGGAATCCCCGTGTTCGCGCTCGGCGTGGGCCACCTCGATCTCGGTGGTGTGGTGAGCGAAGCTGTTGGCCAGGATCGGGATGAAGGTGCTGCGCTCGTGGCAGGCCAGCATCGACTGCACCACCTGGCGGCGATAGGCGCGCAGCATGCAGCCGTAGTCGCGCATGGCGACGCCGGTGGAGCGCTGTACGGCGCGATTGATCAGCCGCGACGGCAGGGTGCGCAGGTAGGAATCCTGGCGCTGCTGGCGCACGGTGCCGACCACGTCGTAGCCCTGGGCGGCGGTGTGCACCAGCCGCGGGATCTCTTCCGGCGGATTCTGCAGGTCGGCGTCCAGGGTGATGATCAGATCGCCCCGGGCCTGCTCGAAGCCGGCGAGGATCGCCGAGTGCTGGCCGTAGTTGCGATTGAGCAGCACCGCCACGACCGGGCTGTCCGGCTCGCTGGCGGCCCGCTGCAGGATCTCGGCGCTGCGGTCGCGACTGCCGTCGTCGACCAGGATGATCTCCACCTGGCAATCCAGCAGGCGGCAGGCGGCGCGGGTGCGGCGCAAGAGTTCCGGCAGGCTGGCTTCTTCGTTGTAGACGGGAATCACCACGGATACCCGGTCGATGGCATAGGGCTTCATGCGCCTTTCTCCAGCAGGTCTTCGATGGTGCCGACCACGCGGTCGACGTCGGCGAGGGTCATGTCGGGAAACAGCGGGATGGAGCACAGCCGTGCCGAATTCCATTCGCTGTTGGGCAGCGCCAGCTCGGGCCAGCGCTCGCGGTACCAGGGATGCAGGTGGGTGGCGGTGAAATGGATGCCGGTGCCGATGCCGCGCGCCTTGAGGCCGGCCATGAAGGCTTCGCGCTCCAGGCCGCACCGCTCGGGGCAGATGCGCAGGATGTAGAGGTGCCAGGCGTGGGTCTGGGCGTAGTCGGGCAGCGCCAGGGGCGCGACCGGCAGATGGGCCAGGCGCTGGGTGTAGGCCTGGGCCAGCAGGCGGCGACGGCTGTTGATGTCGCCTAGGCGATCCAGCTGCACCAGGGCCAGGGCGGCGTGGATGTCCGAAAGGTTGTACTTGAAGCCGGGTTCCTGCACCTGGGCCTGGGGCTTGCGACCCAAGGTCTGGCGGTCGAAGGCATCCACTGCCAGGCCGTGGAATTTCAACCGGCGCACCCGCTCGGCCAGGGTGGCGTCGTCGGTCACCAGCATGCCGCCTTCGGCGCAGGTCAGATTCTTGATGGCGTGAAAGCTGAAGATGGCAGTGCCGCGCTGGCCGATGGGCTCGCCCTGGTAGCGGGTACCGGCGGCGTGGGCGGCGTCTTCGATCAGCGCCACGCCATGCTCGCGGGCCAGGGCGCGCAGCGGGGCCAGGTCGCAGCTGGCGCCGGCGTAGTGCACCGGCACGATGGCCTTGGTGCGCGGGGTGATGGCGGCGGCCACCTGCTCGGCGGAGACCATCAGGGTGTCGCGGTCGACGTCGACGAACACCGGGGTGGCGCCGATCAGGGTGATCATGTTGGCGGTGGAGACCCAGGTCAGCGAGGGGGTGATCACCTCGTCGCCCGGGCCGATGTCCAGTGCCAGCAGGGTCACGTGCATGGCGGCGGTGGCCGAGCACAGGGCCACGGCATGGGTGGTGCCCACCGAATCGGCGAAGCGCTCTTCCAGCAGGTTGGCCTGGGGCCCGGTGGTGATCCAGCCCGAGGTCAGCACCTGGCTCACCGCGGCCACTTCCTCGGCGCCGATGCTGGGCCGGGAAAACGGCAGGAAGGGCTCGTCCAGCTGGCGCGGGGCGGTGCTCTGGGACAGATCGGTCATGGCGGCTCATCCGAAGCGAGGGGCGCCGGGACAGGACAGCCGACGCGATGAGCCCAGGCTAAGGCGTCTTGCCTTACGGCCCCCTTAGCGCAAGCTGACAACTGCCTGACAGCCGGTCAGCTCGCCGGCCGCCCCCGTGAACCTCTTGGCAAAACAAGGGCTTAGCCCACGACGAATGGGGTGCCGGTGGTCGGTGAGAGGCCTAGAATGCTGACCCCTGCCCCCATGGCAGTCCCGAACCTGACACGAGAGACGACCGCGCCCATGCTGGACAACACCCTGAGCGAACTGGAAACCGCCATCCGCGACCTGCTGCAGCGCAACCAGCGCCTGACCGCCCGCACCCAGGAACTGGAGCAGGCCCTGCTGGCCGCGCGCGAGGAAAACGACACCCTGCAACTGAGTCTGCTGGAGCAGGAAGAACACGGCGCCAGCACCCGTCAGCGCGTGGAAGGCCTGCTGGCCCTGCTCTCCGCGCAGTCCGTCGAGCAGGCCGTGGCCGCCGACGCCGAGCAGCGCCACGCGGCCAGCGTCGAGTGAAGACCGCCAAGACGGGCGCCGACGACGAGGTGGAGGTGCTCGGTCGCCGCTACCGCTTCAAGGTGGCCGAAGGCGACCGCGCCGCCCTGCAACAGGCCGCCGCCCGCCTGCGCGACGAACTGGTCGCCATCCAGGGCGACCGCCGCCGCGGCGACGCCACCGAGTTGCTGGTGCTGGCCGCCCTGCGCCTGAGCCTGGACACCGCCGCCGACGCCGGCGCCCTCAATGCCCTCGACGCCCGCCTCCAGGCCCTGACCGCCGAGGTCCGGGCGGCGCAGGAGGCGTAGGAAGCGGGTTGGGATGAGGAAGCCGCGCCGCGCGAAGCTACCGGCCTACGGAGTCACGGCAACCGCTCCGCCCCCTCTCCCTCAGGGAAAGGGCTGGGGTGAGGGATCCGCTCCGCGCGAAGCCACCGGCATAGGCTCGACTCCGCCGCGTTGGGCTTCGACGATGAAACCGTCTCAACCCAACCTACGAACGCCATAGGCCCGGCCTGCGTTCGATTCCGTAGGGTGGATGACGGCGCAGCCTCATCCACGACGGCGCGCACGCGCGTGGAAAATGCTCTGCGGTTTTCCACGCTACGCCAGACACCTGCTCCGCCCCCTCTCCCTCCGGGAGAGGGCTGGGGTGAGGGAACCACCCCGCGCGAAGCCACCGGCATAGGCTCGACTCCGCCGTGTTGGGCTTCGACGGTGGAGCCGTCTCAACCCAACCTAGGAAAGCCACAGGCTCGCCTGAGCTCGATTTCGTAGGGTGAATGACGGCGCAGCCTCATCCACGACGGTACGGCACCCGCACCGCTCTGCCCTCTCTCCCCCTGGGAGAGGGCTGGGGTGAGGGAACCGCCCCGCGCGAAGCCACCGGCATGCGCTCGACTCCGTAGGGTGGATAAGCGCAGCCTCATCCACGACGGCACGATACCCGCGTGGAAAACGCTCCTCGGTTTTCCACCCTTGTATCTCGACTGAGGCCTCTTTGCGAGGTCATAGTCCCCGACTGATCATCGGGGGAGGATGGCAAGCCGTTTCCACCCTT